>JAEUJD010000033.1 GCA_016793015.1 Phycisphaerales bacterium
AACCTGCGGTCGATTGTGCAAGAACCACCAACGCCGGTGGGCCCGAAGCGGGGGTCTTTGCCGAAGGTTTGGGCTGTTCTTTCGCGGGCACCGGTGTTGGGGCGGGGGCTGGTGGGCTGTTGCCCCTTTGGGCGGCGCGCTGAACGACGCCGACATCCATATTGGCGAGCACCGCTGCGCGTTCGCCCCGGACCGGCATGTCCGCCAGCATTTTGCCCAGACCCGCCCAGATGAATGTGATACTCAGCGCCAGTCTCAAAAAGAGCGGGGCGATCGAAACGGCCATGTGTTCACGCGAAGTCATTGAGAGAACCCCGGAAAGGTCAGGAAGCCAAGAACTTGTTCCGATTCGTCGGCGTTCGTTTCCAAGCCGCCGCAAGATTGGCCGGTTTTGGGGTCAAACGGCCCCCGCCGTACCATTTGAGAGGTCGAAAGCAGTCTGGAAGCGGGCGTGGCGAAACTGGCAGACGCGCGGGATTTAGGTTCCCGTGGCCGCAAGGCCTTGCAGGTTCAAGTCCTGTCGCCCGCATTACGAAACCGGCCGACCCATCAGGGTCGGCCGGCGTGAAAGACGGGCAGAAAAAGCGGGCAAGAACCGGCGATCGAACGTGCCTCAGGGGCAGACAAGTTCGTCGTACGCACCGGCGAAGAGCACAAAGTCTGCGTCGTCGGTTTTTCCATCGTAATCGACGTCGCCATCGAAGGACAGGTACGCGTCGTACGCGGTCGCGAACAGGACGAAGTCGGAGTCGTCCACCATCCCATCAAGATTGAGATCGGCGGGGCATTCAGAGTGCTTGATGGCGGTCGCCGGGATCGTGCGCTTGGTGATGACGGGGCCGCCGAGCGCGCCGTAAGACTCGTAGCTGAAGACCAGGGAAGCGGTCGAATCGTCGCCCTGGAAGTACTCGATCCGGAAGCTGTGATAGCCGGCCTTGAGGGGGAGGAAGCCAGAATCCTCAAACAGCGTGTGCAGGCCGTCGTTCTCGACGACCAACTGGCCATCGACATACATGCGGGCACCGTCGTCCGACTTGAGGTAGAAGCGGTAGATGTCATCCGACGTGATGTTCACGTAGCCGCGGTAGACGATGCCGCCCTTGGAGGCAAGGCCGAGGCCGCCGAGGCTGGTCGAGCCCGGATTGGCAACAACGATCGAGTCAAGACGGCTGACCACCATCGGGGTCTCGCCGAAACTCGGGAGCGCGTTGAGCGGAGTGATACCCGAGAGATCGAAATACGAAGCGCGAACCTTGGCCGCGATGCTCGAGGGCGTCTTGGGCGGATTCAGGTCGTTGCTCGCGAAGAGAGTGACCGTATTGGAAACCGTGGAAACGGCGTTCACGGTGTTCTTGATCGTGTACGTGAAAGAGTCGACCGGAGGAACCGGCGAGCCGGGCGGGATCGAGGCCGGGGGCGTGTACTTGAGCAGATCGCGGCCGCTCGGCCCAGCGCCGACCAGACGCGTCACCGTGCCGCCGAGCGTCGTTGTCGCGTCGAACGAAAGCAAGGTGAGTCCGAGCATGCTGCCGTCCACATCGTTCAACAGCACATCCATGTTCTTGGTGCTGGGGAGGAAGATCGCTGTATTGTCGGCAACCGCCGTGGGAGCGCCGATGCTCGCCTGCGCCGCCTGCAAACCCTTGAGCGCGTTCACGCGGCCGTAGGAGAAAACGGCGTCCTTCGCCGGATACGTCAATGCAAGGTTGCCCAGCCGATCGCACGTGCTGTACAGGATCGTCTGCACCTGATCGGGCGTCAGGCCGGGATTGACCGACCAGATCAGAGCGCACACGCCGTTGGTCAGGGGCGTCGAGAAACTCGTGCCCGAGGTGTAGCCGTACCAGCCGCCATCCTGCGTCGTCAGGATGTTGACGCCCGGCGCAAAGACCGACACGCCGTTTCCGTAGCCCGAAAAATTCGCTTTGGTATCGCCCGGATTGGTCGCGCCGACCACGATCGTGTCCGGCCACGAGAAGCCCGTCCAGTTCACGTTGTCGTTGCCCGCGGCATACAGAAACAGCGAGTTCTTGCTCTTCAGGTACGTGCCCGTCGAATTGACCGCCGTGCTGTTCACGCCCGTGAAACTCGCGCTGACGACCCGCGCGCCGTTGTTCGCGGCCCAGCGCGCACCATCAAGAATGGCGCTCTGCGAAGCCGTGCCATCCGCGCTGTCCGAGCAGCGAACCGGAATCAATTTGTAGTTCCAGCCCATGCCGGTGACGCCCGCACCGTTGTTGCCGATCGCGCCGGCGCAGCCGAGCGTGCCGGTGCCGTGACCGTTCACATCCTGCACGTCGCCGCCCTGCGCTTCGGTCTGTCCTGTCGCGGACACATACCCCGGCAGCAACCGCGACGCGAGATCCGGGTGCGTCTTGTCCACGCCCGAATCGACCGTTGAAACGATCATCGTGTTCAGGCCGGTGCTGATATCCCACGCCTGGGGCATCTTCATCGTGTTCAGATGCCACATGCTGTTGACGAACTGGTCGTTCGGCAGCGCGGTCGGCCAGCAGAGCCAGTCGGGCTCGACATAGTCGTAATCGCCGGTCGAAAGCAGCGCCTCGGCCCGCATGTTCTCCACCTGGCCCCGCGCGCCGGGCAGCATCTGCGCCACCGCCACAGCCGGTGTCGCCTCCACGAGGTACTCGTCGGTCTCGGGGTAGTACTTCACAATCCGCAAGCCATCTTCATTCAGGCGTGCGCGGGCCATCGCCGATCGAACCGCGGCGGCGCCGGGAACGCCGCTTGCCGCCTTGATCGTGCCGCCCGGGCGGACAATCAACCGGCCGGTGAACTGGAGGCTCCCCGCTTGCTCCACAAAAAGCGGCTTGTGATTCTGCTGCTCGCCCGGGTTGAGCCCGGCAAGCGCGAAGAGTGAAAGGGAAGAAGACACGCCGGCGGCAAAGATGCCGCGGTACAGGCTGTTCGAGTGCATTGCGACCATCTCCAAAGAACGTCGGATCAGGAAACCGTTGGGCAACCACTGTTTTACGATCTAGAAGGCGTTCCTATTCGTCAAAAACGCGAAATTGGCTGAGAACCTGTAAGTGGCGGCTCTCTCGGACCTTACAGAACCCAATCTTCGATATGTCGGCCCGAATCAGGGGCAGACGAGTTGGTTGTACGCGAAGACAAACGAAACGAAATCAGCGTCGTCCACGATGCCGTCGAAGTTGAAGTCGGCTGGGCAATTCATCGGCATCCCCGGATCGGCGCAATCGAGCAGGTTGTACGCAAAAACGAAATCGACGAAGTCCGAATCATCGACGAATCCATCGCCGTTCAGATCGCCGACGCACACCGGCGTGCCGCCACTTGTGTAGATCTGCATCGCGGTCGCGCGTTCGAATGAGATAACCGAGTACACCGAATCGACAGTCTCGTTGATCTGGCTCGCGAAGTAGAGCTGCGCGACGAGGTGACGGCCCTGCGGGAGCGTTCCAGCCGGAACGAAGTGCTGCGTGTCCCCGTTGCCGAGCCAGGCGGAATAGAAGAACGGCTCCTCGCTGTCGTAATCGTAGATGTAGAGCGCGCCGTAACGGTAATTTGCCTGCGGATCGCTGTCCCAAGCGTTGAACTCAAAGACGAACTCCGAGTTTGGGTCGATCTGTTGTGCCGCGTGGTACGTCGCGGGACTGAACGAGGGAATCTCATAGGGCCAGAGCGCGGATTCGGGACGGATCAGCGTGTACACAACCGAGCCGAGGATTCCGCCCTGGCCTCTGAAGGTGTACTCCCCGGCGGGAAAGCTGGCGAGCATCTGCTCCTCACTGGAAGCGGAATCAGTCAGGTAGAAGCTGGTGGACTGCTTCGTGAGGTCGATGTCGCCGTCGCTTCCGGGGATCGTGAGGCGGACCGCGTCAAGGTCGGCTTCATCCGAAACGGCGAATAGGGGTGTCGTGAAGAACCCCGATGGAGTGGCGTCGGGTTCACTGCCGCTCTGGTTGTAGTAGAGCGAATAAAAAAGACTGACCTGCGCCACCTGCGCGCGGGCACCGATGCTGGCGATCGCAGCGACGAGGTATCCGAGGGCGAGGCACCGTTGAGCCGACCGATACACCATAAAAGCTCTCCGACCGGAATTGTGCGTGGAATCTCCGGACTGATTGTGGCGTGCAGGCCTGCTGGATGCAAGCGCCGATTCACACGACGGGCTGCTTGCCATCTGAATTGCCTTCGTCGATGGTCACGCCGAGCAGCTGAGATCCAGCCAGCTCCTACCCGGTGTTTCGAGAACTCCGACCTGGGGCGGGGACCTGCTCGACCTCACCAATCGCGGGTTCCAGGGACGCGACAAGTAGCTGAGCTTGATGCGATCAAACGACGGTGCCCGAAGGAGAACAGCCACACTGAGCAATACCGTGGAACAGATTTCGATTTGGATGTGTCGAATCATCCATGCGCCCGCCATCGAAACCGAAAACAGCCCGCACGCGGCAAGCTTTGTTTCACCGTTGCGGATCTGAACTGCCCGGGCCCTGCACAATCTGATCGCTTCCTACCCTTTCCACTCGCTTCAGGAGGCCCGCCATGACACCAGCCGCTGTTTCAGCATCCCCGGGGATCTCACACGGGCCGTCCGCGACGCACTCCGTCCCCGGCCTCTCCACCATTCGCGCGACCGATCCCGCCATCGCCGAGCTGATCGCGAAAGAAGCACAGCGTCAGGAGACCACGCTGGAACTCATCGCCAGCGAAAACCACACTTCGCCCGCCGTGATGGCCGCGATGGGCACCTGCCTGACGAACAAATACGCCGAGGGATATCCGGGCGCCCGTTATTACGGCGGCTGTGAATTCCACGATCAGATTGAGACGCTCGCGATCGAGCGTGCCAAGCAGATGTTCGGCTGCAAGTTCGCGAATGTGCAGCCCCACTCGGGCGCGCAGGCGAACGCGGCCGTGTTTATGGCCTGCATGGAGCCGGGCAGCACCTTCGCGAGCCTTGTGCTCAAGGACGGCGGCCACCTCTCGCACGGCATGAAGATCAACTTCAGCGGGCGCTACTACAACCCCGTTCACTACCCGCTGCACTACGACGTCTCGCACAAGGACTTTGAGCGCATCGACTACGACGCTGTTGAGAAGGTCGTGCTCGAACACAAGCCCAAGATGCTGCTCTGCGGCTACTCGGCCTATCCGCGCACGATCGACTTCGCCCGTTTCCGGGCGATCGCCGACAAAGTGGGCGCACTCGTGATGAGCGACGTCGCGCACATCGCCGGGCTCATTGTCGGCGGGGCACACCCCAGCCCCTTCCCCCACTCGCACATCGTCACCACCACCACGCACAAAACCCTCCGCGGCCCGCGCGGCGGCCTCATCCTCACCAACGACGAAGAAATCGCCAAGAAGATCGACAAGGCCGTCTTCCCCGGTATGCAGGGCGGCCCGCTCATGCACGTCATCGCGGCCAAGGCCGTCGCCTTCGGCGAATGCCTCAAGCCCGAGTGGAAGTCGTACTCGGCCCAGGTCGTCAAGAACGCCAAGGCCCTCGCCGATGCCCTCACCAAGCTCAACTACCGCATCACAACCGGCGGCACCGACAACCACCTGATGCTCGTCGACCTCCGCAAGCGGAGCGAAGCGCTCACTGGTGCCGACGCGAGCAAGTGGCTGGAGAAATCCGGCATCATCAGCAACATGAACGGGATCCCGAGCGATCCCCGCCCACCGAAGGTGACCAGCGGCATCCGCCTGGGCACACCAGCAGTCACCACCCGCGGCCTGAAAGAAGCCGACATGATCACGATTGCGTCGTTCATCGATCGCGCGCTCTCCGCCGGCCTCAAGGGCGAAGCCGAGTTCACAGAAGTCAGCGCACAGATCCGCGAGGATGTCCGCAGGCTCTGCGAGCGTTTCCCACTGCCTCATTGAGTGAAGCGGCGGTCGCGTGAGCGAGAAGCTGCTCTGGATCCTGTTGATCCTGATGCTGCCCGCGATCGGTCTGGTGCTGTATTTCCTGATCGGCCGCAAGTAAGCAGGCCTGGCAAATTCGGTGCGACACCCGCTTCAGGGGCAAACCAGCTCGTTGTACGCGCCGATGAAAATCACGAAGTCCGCGTCGTCGACGAAGCCGTCGTGATTCAGATCGGCGGGACATCCTGCGGGCATCGCCGGCTCGGCGCAGTCAAGCACGTTGTACGCACCCGCGAAGAGCGAAAAATCCGCATCATCGACAAACCCGTCGCTGTTGAGATCGCCCACACATCCGGGCCCGGCGACAAACGCCAGCGCGTTCAGAACAAGCTTCTTTCCCGTAGCGTTCAAGAATCCGTCAACCGTCCATGTGAGATCGGAGAAGAGTACGACCGCTCCGCTGCCCGGCCCCAGTACGCCGCGCGGGATGACAGCGAGCGACGGCTGCGCGTTGTCGGCGAGACGGCCGAGCACGGTCGCACTTCCAAGTGTGTTGAACCACCCGGACCACCCGACCGAGTGCGACGTGACCGTTCCGAACGGACCGTCCGTAACCGGCGACGCGTTGAAATTGATCACGTTCGAAAATCGTTCCCACGGCGCCCCCGTGCCGGTGGACGTCATGCCCCACGGAGCAAGCAGCGAGAGATTGGCGGGTTGACTTGCGGCACCCGCGAAGGTGTCATTGTCGCTGAAGATCAACGCCCCGTTTCCCGCGAGAACGAAGCTGGAAAGAGCCGCCTGTTCCGCAGCGGACAGCGGGGTGATCGCGCTCTGGCCGGCGGTGCCGCTTCCAAGAAACGCGACGCTGTGCCCCTGCATATTCGCAGCGGACAGGTTGCTCACGCCATCGATCGGGATTCCCGGATAAGCCGCTTGGATTGCCGTGCGCAGCCCGGTCATGGAGCCGGCGTTGAGAGAACCCTGCCCGCCCCGCGACGCATCGAATCCGATGATCGACGGCGCAGCCGAAACGGACGCGGCCGCAAACATGCATGCAAAGACGACGGTTCTCATCGGTTTCTCCCGAGCGCTCCGGTAAAGCACCCGACTCAACAAATACCACAGCGCCCCGGAGCGGGCAAGCGATTTCCTGCAGATCAGCGCAGGCCGACGATGCGACTCGCATCAAACGACGCTCCGGTGATGGCATCGGCGAATCGCACCCGGAGCAACAACTGACCTGGCGGCTGCACATCGGACGCAGGCACCGGAATATCCACAACGTAATACGTACCGGTAAAGCCGGCGCGATACGCGTCGCGCAACTGGAGCGGCTCGAGCGTGCGGCTGCCCAGCAGCCGCGCGGGGGCATCGGCCGCACCCTGCTGCCCCTGATTGATCGAGACCAGACGCGAAACTTCAACCGTCAGCTTGCCCGTTGCCTGGATGAACCGGCCCCGACCATCGAGCGGCTTGACGTACACAGCAACCGTCCGGTTGCGATCGCTCTGAGGCGGGGTTGAAGAATCGGCCGTCGGCCCGGAGAGAAAGTCGATCTCGATGCTCGCGACCCGGGGGGTGGCCTCCGCAACTTCAGGACTCTTCCCCGTCCCGCCCGCGCCAACCAGCTCCGCCAGTTTCGCGCGCAGCTCGCTCGCATCTTTCTGGAGCTGCGCCACCTGAGTCTGCAGCTCAAGATTCTGCTTGCGCAGCACATCGCCCGAAGACTCCCCACCCGTGCGGCAGCCCGCGAGCACCAGCGCAACAGCCGCAACAGACGAAATTCGGTAGCGAGCAGGGATCATGCCCAAGCGTACGACGATCCGGAGAAATGAAAAACCCCGGCGACGGCGTCGGGGTACGGGCGGAACGAATTCGGAGTGTCGTTCAGCGGCGGCGACGGCCCGCAACCACCAGTCCGGCGAGCGCCAGCCCGCCAAAGCCGGGCGCCGGCACGATGCAGATCGTGTCGATCACAACCTGATCTATGAGCAGCGTGCCACCGGTGGGGTCGTTGTTTGAAAGGAACACGATCTCAAAATCAGGACACTCGTCCAGCCTGAACAGCCACGTCGTGTGATGCCATCCGTCGGGCAGCGTTGCCGTGCTCGGATCTTGAACGAGCTTCATCGCGTGATCGGTGCTGCTCACGCCGCTCAATCCCGGAAACAACTGGCCCTGCCACGTCACCTGGATCCAGATGAGTTTTTCGATCGCATCCGGATCGTTATCGTTTGGGATGCGGAATCGGAGATCGCCGTTGGTCAAGCCCCACACCCCGATGCGGTTTCCGACCTGCGGCTCGTAAAAGGAACCGCCGTCGCTCGGCGTCATGATCGGTACGCCATTTGGGTTGTTCAGCCCGCTGTCGGGCGCACCCTGCGGCGAATTCGGCAGGAAGCCC
This sequence comes from Phycisphaerales bacterium, assembly GCA_016793015.1. Taxonomy (GTDB): domain Bacteria; phylum Planctomycetota; class Phycisphaerae; order Phycisphaerales; family UBA1924; genus JAFEBO01. The sequence continues at coordinate 8,270 of JAEUJD010000033.1, forward strand.
CAGTGCTGAAAGGTCGATTCGGGCTGGCCCCGCCACGGTGGCGGGTTGAGATCATCGGCAACCGCCAACGACGCACAGAAACCGGCAACCGACGTCAGAACGACGGGCAACGCGCGGAGCAAACTGGACATGTTTCCCCCTTTGAAGGGGCCCCGGAAATCGGAGCGGACTCTCCAGTCCCTTTGTCACACCCGCAAGAGGCGACCGTGCCCGTCGCGACGGCGCGATTCTCCAATCGCCGCGGCGGAGCATGTGACAACTCAACACGTACCACCGGAGCAAAGAAAAACCAGCGATCCCTACGCGCGCCCGATCAGAATAAGGCGTTTGCCTCAACAGAAACCTGCGCACCGCTCCCCACAACGATCGCGTCGCCGATGCAATGCCAAAGAAAACTGCCACCGAGAATCCGGTGGCAGCGTGGAGCAACTTTGGTTTCGATGCCGCCCGATCAGGCCCCTTCGGCCTTGCCGATCTGCCACTCTTCGAGCTCGATCGGTGCCTGGCGCCCGAAGATCGTGACCAGCACGCGGACAAGGCCCTTCTCCGGCAGCAGTTCGTCGACCGTGCCTTCGTACGAAGTGAACGGGCCTTCCTTGATGATGACGTGCTCGCCCTTCTCGAAGACCATGCGGACATTCGGCGTGTCCTCGGGCTTCTTCGAGTCCTTGAGCATCTTCTCGATCTCGTGATCCTTCATCGGGGTCGGACGCCCGGCGGTGCCGACGAAGTCGCCCACGCCGGTGGTTTCCTTGATGAGGAAGAACACGTCCTGCGGGATTCGGCCGTCGGGCTCGAGACGCATTTCAACAAAGACGTAACCCGGATAAAGCTTGGTCTCGGTGATCTTCTGCTTGCCGCCCTTGACGGTCTTGGTCTTCTCGGTGGGCACCAGAATGCGGTTCACAAGGTGGGTCATCTTCTCGATCTGCACCTTGCGGAGCAGGGTGTCGCGGACCGAGCTTTCCTTATTGCTGGCAACGCGGAGCACGAACCAGTTCATCCCTTCCTGGCGGATCGGCTCGTCGCCGGCGATCAGGCCGACCTTTTCGTCGGGGCGACCATCGAGGGCCGGCGTGGTCACGGGGGCTGGAGTCGCGGCGTTGGTTTCGTTCTCGCTCATGTGGACGCCTTTCAGGCCGGGACTCGCGCAATGGACGCCGAGAACGCGGCAGCAAACCGTCTGGTCTCAAAGTGACAAGCGGCGGCCCATAGGGGTCCGCCGCTGGTCAAAGTATAGTCCAAAACCGACCGGCCGGTTCGCGCCCGCTCGGCCGACAAATCCGACCTATTTCGGCGGAATCCCGATGTCCTCGTTCCACAAATCCGGCCTGGCGTTGATGAACTCTTCCATCAGCGAGATGCAGCGCAGATCGTTCATCAGCACCACCTCGATCCGCTCGGCGCTGAGCCAATCCTCGCGACCCAGGAACGTGTGATGCTCCCCGATGACGATCCGCGGGATGCGGTGCAGCACCGCCGTGCCGCTGCACATGGCGCACGGACTGAGCGTGGTGGCCATGGTCAGGTGATGCCAGTCGCGCCGACGCCCGGCATTGCGGATGCAGACCGTCTCGGCGTGCGCCGTCGGATCGCCGGATTGCACACGAAGATTGTGGCCGAGCGCGAGAATCGTGCCCGCGGGGTTGACGAGCGCAGCGCCGATCGGGATGCCGCCTTCGGAAAGGCTCTTGCACGCCTGCTCGTATGCCGCGTCGAGAGCCATGCGGTCGATGTCGGATCGGTTCATGGCGTGAGCATAATCGAATCGCCCTCCGGCCGCTTCGGGCTGCTCAATCGCCCGGACTACTCGGGGCAGATCAGTTCGTTGTAGGCCGCGACGAACACGGTGAAGTCCTCGTCGAGCACCACGCCGTCGTTCGTCAGGTCCGCCGGGCAACCGACCTGCGTGCCCGCGCTGCACGCCAGCGCGTTGTAGGCGCCCACGAAGAGCGTGAAGTCCGCATCATCCACATAGCCGTCGCCGTTCTGGTCTGCCGGGCAGGGGCCACGAGTGTTGAAGAACATCCGCGTTTCCTGCGAGAAGATCATCTCCGCAATCGCGCCGCCAAAGCCCGCGCCGGGCGTCTGAAACCGATTCTCGTTCGTCAGCACGGCGATGTACGCGCGGCCCGCCTTGATCGTGTTCGCGGGCAACGTAAACGCCATTTCACCCGGCTCGAAGGACTGATACCACGCCGACGAACCATCGCTCAGATCGACGATGAAGAATGTTCCGTACGTCAACGTTGCGGCACCCTCCACCGTGCACGGCGCGACCGTTCCGCTCAGTTCGACACCGGGATCGATTGCGAGCAGCCGCGAGGCAGAATCACCCGTGAACCGGGGCAACTCGGTGCTGAACAGAGACGGAACGAGTTCGATCGTCTCTGTCTGCTCTCCCAGCAGGCCCCCGCTCATGGCAAACGTGAGCATCGAAGCCGGGTAGGCCGCTTCCATTGCCGCCTTCGAATAGAAGTAGCCGTCCCAGCCATACAGACCGAACGCGTCGTAGCCGAGCAGCGGCACCGCATTCGCAAACGCGGGCGAAGCGACCGACCCCGCTTCGAAGGCGCCGCCCGTCCAGAACGAAACGCGGAAACTCACGTCAAAGACGTCGGCCACCAGCTGGTCGTCCCCCGTCTGCCGATAGACGGCCCGCTTGCTCGCTCCGAAGTTCGCGATGTCGCCGGCGATCGCGCAGGCCGGGATCGCGGCCGCCGCAAGAAAGACAATCAAACTGCGCATAGTCAAACCTCCGCCAGAAAGAAGCGTAAACAACGGACGATCACCGCAGTGAGCCCGCGCCGGATCGTCGCTTTTCGGGTTCACCGGGGTTCGCAGAGCAACTGGTTGTACGCGGGCACGAACTCTACAAAGTCGTCGTCCACCACGTAGCCGTCGTTGGTGAGGTCCGCCGGGCACTTGTTGACCGCCGCGGGATCGGAGCAGTAGAGCAGGTTGTACGCCTGGACGAAGAGCACAAAGTCCTCGTCATCCACCATGCCGTCACCGTTCAGGTCGGCCGGGCAGGGGCCTCGGGTGTTGAAGTAGAAGAACACGTTGCGGCTGAACGAACTGGTGTGGCTGCCGCCCTCGACGCCCGCGCCGAGTGAACTGAATGAAACGGTGTAGTACATCACACCGAAATACGCCCGCCCGTCCTCGATTGAGCCCCCAGGGATGGTGAACGAAGTCTCCGTCGGCGCAGCCGATGCGGACCAGAAGACGCCTCCTTGTCCTGCGCCGTAGATGAGAAGGCTGATCGCGCTGGCGTTGGCTCCCGCATCGTCGGTGAAGCCGCCCATCGAGCCCGTGAAATCCGAGGCCAGATCGTTCTTGTACGACTGGAGCCGCGAATAGGTGTCGCCCAGCAGTTCGGGCGCTTCCGGGCAGAAGGCCGAGGGAGGCAACTCGAACACGTGCGTGCCGCCGGGCAGCGCACCCGCTTCATACGCAAACTCGTACGGGCCGGGCGGCATCTCGGTATCCAGGTCCGCGAGCGAGGGGTTCAGATTCGAGTACCCGTACCACGTCTGCCCGTGCTCGATGCTGTTGCCCACGATGCCCATCGCCAGAGGCGAGAGCGGCCCGGCGTAGTTGATCGTGCAGTTCGAGAACGCGTCGGGCACGTTCCCCGTGATCGCGAGCACACACGACCAGTCGTTGTACGGTGTGATGACTCCGTCGCCGGTCTGGAGATAGTTTTCGGCTTTGCTCGAAGAGAACGAGATCGCCTGTCCGAAGCACATGCCGCCGACGCCCAAGGCCGCGCACGCGGCCCACACATTCTGCTTTTTCATGTTCGACTTCTCCCGCTCCGGGGCGCGAGTGCGCGCCCCGAGACGCAAAGCTACCACACGCTCTGGCGGAAAGAAGGTTTCGTCCGAAAAGTCGGGAAAATCACCAAAAAGACCGCTGAAATGCCTTGAGACTGTATTTTATCGGACTATTTAGGCCACGGAGTTTCACAGGCCGCACGCCCACGTGGGGGAATCCTGTGCCACAGCAACCGCGCCGGGATCGGTGCGTACCATTTCCCGCTGGCCCGAAACGTGACGGTCGGGCCGCCGGTCCTGGCGGGAAGCGGTTCCTGGGTGATCCTTGTCAAGGGGCGCCCGGAAAACTGCGATCCGCTGTCGGCAGGTCGCTGAAGTTTGCGACCAGAGCCGAGCAGTCAACCGCCCGCATGCCGTCTTGTGAGGCTTCCGCCCCGCAAGTCAGCCCCAATGGCCATCGTTCGCCACCTCTGGCGGACAAGCACGTCGCACATTCCACATCCGGGGACCACATCCTGCGCCGTCGTTGCGCGGAGATTCCGGTCGTGGAGAAGCGAAGCAAGATGGTCGGCGGCGTGAACCCGGTCGAAGCCTTTTTCTTCAGCATCCGCCATGAGCACCATCGAATCACAATCGTCCTCGATCGGCCCCAAGGCACCAGCGCAGCCCGCCAGCCGCTCGGAGAAGGTCCGCGACGGCATCCGGCGCTCGAGCCAGTTTGTCGAGACCATCGCCGAACCGGCCGTTCGCGTGGGTAAAGAGATCAAGAGCATGCTGCTCGATCCGGCGCCCGTGAAGCAGACGCCGCGCTCGGTCGTCGCGCCCAGCATCCGCCCCGGCGACAAGCCCCGCCTGCTCGGCGGGCTCACCGTGCTCATCCCCGCGTACAACGAGGGCAAGTACGTCGCCGACACCATCCGCTCCGTGCAGCGTCAGTCGGTCCACATCGACCACGTCATCGTCATCGACGACTGCTCCACGGACAACACCGGCGATATCGCCCGCGCCTGCGGCAAAGAGATCGTCGTCGTCCGCCCACCCAAGAACTGCGGCAGCAAAGCAACCGCGCTCAACTACGCCCTCGATTACGTCAGCACCGAGTACACGCTCGCCATCGACGCCGACACCACGCTCGCCGACGATGCGATCGAGAAGCTGATGCCCCACTTCGATCAGCCCAAGACCGCCGCCGTCTGCGGCATGGTGCTCCCCCGCTTCGTGAGCACCATGTGGGAGCGTGGCCGGTACATCGAATACCTCTACGCGTTCCTGTTCTACAAGCCGATCCAGGATTACTACGAGCGTCCGCTGATCGCCAGCGGCTGTTTCAGCGCGTACAAGACCGACATCCTCCGCCAGCTCGGGGGCTGGAACACCCGCACCGTGGGCGAAGACATGGACCTGACATGGTCGGTCTACCGCCTGGGCCTTTCGGTGCGGTTCAGCCCGGAAGCGATGTGCTATCCGGTCGAGCCGAACAACTTCCACTTCATGAGCAAGCAGCTCGAGCGCTGGTGCGCCGGCTTTGCCCAGTGCATCAAGGTGCACTGGAAGGACATCGTCGGGACATCGGTCCTGCGCTCGATGGTCGCAACGGCGCTCTGGGATGCGGTCGTCAGCGTGTTTGCGCTGTTCATCCTTCTTCCGCTGCTTGCGATCTTCGTGCACCCGGCGTTCCTACTGGGCTACTTCCTCGATCTGCCGACGATCGTGGTGCCCGTGCTCATCTATGCCGCGAAACGGGGCGAGTTCTTCAAGGCGCTCTCGAGCATCCCGGCCTTCTGGGTGCTGCGTTTCGTGAATACATGGTTCGTGACGCGGGCGTTCTGGAATGAGTTCATCGGGAAACGCTCGATCAAGGTGTTCGAGAAAGGCCACTGACTCGAGTTCCGAGTTCCGAGTTCCGAGTTCGATCGATTCAAGATTCACACAGGCGGCCCTTGCCGCCAGGAGTTGAGCGAAATGTTTGCGGGTTTACCAGCAACGGGCATCGGCGGCATCTTCTACATGGGCCTGGTCTTCTTCATGCCATTCAAAGAGCTCTGGCGTGCCATGAAGGGCGAGAGCAGCATGGAACGCTGGATGTTCATCGCCTCGCGCTGGGGCCTCTTCGCGATCGTGATCGCGATGATGTGGCTTCAGGGCGCGATCATGAAGTGGGCGATGGGCGCGGATATGTCCAAGTTCATGGCCGCCGGTGCGAGCGCCGCGACCGGGAACAAGACGTCTTCCCTCGCCGGCGCAACGCTGTACCTCGCGCTGCTCAGCCTGGTGGGCGTGATGAGCCTGGTGTATCTCACCCGGTTTGTGATCATGATCCGCAGCGCACTCGGCCATCGTTGAACGCCGACGGAACCCACAATCGTGTAAGACTTTCGTGAAGCCCGGTCCGCCGGGCGTTGTTCTTTGCACACCAAACGCTCACCCGATCTGAACACAATCGGAAGTAACCGCTCGACGATACAAACGTTCGCACCCCGCGTCGTTCACGCGACTTACGTGCAGAAGCATCGCCCGAGCCCCGCCGGCCCGGCCGATTTCTTGTTGCGGCGCACACATTCTGCTTCACACACTCTTGGCGCACACTTGAACGCGCATGCGCCCACAAACGCACACGCGATCTCTAGTCTCCTTCGCACTCGGACGGCACGGGGCTCGTGCCGGCGGGCGCACTCGCAAGGGGACACAGGATGTCGAACCGATCTGAACGTCGGCCCGCAATCGCAGATCGCATACGTTCCCGCCGCGCATTCACGCTCATCGAGCTGCTGGTGGTGATCGCCGTCATCGCCATGCTCATCGGGATTCTGCTCCCTTCACTCGGCAAAGCCCGGGCCGAGGCACGCACCACCGTCTGCGCAAGCAACATCCGCGCTGTCGCAATCGGTGTCACCTCGTACACGCTCAACAACAGGGCATTCCCCGCGTCGTACCTCTACGGCGCCGACAAGACCGGCTATCGCTGGAAGCTCGAAGATCAATTCGGCACCGACCCCGCCAACGGTTACATCCACTGGTCCTACATGCTCTTCAACGACGGAGGCGTTCCGGAAAATGCCTTCCAGTGCCCGAGCGTCCCCGGCAAAGGCGCGCCCCGCACAAACTTTGATCCCAACATCGACGGCGATTCCGAGCCCGACCAGAAGCGCCCGAGCTCGACTCCTCCCGATGTCCTCGATCGCCAGGCCCGGCGCGTGGCCTTCGCCGGCAACGACGCGCTCTTCCCGCGAAACAAGTTCTGGCCCGCACCGACCAACTCCACCAACCGCCGCAACCGGTTCGTCAATCCCTCCGAGATCGATGCAAGCCCGGGCGGCGCATCCCGCGTGATCCTCGCGACCGAGTTCGCCTACTCCCCCCGCTGGGGCTGGCGCACGATCGGAACGGTGCCCGACAACGAAGATTCCGCGGCAGGCGAGACCGGACCATGGAACGCCAAGGCCCACCGACCGATCACGCCCTTTGTGGCAATCTCGGGCTCGGATATCTACACGCAGCCCACCAGCTCGCGCCCACGCTACCGCTACCAATCCACCAACGTCAGCTCCGTCTGGGGCACAAACGAGACCGTCGCCACCAGCAAACTCGAGCCCGGTGTCATCGCCAGCAAGGGAAACAGCGGCGGTTGTAACGCCGTCGGTCGCGCACACGGCGATTCGCTCTACGGCAAAGCCAACTTTGTCTTCGTCGATGGGCACATCGAGCGCATGAGCTACATCGATTCCATCGACAAACGCCTCTGGGGAGCCAAGTTCTACAGCCTCACCGGCGACACCCGCGTCTACGACCCCGATGTCGATGCTTCCAAGTGACTTTCCCTTCCCGACGCCGGGCCTGATCGCCCCGCGTCGGTTTTCCGGTCCGGCTCTGCATCTGCGCGGGAAGCGCGAGTTTGTGCGGCGGCTTTGACAACCCGAGTTGTGGAGAGATCGGTTCCGGGCGCGTCGCCCGGTGCCGTTGACGGGTATCGGTCTGTACTTGCTGGTCCCCGTTCGGGGTCCGGCCTTTTCCCCGGGAGAGATTGATCATGCAACGTGTGAATCGAATCGCATTGCTTGTCGCGGCCTGCGGCGGCGCGGTCTGCGCCTCGGCCCTTGCCGGCCCCAAGGTCATCAACATCAGCGGCGCCACGCTCCTCGAAAGCTTCGTCGCGGCGCCCGCGTCCACCAACGACTACATGGACGTGGACGGCAACGGCGTTGCGGGTGTCTTCTCGTCCTTCCCGCCCCAGAACCTCACGCCCATTCCCGGCGGAAACCAGGTCTCACCCTTCCCCGTCAATCAGATCTGGGCAACGACGTACCGCCTCACCGGCTCGGTGCGGGGCGTCACCGAGCTGGCCAGCTTCGGCAATGTCTTCGTCACCAATCCCGCCGCCAGCCCGCAGTTGCTCTTCTCCAACTCCTCCCGCTCGTACTACAACGGCGCGTTCCTCTATCAGAACGGCAGCAACATCGGCAGCCAGCCCTCGACCTTCAACAGCGCAAACCCAGGCGGCATGCCCATCCGCTCCGACACCGTGACGCTCGAGGCAACGTACTCCGTGCCCGGCGTGGGCTCTGCGGGCGGCGTCCGCATCGACATCGCGCCGTGTGATGTCCCGGGCCTCTGGGTCGGACGCGTTTCGGGCTCCACGGCCGCGAGCAGGAAGCCCGGCAACGCGGGTTACGGCGGTTTCAGCCGTACCGCCACCAACGCCGCCGGCACCGGCGTCGGCATCGATAGCCGCCTGCCCGATCTTTCTGCCTTGGGCGTGCAGTTCGCCAACCCGGCAAGCCCCCCCGCTCCGAGCGCGACCGGATATCTCTTTGACAACGCCTTTGCCTTCGCCCCGATCGCGGCGGCCGTCAACTTCGGTGTCGGTCGCGAGCAGATCAAGCAGTCCGAACTCCGTCACCTCTTCGTGACCGGACGCATGCCCTCGGGCGAAAACCTGATCGCCGTCACGCGCGACATCGGCTCGGGCACGCGCAACGCCTTCATGAATTCCATTGCCTCCGATCCTTCCTTCGGCGCGGGCGACAACGTCAGCAACGGGACCGGCACCTCGGCCACCACCAACGAAAACCGTCCCGGCCTGGCCTTTGTTCCGAACAACAAGGGCGGCAACGACCGCGTCGAAGAAACGGTCTACAGCACACGCCTCGCGATCGGCTACGTCGGGCCCGAACGCGGTGCCGCGTCGGCCAGCGTCGGCTCCACGGGCAACTGGCTCGCCAACGGCCGCATGGAAGTGCTC
>JAEUJD010000055.1 GCA_016793015.1 Phycisphaerales bacterium
GGTCACGCTGCCGAGCAGGGCGGACAGAACCTTGAGCTTGTCCTGATAGGTCTTGCCGAACTGGAGCGGCTTGATGTCCGTCGTCACCGGCTTTTCCGGGTCCGACGAATCAAGCACGCGTTCCATGAGGTTGTCGATGCCGAACATGTTGCTCGGAGTCGAGCGGTAGCCGATGAAGTCGATGTTGCTCGGGCGCTTCTCGAGCTCGTTCGCTGGCGTCGAGACCGCGTTGGTGGTGGTATTGAACTCGACGTGGCGCACCGCGAGCAACTCGCCCACGGACTGGAGGCCCGCGCCTTCGCGGATGCCCCGCAAACCGGTCGACCAGTACCGTCCGCCCGTATAGGTGTTGGGATTTCCGGTCAGACCGGAGTAGTCACCGATCTTGGGATCGGACGGCCCGGCCAGGGTTGCGGCGGTCGCCGCGAGGCTGGGGACCGTGCGATCAAAGAAGCTCGCGTAGACCGTCGGCGCACCTTCGCCTCTGCCGACCACGTTCTTGGCATTGGGCCGAAGCTCAACGGGAATCTTGTCGCGGTACGACTCGATCATCGCGGCAATATCGGTCTTGGGCGCTTCCTGCTTGCGCTCGGCCTCGTCGGCACCCGGCCAGAACGTTGTCCTCTCGGTGCGGCCATTCGCCTTGTCTTCGGAACTGATGAACGGATTGGTCGAGGGGAAGACCATCGGCAGCACCCGCAGCACGGCCTGCGGAGCGGTGTTGATGTTCACCAGGCCCGGCGTCGCGATGTGCAGGCTCGCGAACGCATCGGGGTGAACGCGGAACGCGGAGAGGATGTTGCCCGCGATGGGCGCGCCGATGCCCGCCGTGTACTGCCCGCCCGAGGTGTCGGCCCGCATCGCCACAAAGTCATCGAGCCTGAGATAGCCGCCATCGAACAGAGGCTTGGCGCTCGCGGCGGGCGACACCAGGTCGAAGTAGTAGTAATCCAGCGGACCGAAATCGGTCTGCCCATTCACGTAGTCGTACTTGGTCCGATCCGCAAAGCCCATCGCGATCGCGAGCACTTCCGCAGTGGTTGTCCACTGCTTCATCATGTCGGGCACGTTGGGGCTGACTTCGAGCGGCGTGCCGTTGATGTCGAGCGGAACCTGCGTCGAACCGATCGCCATCACGTTGAGCAGATCGGTCGGCCGGATCTGGCTGGTGCCGTCGGGCTGCCAAGTGTCGGTGAAGCCCTCGTACTGATTGGCGTTGACCGCCAGCTCGCGCCGGAGATCTTCGAATGCGGTGCCCTGCTTGTTCTTCTTATCCAGCTTGTCGGTCCGCTCCTCGGCACGCTTGGGCATAGAGGGGATGTACGCTCCGAGCTTTCTCCATTCAGCCGGGTTGTAGCCGGAGGTCTTCAAGTTGGTCTGTGCCGACACGATTGTGTCGGTCAGCTTGATCTCGTACGCGTTTTGCGCATCGGGGTGCTGGGTCTTCATGTACCAGCCTGCGGCGGGCTCATCCTTCGGATCGATCGCCCACGCCGGGAGCATGCCCATCTTGTAATTGGCACCGATTTTTTCGTTCTTCCGACCCACATGCTCCACGAGCGCGACGGTAAAGCGGGTATTCCAGTTTCTTGGGTAAACCACTCCCTTGTATTTGAATCCGGTGACGGTCTCCCCCACAAAATTCGGTCGTGCCCACAAGCCGTCAACGGCAGTTGCCGCTTTATAGGTGGTGCTGCCCGGAGGCGAGGCGCTCTTCAGCTTCCGATCGAGCGTGAACGCGGTGCCCAGACGCAGGCGATCACAGACCTGATCGTTCGTGATGCTGTTGGGCGCACTCGCCAACGTGTCATTCACATCGCCGCTGTCGATGCGAACGGCTCGCCGCAGCAGGACCGTGCTATCCGGAGGCGTCGTGCCGGTGTACGCCGGAACCATTTGCGTTGCGGTTGTCTGCGAGAATGCGAATGTCGCATTCGCGGCGACGCCGGTGCGGAACTTGTCGTTATCGACCCGCACCATCTGGATGCGACGCATCAGGGTGTCGGACTGCTTTCCAAATTGAGTTTCCAGCCAGAGATCGAATTGCGTCGGGTCTTGATCGCCTTTCAGTTCCTCATCGGTGCCGTTGAACCGCTCGCGAACGATGAACTTCTTGTCCCGACTCAGGGCGTAGAAGACGATCGTCTCGCCCGGAAGGATCACCACCGGCTTGGCCGAAAATTCATCGCCGTATGTGCCGCCGCTCTTGGCCTCTTCCACTTCCGCGAGGACGTAAAAGGTCGCGTCCGTGCCCGAACCGATCTGGATGTAGAAGAAATCGTCGAACGAATTGGCCGTGAACTGCGTGCCCGTTCCATCGGTCCGGAAAGACCCGGTGGGCACGTTCTTGGACAGCACAATCGGTGCCTGGTACGGATTATGCAGCTTGACCGCAACAGCCCGGAACATGAAATCGTTGTTTGCATCTCCCAAAAAGCCGTTGACAGTGATAAATTGCGGCACCGGGGGATCACCTTGGATCTGGTCCTCCTGGTCGGATTTTTCCGCATTCTCGATCGGCGGCAAATGCCACGGCACATCCCGATACACCGTAATCGACGCCACATCCGTCAGGAATGGGTGCGGGTTGCCCATGCCGTAGATGTTCACGGCCGGCGCGGGGATCGGCTGCGACTTATCGACCGACAGCTGGGCACCGCGGGGCGTTGTCTGATCATCCCTCGCGATGTTGAGCCGACGCCCGGCGTCCGTCCACCACGTTGGGAAGTACTTCTTCCAGTCGGTCTGGTTCAGTGTGTCGCTAGGCAGGCTGGCGGGCGAGTCCTTCGTGTACACCGGGTCCGCCATCACCAGCACATAGGGCGCGTGCGAGACGGTGCCCGTCTTCAACTCCGCGCTCGTCGCAAAGTTCGCGGCCATGTGGCCCGCCGCGAGCAGCGCCGAGATCGGCCCCTGCCCGCCGTAGAACATGCCACGCAGCTCCAGCGATGTGCCGGTCGTGATGTCCTTCCAGATATCAACCGGCGTGCCGAGCGAGCTGTCGGGCTGATACAGCTTCAGGCCCGGCATGAGCGCGGAGGTGTACGCCTTGAAGAGTTCTTCTCCGGTCGGGTTCTGCGGCACTTCGGTCGAAAGCTCATCCTCGGTCAGGGGCGGGGGCTGATCGACCGATGTCACAACCACCGAGGTCGCGCGGATCGGCCGCGCGCCGCTCAGGGTTGTCAGATACTGACGCACATCCGTGAAACTGCGAAGCATCGCGGCCTCGGTCGGCTGGCCAATCTTCGCACCCGTGGTGTACGCCAGATTCTCGCGCTCGAGCTCGAGCGAGCGGTTCTCGCGCAGGGGTCCGAAGCTTTCGCCGGGGGCGCTCAGGTCGGCCGTCGTGGGCTTGGTCGCAAACTTGCTCCGGCGCTTGCCACCCACGGCCGATTCGAGGCTCGAACTCACGCTCGGATCGTTCACCGAGCGATAGGTCATCAGTTCGAGCAGGTTGCTCAACCGGAAACCCAGGCCGTAGTCGATCGCGCCGGTCACCGTCGAGGGCAAGCCGCCACTGCCGGACAAGTAAAGCTCGGTCGGATCGCCCCGGGAGGTATCGGTCGCTCGGTACGCGGGGCGCGCCACAGCCGGCGCTGCACGCCGATAAAACTCTGCACGCTCACCCAGGGTTGCGAAACTGTTCTTGGAATTTAGCAGGGGAACCACCGTGAAATCGCTGAAGCGTCCCGGCGGACGCCCGATATTCAGCGTCGCACGCAGCGCCTCGTATGCGCCCCAGCCAAGGTCCTGCGCCGTGCCGACTTCCGTATTGGGGTCGTTGGGCTTCTCGTTGTAGAGGCGGTAATCCTGCGAAGCGGGCTTGCCGCCGGTGGGGAAGGCGATCGCCGAGTAACCGCCGTCGAACGAAACGCCGTCGATCAGGAGGCCGGTCGGCGAGCCGTTGAGCACCGACTCGGTCGAATCGCGCATGGAGAAGAGGCGGCGCAGATCGATGTCCGCCGGATTCAGGCCCATGACCTGACCCTTCGGGTTCTTTCCATTGGCGGCCTTGATCGCGGGGTTTTCCGCCCAAGCGGTGTAATTCGGGTTCGCGCTGTCGTCGCCCGAGGTATTGACATTCACCAGGGCCGAAAGATCGATGATGCGTGCCGCGAAAACCCAGCGGTAGTTCGGATCGGTCGGAAGGAGCTTGCGGAACCACTGCGGGCTTTGCACGTTTGCTGTGTTGCCCGGATCGCGCGAATCCACCATCTCGAACCAGCGCGAATCGAAGAAGCCGTCGCCGTCGGCATCGGCCCACTGATAGGGCGGATACGCCGGATCGTTGGGAGCAATGTCCGAAGCACCGTTCTTGAAAGGTCCGCGCGCGGGACGGAACGCCCCGACCTGCCATGAATCGAACGTCGCGGGGTTGTGGTAATTGGAACTCAAGACGGTCGGCGAACCGAGCTGTTCTTTCCACGCTGTCGTCGCCACCTCCACGCCGAGCGGATCGGTGAGCGAGAGATTCCCGTTCATGTGCTCATCGCCCACGGTCTGCTGCGTGCCGGGGCGGGCATCGAAGTTGCCCCGCAGGTTGAACAGGTTCACGAATCGCCCGTCGGGCGCGATGTTCGAGATGTGCAGCCAGTCGCGCCGTTTCGCGAACGTCTTCTTATCGCCGTCGGCACCCGTGAAAGTCGGGCCATTGGTTGCCGCGTCGAAGTTGATCCACGTCGGGGTCGTGCTCGCGAGCCACGGATCGTCGCCCGCACCGACGGTGCGGAACACCTTGGGCTTCTCGTTCGCGAGCGTGGTGCCCGGCGAGATGCTGCTCGAAACGTTCCACTTCGTCACGGGCGCATCCCACGCCTCTCGCACGTAGACATCGCCCCCCGCGAGCGTCTGGGGGGTTCCATCGGCCTTGGTATTGCTCGGGTCCGGCGCAACCGCAACGGCATCATCCGCAACAATCTGAGCGACGTAATCCGAGAAGAGCGCGATGACCTCGTCCGAGCGCGTGCGCCGTTCGAGCGAGCGGCTCGAACGCTTGTCAGAACTACCGACCGCCACGTACACGATCATGATGATCGAGAGCATCGCCAGCGTGCCCACCACCAGCACCAGGAACGAGCCGCGCCGACGCGAGCGGAGCAACAGCGCTCCGGCATCACGCAATCTTCCCAATCCGCTGCTCTTCTGTTTTTTCATGACCGGCTCCTTCCGACTCTCAACAACCGCATTCCATCCGCGATCCGCCTGTTCTCTTCGCGACCGTGCTTCACGGCTTGGGGTCCGGCGGCAGATCGAACACATACTGGAACGTCTGCTCGATCGAGGGGTCCGCTGCGTCCGCCAGCGTGAACGTGACTCGCACCATCTTCGGCCAGGCCCAGGGCAGGCTCGGGGGCTGGGTGATGTCGTCCTGCGTGTACGTCGGATCGAAATAGCCGAAGTACGAAATGAGCGAGGACTGATCAAGCCCGTTCAGACGCCACTTGAGCATGCCGTGCGTCAGCCAGTCGGGCACGGTGTAGTCGTCCAACTTCAGATTTCCGGCAAACTCCGGCGCGCCCTTGTACGGCTTGAAGGCGGGCGAAGCGGTCGGCGCCTGGAGCGTCTTGGTGCCGCTCGCGTTGTACTTGCCGCCGATGGCACCGTACGTCGCGGCGGGGTCGTAGCGGTAGATATCGGGGTTGGCTGCGCCCGGGGTATTCGAGATCGCGAACGAGCCGTTCGCGCCAAACCCGGCGAGTGTGCGCCCGAACCAGATGGTCTGGCCACGCACATCCGTGCCGAACTCGTCCTTGAAATTGCCGGTGGTCGGATACGTCTGCCCGAACGACCACTCGACCACAAACTCCGAGCACCGGGCCGCGATCTTGGAAAGCCCGATCGAGAGAAGGTTGTTCCTCAAGATCTGAACATTCCGACCTTTGGGATTATCCATCGTGCCCCGCACGTCGGGCAGTTCATCCTCGCAGCGCACGCGATAGCCGAGCCGATCGACCACTCCGTCACCGTTGTTGATGCCATTCTGATCCTGCGAATAGACGGTCGGGCTGTAGCCGCTGGGCGTGGGCATCGCGTTGATCATCCATGCCTGCATGCGGGCAGCGGTCGTGCTGAGGCCGGACAGGTTGTTTGGCTGTGCGGGAACAACATACGATGATGCGAAGAACGCCGCGGGTTTGGCATTGCTGTCCAGCCACCCGTTCATGAGCGGCAGCGGTGCTTCCAGGACACCCAATCCCGATGTCCGCCCAGCGAAATAGCTCTCACCGTTGTTCGAAAGATCCCCGGGGCTGTATCTGCTGCCGTTGACGATCATCGCGATTTCGTCGAGATCGGTCGCCGCGATATCCACAACGCCCGAGCCCACCCGCGGTGCGACGTTTGTGCCAACGGCCCCCTGCTCCCAGTACATCGTGAACTTCTGCACCGATGCAGCCGGGGAATACTTGCTCGCCATCGGGAACATCTCGTTGTGGCTTCGGAAAATGCTGTTGGCGGCGGGCTGGCCCGCGATCTGGAATGTACTGTCGGAGCAGAGATTGGTGAGCGAGGTGCCCGCGGCGGCGTTGGAATCCCACCCGACCGGGCGCGGGCGATCTTCGGGCCAGCCTCCGTCGCTGACCGTCGTCGGGCGTGTCAGCAGCGTGGCCTGACGAATGAGGTTCCACGAACTGGCGTACCGGTTGGTCGTGTTGTTGTTCACGACCTCGCCCAGCCGCGTCGAAAGATTGTCGCTCTGACGAAACCAGTCGCCGAACGTGGGATTCAGAAAGTTCATGTCGATGCGGAAGTTTGCCGCCTGCTCCGGCGTCTGGGGCGTGGCCTTCTGACCGTGCCCGTAATAGATCCGCGCGGTGCGGCTCTTCGCGGTGCGGCCGGGGATCAGGTCTTCGCGCGCTGTCTGGTAATCACCGTTGGCAAAGAAGAGGATCTCGTCGATGCGACGCGGACGTGCCGGCACGGGGTCCCCCGGGAAGCGCGGCACCGAGATCAGCGTCTGCCCGTTGTTGCCGCGCCCGAGCGTGAACTGGTGACGGATCACCAAAAACCCGTCACGCGTCATGTTCTTGAAATCCTGGCGCATCTGCGATTCGAGCACCGCCGCCTGCTGCGTCAGAGCGCTGACGCGCTTGCCGGTCGTCACGGTCTGGCCGACGGTCTTGAAAACTGCTGCGAGCCCGACCGAAACCAGCGCGACCGCGCCAACAGCCACGAGCATCTCGACGAGTGTGAAGGCCTTGCGAGCGTGCCCTGCATGCGCACCCGTGCTGCTGCCGGCTCGCGCGGCAAGGTCTGCGGCGCGATCGGGAGAGCAACGGGCTTGTTCATTCATTTCATGCTGCACTTGGCACCTCGCTTCAACAAATCAATCTGAATACGACCGAAACGGCCCTGCGGCCCATCGGTTTTCTGGTTTCAGGGTCGGACGAGAAACGTGGACACATACGCCGGAACCTGCGGCGTACACAGCAGCTCCAGCTCGCGCGACGTCCGCACATCGCTCTTGTTCTCGTTCTTGGAAGTGGTCGATTGCAGATACCCGGTAGGAATACCGGGCTCGATCACTACCGCACGATCCAGCACATTGGAGTAGGGAATGTCGGTGCCTGTCTCGTCCGGGAGCGCAACCACCGTGTAGATGTTTCCCTCGGTATCGACAAGCTGCTGCCCGACCTGGCGTGCCGCGGCAAGCGACTTTGCGCTCGCGGCTTCCTTGAAGTGGATCACGTTGAACGGGCCGGATTCTGCGCCGTAGCGCCGGTACGCCGTCTGCACGGTCGGGTAGAAATACTCGGGATACGCACCGAGGCCGTTCTGCGAGGGCATGCCGTCCGCGTCGCTCCCCAGAGGCAGCACCTTGCCCTGCGAGATCGCATCGGCGAGCGTCATGGTCGTCTTGGTGTTCTGGTCGTAGGGCAGGCGGATGCCCTGATCAATGCGCCGGACAAACACGGTCACCCGGAGCGGGAACGTGGTCTGCGTCGTGATCTGGCTGGTGGGCGAGATATCGATGGGCGTTGCCAGCATGGGAACAACATCCCACACAAAGATCGGCTTGGTGTTTGCGCTCGGCATCGGGATCAGGCGGTCGTACGGCTTGATCGCAACGCCCTTGTTGGGCACCAGTGCGTTGTTGCTGTACCGGGGGAAGTACATCGCGCCCCGGATCGGCGGCGCGCTTTCGAGCGCGCCAGCAGCGATCTCGGCGTTCGAGCCGTAGATTGCGGTCTGGCCGTCGGGATTGTTTTCGTTGAAGAGCGTGCTCCACCGGATGTGGCCAAAGTCCTCCGCACGCTTGGCCCAGGCGGTCTTGTACATCGCCCACGAAAGGGCACCCCAGCCGTTCTTGCCCGAAGGGGTGTTCAGCCCGATCATGTCGTTGGGCGCGGTGATGTCGAAGTAACCCTGATGCTGGGTGAGGAACGATTCGGCGGCGCGTGCCGCGGAAACGCCGACCACGGTGTCCTGCGCTTCGCGCTGCTGCCGGACCACGAGCGGGAAGACCGAGGCCAGCCCGAGCAGGCCGACGGCGAGGATGATGATTCCGAGCAGCACCTCCACCAGCGTGAAAGCCTTGCCGGACTTCGCGGGATTGCTTGAACGAAGAAGCATCAGCGTGTCTCCACGGCAGAACCGAGATAGGTATCCATGCGGAACAACCTCGCATCCGCATCGAGGTTGGTGTTGGGGCCACCCGTATCGACATCGGAGTACTTGAGGGCGTTGAGCATGTAGCTGTTGATCAGCATCTGCACGCGCTCGGCGTTGGCGGAAGCGAGCGAACTCGAAGGCCAGAGCGACAGATCGATATTGGGGGCCTTGGGAAACTCTGCCGCGGTGTTGAGCGGGGGAACCGCGCCGCCGTAGATCGTGCCCGTCAACTTGTTGACGCCCCGTGCGCCGATGGTTTGAGCCATCTTCCGTTCGTCGTAGAGCGCGAGCAGGTTGACGTTGCACGCCATCGCGACGTCCACGCTCCGGCAGCCGATCAACGAAGCGATGTCGCTGTTGAGCGGAAGCTTGGTGACCGATCGCGCCCAGTTGGGCAGATTGTCGGCGTGGTCGATGCGGCGCCAATCGCCTTGCGTCAGCGTCGTCGAGAGCGTCGGACGGGCGGTGAGCGGTGCGGTCCAGTCGATCGTGTTACGAGGGAGCAGCACGATCGCCGGGGTGACGCTCGCACCGGCGATGCGCCCGCTGCCGCCCTGGAATCGGACCATGAAGGTGTTGCGCCGGTTTTCGCCGGTGTTGGTTTCGACCGGGTTGAAGAAGCCGTTCTCGGGGAAGACCCAGTTCCCTTTGTTTGCCTGGCCTGAGATGGCATCGTTCCCGAGGTTGATCCTGCGGTTTCCGACGGGCGTGTTCTCGTAATACCAACCGTTCGATGGCACCAGGGTGCCCGAGTTGTTCGTGCCGGGGGCAAAGATCGAGCCAGGGGGTGCAAACCCGCGCACCATCCACCCGGCGGGCAACTGCATCGGCTCCGCCAGCGCGGTCGGCGCAAACACATCGCGGTACGTCACCGGGCCGGCGGGCGGGGTGGAAACGGCGAACCTGGGATCGGCGGTATCGAGAATGCGGCCGACAAAGACCATCGGAATGACGGTCATCCGACCGCCCGGCTCGAACGTGAAGACCGCGGCAGTGTCTCCCCCCTCGTTGCGGATCGCCAGATCGCGCGCCGCACCAAGCCCGAACCGAAGCTGGCTCTCCGCCATCGAACCGGTGGAGGTGTAGATCATGTTGCGGATCGCGGGGATACCTGCCGCGGCAAGGATCCCCATGATCGCGATGATCACGAGAAGTTCAACCAGCGAGAAGCCGGCCGTGCGCAGGATGCGCCTTGCGGAAGTGCGGTTCATCGCCCCACCTCCACGATGTTGTCGGATCGGGCGGCCTTGCGCACCTGGAACGAGGCCGCATCCTTCTTGGTGAAATCGGTCTTGACGTTGAGCCGCAACGCCATTTCGGAGAACGTGTCCGCCGTGCCGGCTTCGAGATTCATATCACCGAAGTAGCCGTCGGGGCCGCAGGAGACGATGGCATACTCCGCGCTGCGCAGGTCGGCGTCCGAACGCGGATCTCCGAGCAGCGAGGGCACATTCAGCCGATCGGCTCCCTCTTCGGGCCGGGTGAAACCGCCGGTCGCGGGGTCGTAGTAGCTCGGAGTCGCCTTCACGATTTCGCGGGGCGCCCAGCGGTAATAGCGATACGCCTTGCCGGCGGGAGAAACGAGCCGGGCACGGGTATTGAGCGAAATCCGCTGGCCCGTGCTGGTATTCAGCCACGTCAGATCGCTGTCCTTTGTTTTGTAGGTCTCGAGATCGATATCGAGCTTGGGCGATTTGCGGGTCGGATCGACAAACGGCGGAAACGCGCGTCCCGAAACGTCGTTGACGCGGCTGCTGACCGAGAGCGAACCAAGATCGAACGAGCCGTCCACCCTCGGGCGGTACATGCCCGGGCCGTCGACTCCGTCCACACCCTTGGGGAGCGCGCCGACAAGGAAGTACGCGAGGGAGTACTCGCTGAACCGGTAATCGGGGGAGGTGACGCTGGCCCCGGTTGTATCGAAGGCCCAGTCCGAGCTCATGATCTTGGACGAGTTCGCGTTGCCAAACCGCGGGTCGCCGGAGGTCGAGAATCCTTCGAGGAAGGCGGTGTTGCCGTTGAAGGAGGCGGAAGTGTTCGTGACCAGCCCGCGATAGGTGTTGGGTTCAAAGTAGTCGGGGTCGGGCTGGCGGAGGAACTTCTCGACCGGGCGCACGTTGTCGTTGTGCGCGACGAACGGGGGCAGGAAACCGAACTCCTGCTTGAACGCCTGCACGGCCTGGTTCATCTGCACCACGGTGAGGCGCTCGGATGTTCCCCGTGCAACCTTCGACACGTGCGAGACGCCCACCGAAACCAGAGTGATCAGGAGCGCGATGATCGCGATCGACACCAGCAACTCGATGAGCGTGAAGCCGGCTCGGGATTTTCCAGAATTCATTCGCACGGAATCGCTCCACATTCGCAAACCAGATTCGAGAACCCTGAAAAGCGCCGGACCCGATTCAACGGGCACCGGCACGAGACTTTGCGGAATTAGCCGCCGCCGCCGCCCTGGAGCGACTGGATCATGCTGACCAGAGGCAGGAACATCGCGACGACGATGGTGCCGACGATGCCGCCCAGGACGACGACCATCAGCGGTTCGAGCAGCGAGACGAGCGATGCGACCGCGACGTCGACTTCTTCGTCGTAGTTGTCCGCGATTTTGAGGAGCATCTTGTCCATCTCGCCCGTCTCTTCACCGACGTCGATCATGTTGACGACCAGGGCGTCGCAGGTCTTGCTCTCGCGCAGGGGCGTCGCGAAGCTCTCGCCCTCGCGGATCGAATCGTGCACCTTGAGCAGGGCCTTTTCGTAGACGTAGTTGCCGCTGGTCTCGCCGGTGATCTTGATCGCCTCGAGGATGGGCACGCCCGCGCCGATGAGGGTGCCGAGCGTTCGGGTGAAGCGTGCGATCGCCGTCTTGCGGAGCATGCTGCCGAAGATCGGGATGCGGAGGAGCATCCAGTCGGTGATCGCCTTGCCGGGCCCGCTGGCGCGGATGAGCTTCCAGGCGATGAAGATGAAGATCGGAGAAGGCAGCACGATGAACGCGCCGGGGATCGACTGGCCGGGATTGGTGCCCGCGATCCAGCGGCTGCCTTCCATGAGCAGCGTGGTCAGCATGGGCAGCTTCACGCCGAAGTCTTTGAAGATTTCTTCGAACTTCGGGATGATGAACCACATGATGAACGTCAGGATCAGGACCGCGATGATCACGACCGCGATCGGGTAGACCATCGCGCCCTTGATCTTGCGCTTGAGCTTCTCGGCCTTCTCCATGAACTCGGCGAGACGCTGGAGGATCAGGTCGAGCACGCCGCCGATCTCGCCGGCGTTCACCATCTTGGTGTAGAGCTTGTCGAAGGCCTTGGGGAACTTGCTCATTGCTTCGGAGAGCGAGGCGCCGCCCTCGACCTCTTCGCAAACGCCGACAAGCACGTTCTTCATCGCGCCGGGCTTCTGCTGCTGCTCGAGAATCTGGAGCGATCGCAGCAGGGGCAAGCCGGCGTCCTGGAGCGTGGACAACTGCCGGGTGAACGAGGTGAGCTGCTTCTGCTTCACGCGTCCGAAGCCCATGCCGCCCTTTTTCTTGGGCTTGGCCTTTCCCTTGCCCGCCGCGGCCTTGGCTTCCTTTTTGGAAACCTTCTGCTCCGCGACGTTGGTCGGGAAGAGCCGCTGGCTCTTGATCCGCGCGATCGCCTCTTCTTTGCTGCCGGCTTCAACCGTCCCCTTGGTCGGCTTGCCCGCGTCGTTCATCGCCTCGTACGTAAAGGTCGCCATAGTCGCCTCCGGCCCGTTCTCAGAATCGATTGATCCGTCTTTGGTCGTGCTTCTTCGTCCCCGCTACTCGCCCCCGCTACTCGTCGGCGAGCGTCTCGCGAACGACTTCATCGATGGTGGTCACGCCGTCGTAGATCGAGAGCAGCCCCGACTCGCGGAGCACCCGCATGCCCCGCTTGCGGGCGTGATGCCGCAGGAGCGAGGTGTTTGCGTTCTTCATGATCATCTCGCGAGCCTCGTCGTCGAGTGTCATGATCTCGTAGAGAGCCTGGCGGCCCTTGTAGCCCGAACCGTTGCAGCGATCGCAGCCCTTGCCCCGGGCAAAGCGGCGGCCCCGCACCGCGTCGGGCGTGAGGCTGAGCTCCATCAGCTCTTCTTCGGTGGGCTGATAGAACTCCTTGCAATTCGCACAGACCTTGCGGACGAGGCGCTGCGCCACGATACCTTCGAGCGTCGCGGTCAGGAGGAAGGCCTCAAGACCCAGGTCGAGCATGCGCACCACCGAGCTTGGCGCGTCGTTGGTGTGCAGCGTGCTCAGCACCAAGTGGCCGGTCAGCGAAGCCTGCACCGCGATCTGTGCGGTCTCGAGATCGCGGATCTCGCCGACCAGAATGATGTCCGGATCCTGACGCAGGAACGAGCGGAGCAGTTTGGCGAATGTCGTTCCGGTTTCGGTGTTCACCTGGCACTGGCAGAGCCCGTCGATGTCGTATTCGACCGGGTCTTCCGCCGTGAGGATCTTGGTTTCGACGTCGTTCAGTTCCGAGAGCGCCGCGTACAGCGTGGTGGTCTTTCCCGAGCCGGTCGGGCCGGTCACGACCACGATGCCGTTGGGTTTGCGGATCAATCGACGGAAGGTCGTCATGTCGTCGTCGCGCAGGCCGACGCGATCAAGCGAGAGTTCGACGTTGCTGCGATCGAGCACACGCATGACGACCGACTCGCCCCACATGGTGGGAAGCACGGCGACGCGCAGATCGACCGGGTTGCCGCCGATGGTCAGTTCGATGCGGCCGTCCTGAGGCAACCGCCGCTCGGCGATGTCGAGGTTCGACATGACCTTCACACGGCTGGTGATCGCCGGACCGAGCTGCTTCGGAGGCGGCACCATCTCGTACAAAACGCCGTCGATGCGATACCGCATCTTGAACTCGTTCTCGAACGGCTCGAAGTGAATGTCGGAAGCGCGATCCTTGATCGCCTGGAGCAACACCAGGTTGAGCAGCTTGATGACCTGGTTGTCGCCCGCCATCTCCACCATGGCGTCGATGTCGATCGACTCGCCGCCACGAGCGCTCATGTTCTTGATGCGCTCATCGCTGGCCAGTTCGCTCACAACGTCGGTGATCGATTCCTGTTTGGAGAAGTGCTTCTGGATGAGGGCGTCGATCGCGGCAGGGTCGGCCACCACGGCCTCGACGTTGCCGCCGAGCAGCAGGCGAAGGTCATCCACCGCGCGGAAGTTATCCGGCGATTTCATCGCGATCTTCATGCGCCGGCTGGTCTTGTTGAATTCGAGGGGGATCACCTCGTAGCTGCGGACGCTTTCGGAAGGAATCGCCTCAAGGGCTTCGGCGGGGATCTCAAAGCCGGTGAGATCCACGAAGGCCATGCCCGCCTGACCGGCGAGGGCCTCCAGCACGTCGCGTTGAGTGCAGTAGTTCAGATCGACCAGAATCTGCCCGAGGGGCGACTTGCGGGTCTGCTGGATCGCCAGCGCCTCGTGCACCTGATCGCGCGTGACTTTGCCCAGCTTGGTCAAAACGCGTCCAAGCTTCCGGCCCTTCATTTCAGATGGATCAATCGCTGGCATGGCTTCTCCGTCCCCTCACCACACCCCCACACCCCCACACCCCCACACCCTCACACCCCGACAATCCCTTCCACATGACCGGCTTCGAGTTCACCCCAGAACCGAAAGTCAGCCCCCTTGCAACCACGAGCCCTCACGAGACCCGGTGCCCGCTGAAAATGGTGCCCCAAATTCAGCAGACGCGGTACATTCGCATACTCACACGCATATTGGCGTAGAAATCCAGCAAACACCGCAAAATTCGCGATGCGTCACCGAACTAAATTACTATCTAGCTGCCCGCCTCAGGCCTTGCCGATGTCGTCGTCTTCGTCCAAATCGGTGCGCCCGATCGTCCGGCCCAGCTTGTGTACTTTGTCGCGCAGATCGGCGGGATTCTTCGACTTGTCGATCATCTCCTCGGCCGAGACTTTTCCTGACATGTACAGCGACCAGAGGTGATCGTCCAATAACTGCATGCCGAATTTCTTACCCGTCTGGATCGCAGAGTCGATTCGGAAGGTCTTGGCCTCGCGAATGAGGTTCGAGATAGCGGGGGTGACCACCAGGAACTCGTATGCCGCCACCATGCCCGGCTGGTCCACCCGGCTCAAAAGCTGCTGGCTGAGGACGCAGATCAGGGCTGTCGAGAGCTGAACTCTGATCTGGTTTTGTTGGGTGACCGGGAAGGCGTCGACCAGACGGTCGATCGTCTTGGCCGCACCCGTCGTGTGCAGGGTGCCGAAGACCAAGTGGCCGGTTTCGGCGGCTCGGACGGCGGCTTCGATGGTCTCGAGGTCGCGCATTTCGCCGACCAGGATCACGTCCGGATCCTGACGGAGCACGCGCCGGAGGGCCTCGGAGAAGCTGGGAACGTCGTTTCCGACTTCGCGCTGGTTGACGATCGACTTTTTGTGCTTGTGGTAGTACTCGATCGGGTCTTCCATCGTGACCAGGTGGCGATCCATGGTCTGGTTGATGAAGTCGATCATGGTGGCCAGCGAGGTCGTCTTACCCGAGCCGGTCGGGCCGGTCACGAGGAACATGCCTCGGGGGCGGCGGATCAGTTCCTGGCAGATCGCGGGCAGGCCGATCTGCTCGAACGTGAGCAGGCGGTTGGGAATCTGACGCAGGACGATGGCAAGGTCGCCACGCTGGCGGAAGACCGAGACGCGGAAACGGGCGGCCTCGCCGTAGGCAAAGCCGTAGTCGGTGCCGCCTTCTTCCTGCAGTTCCTGCTGGTTGCGTTCGGGGGTGATCGACTTCATCAGCGAGACCATGTCGTCGGAATCGAGGACCTTGGTCGCCAGGTTGCGGAGATGGCCGTGCAGCCGGACGGTGGGCGGGCGGCCGACGGTCAGGTGAAGATCGCTAGCACCCTGCTTGACGACGGTGTCGAGGAGGCGGTCGATTTGCATTGTGGACATGGAAGACCCCAGGCATTCCGCACCAGGCACTTGGCACTAGCGACGGACTTTGTGCGAGCGACTCTCGAACCACCTTGGCGAATATCTTGCCTCTGAACCCTAGTGCCAAGTGCCTAGTGCCCAGTGTCTGCTCCTACTTGTTATCCAGGTCTGCCTGGGCGACGCTGGCGACTTCGTCAGGCGTGGTCATCCCGTTCATGCACTTTATCTTGCCATCCATAACAAGGGGACGCATGCCGTTCGCGAGAGCGGCTTTACGGAGTTCGGAGATGGGCGCGAGATTGAACGCAAGCTCGCGGATCGCGGAGTTCATGGACATCATTTCGTAGATGCCGCGGCGGCCTCGGTAGCCGGTGCTGACGCAGTTGTCGCAGCCCTTGCCCTTCATCAGCTTGCCGCTCTTAGCCTCTTCTTCCGAGATGCCGACGAGTTTCATGTATTTGGGATCCAGCTCTTCGTACGGATAGGGCGCGTTGCAATTCTTGCAGTTGATGCGGATAAGGCGCTGGCCCATGACGGCCTGGATCGAGCTGGCGACGAGGAAGGGCTTCACACCCATGTCGATGAGGCGGGTGATCGCGCTCGGGGCGTCGTTGGTGTGGAGCGTGCTGAAGACGAGGTGGCCAGTCAGCGCGGCCTGGATGGCGATTTCTGCCACTTCCTTATCGCGGATTTCGCCGACCAGGATGATGTTCGGGGCCTGACGCAGCATCGAGCGGAGAATCGCGCTGAATGTGAGCCCGATGCCGTCCTTGACCTGGCACTGGTTGATGCCGTCGAAGTTGTATTCGACCGGGTCTTCGGCGGTGATGATCTTTTTGTCCGGGCGGTTGAGGATGTCGAGCGCCGTGTAGAGCGTCGTCGTCTTACCCGAACCGGTCGGCCCGGTCACGAGGAAGATGCCGTTGGGGCGGCGGATGACCTTGTTGAATGCCGCCAGGTTGTCGGCTTCGAAGCCCAGGTTGGCCAGACCGATGCGCACGCTGTCTGGGCGCAGAATACGAAGGACCACGCTCTCGCCGTGATAGGCCGGGCAGGCGGAAACGCGGAAGTCGACGAAAACCTCGTCAACCGGGATTTTGATGCGGCCGTCCTGCGGCACGCGCTTCTCAGCGATGTTCATGCCCGACATCAGCTTGAAGCGGCTGAGCATGGCATTCTGCATGCGCTTGGGGAGGTTGTCGCGTTCGATGCAGACGCCGTCGATGCGATAGCGCAGACGCACGCGATCGCCCATCGGCTCGATGTGGATATCGCTGGCCCGCATCTTCACGGCTTCGACCAGGATGCGATTGCAAAGCTTGACAATCGGCGCGTCTTCGCTGGCGACGTCGATCGATTTGTCGACCGATTTATCGACCGACTTGTCAATCGAGTTGGTGACCAGCGACTTGCCCGGATCGGGCTTGGCGGAGGGAGCTGCGGGCCCACCACCGCCACCTTCGAGGAACCTCTTGATGGCCGATCGCGGTGCGAGAAGCGGCTCGATCTCGAGGTTCAGGCGAAAGCGGAGCATGTCGACCAATTCGAGATCGAGCGGGTCGTGGACGACGAGCTTGAGGCGGCCACCGGCCTTGCCAATGGGGAGAATCTGGTGTTTTTTCACCAGGTCCTCGGGGATGAGCTTGAGGTCGATCTTGGCGGCGTTTCCGGCGGCAGCGGGATCGAAGAACTCGTAACCAAACTGGGTGGCAAGCGCCTTGGCGACCTGCTCTTCCTTCGCGAAGCCCTGTTCGATCAGGACGTCGCCGATTCGTTTGCCGGAGCCCTTGGAAGCGGCCGCGGCCTTTTCGATCTGGTCGCGCGTGGCAAAGCCCCACTCAACCAGAATTTCGCCGAGTTTCTTACGGGATCTTGCCATGGTCGTGATCGCTGATGCCGAACGGGACGGGACTTTGATTCGGGCGGACGGGCCGCGGACGCGGCGAACGGAAGGAACCCGAAGAGTAGCATTCACAGGCCCGAGACGAACGAAAGTCGGGCGTTGAAAATGAAGACAACGGGCTTGTCAACAACACCGAAAGCGTCGCGTCGTCTGGGCGTGGTGATCACAGCGGGGCCGACGCAGGAGCCGATCGACGACGTGCGATTCATCGGGAACCGCTCGTCGGGCCGGCTCGGCATCGCGCTGGCACTGGAAGGGTGCGCGAGAGGCCACAACGTCACGCTTCTGCTCGGACCGATCCCCGCACTGGAACCCGACGAATTCGGGAGGTCTTTGACTGGCATCCGTACGCAGGGGAAGGTCGTTCGGTTCCGAACCACCGAAGACCTTGAACGGGCGCTCAGGGAACATGCGCCGAGCGCCGGAGTCATCGTGATGAGCGCGGCGGTCGCGGATTATCGCCCGAAAAAGGGATCGGTCGGCGGGAAGATTCGTCGGGCGGATGCGGGGCTCGTGCTTGAACTCGAACCGACGCCCGACCTGCTGGCGGGGATCGGAAAAAACAAAAAGCCGGATCAGTTGCTGGTTGGGTTTGCGCTCGAACCCCGGGACCGGCTTCTCGACTCTGCCAGGGAGAAACTGGTACGCAAGTCCCTTGACCTGATCGTTGCAAATCCGCTCGAGACTATGGAGTCCGGGGAGATCGAGGCGCGCGTGCTCGGTAAAGCGGGCGAAGATTTTTCAACCGGCGGGCGCGTTTCAAAGAGCGACTTCGCGGGGTGGCTCTTCGACATCCTGGAGCGCGGGAGCGCTTCCTTGTCGAGTTGAGCCCCCGAACAATGCGTCATGGCCGATCGCAAACCAAGACGCCACGGAGATCCGGGAAGACCATCGCGCCCGGAGCGTGATTCGGGAGATCGCGGCCGCGGGATCGCCCGGGGCGTGCGCATCGTGCTGGAAGATGACGACCTGCTTGTGGTCGACAAGCCGTGCGGGATGCTGTCGGCGTATGTGGGTGGGCCGCGGGGCGAGGGGTATGAAGGCGACGATCTTTTTTCGCTGGTGAAGAAATACGTACGAAGCCGGGCGCGATCGCGGGCACGCATACCTGTTTATGTGGTGCATCGGCTCGATCGGGAAGTTTCGGGGTTGATGATCTTCGCAAAGAGCGAGCGGGCGCTGCACTGGCTGAAGGAAGATCTCCGGTCGCGTCGCTTGAGCCGCTTGTACTTCGCGGTGGTTGAAGGTGAGATCCCCACGATCGGGCCGGGCTCGTCGGGGACTGTTCAGAGTTACCTGCGCGAAAACTCGAAGGGTATCGTCGAGAGTTCATCCACCCCCCCGCCGGCGACGGCGGCACGCGGGAACGACGGACCTGACGAGGCCAAACTGGCCGTGACGCACTGGCGCTGCGTGAACGCGGGGCGCGGGCATTCGCTGCTGCAAATCCGCCTGGAAACCGGTCGAAAAAACCAGATCCGTGTTCACATGAAGGAACTGGGGCATTCGATCGCGGGTGATCGGCGGTACGGGGCGATTACCGATCCGATCGGGCGGGTCTGCCTGCACGCGGGAGAACTCGGGTTTGTGCACGCCTTTGCCGGACGGCCGATGAAACTGAAGAGTCCGATTCCGCGCGAGTTTTTCAAACTGGTCGGCGCGGGTCGCGATGAGGCGATGGCGATCGAACAGGGCGGGATCGATGGAACGGTGGAGCCGGCGTCGGCTGCACCCACAACGGGACCACGGGGGAAAACCCCGCCGGTATCGGATGCGGGTTGGGATCACGTCGCGGGCTGGTACGACAAGTTGATCGAAGAAGGTCGGAGCGATCACTTTGAGAAGGTGATCATTCCGGGGACGCTGCGGTTGCTGGAGCCCGCGAAGGGTCAGCGGATTCTGGACATCGCGTGCGGACAGGGTGCGTTCTGCCGAACACTTGCGAGGCTGGGCGTGCAGGCGACGGGAGTGGATGCGGCGCCGAAGTTGATCGAAGCCGCGAGGCGAGCGGCACTGGAACTGCGGCCCGCACCGGTCTTTGAAGTGGGCGATGCTCGGCAGATCGGCGAGTCGGCGCAGCATGCCGGCGGGTATGACAGCGCGACATGCTTGATGGCGCTGATGAACATCGAGCCGCTGGCGCCGTTGTTTGCCGGCATCGCGAAGAAACTGAAGCACGGAGGTCGCTTTGTTTCCGTGATCCTGCACCCTGCGTTTCGATCGCCCGGGCAGACGAGCTGGGTGTGGGAGAACGGCGAAAGCTCCTCGCGCCGGAGCGCTGACGGACACGGAGAAAAGCCCGGAGAAAGACAGGGCGGCAACGCGAGCGGCCGCTTTGGGCGACCGGGCAGAGACGGACGCGGCCAGCGTGGCGAGACGGCGCGAACACCCTCCGACGATCGGCAGTTCCGCAGAGTGGACGGCTACCTGTCACCGGGCCATCGCGAGATCGTGATGAATCCGGGAGCGGTTTCGGGCGGCGCCGATCGCGTGGTGACATTGACGCACCATCGGCCGCTTCAGTCCTATGTGAGGCTGCTGCGCGAGGCGGGGTTTCTCATCGATGCACTGGAAGAGTGGCCGAGCGCACGCGAGAGCGAACCCGGGCCACGCGCTGCCGAAGAGAATCGTACGCGCCGGGAGATACCGATGTTTCTGGCGATCCGCGCCGTGCGCGACAGCGCTCCGCGTTAGGGGCACATCAATTCGTTGTACGCGCCCGCGAACTGCACGAAATCCGCGTCGTCGGTCAGGCCGTCGCCGTTGAAATCCGCGGCCATCGTGACCAGTTCGTTGTATGCACCGGCGAAGAGGACGAAGTCGGAATCGTCCACCATGCTGTCACCGTTGAGGTCGCACGGACAGGTTCCGGCATCGACTGTGAAACGCAGAATGGTTGAGCCGCCCGGCGTGGTGCCCGCGACGCCGTCGCCGGTCGGATGCGCGGCGGGATCTGTCGGCGTGAAGACATCCCCATCGAGTGACTGACCGGTGGCGACCGAAACGGGGTCGCTCAGCAATTCCACACGATACTCGCTCGGGCTGAGTTTGGATTGGAAGGTGAGCGTGGCGATTTGCGTGGGCGACGAGTACGTAAACATGAATGGCACAGGATCGCCGCCCATGCGCGTCACCAGGAACTGGCCCTCGTTCACCTGAACGTTTTCGCTAAAAGTCAGTCGGAGCTGGGTTGGCGCCGTTGCAAACACGGGCGTCGCACCGGGGAGCGGGCTTGTTTCGAGAATGACGGGTGGACCATCCAAAGGTGCTTCACCCGCGATGCCGTAGTTGAGAACCCATCCGTTTGGATCAAAGAAAAGATCGCCCGCGCCCGCCGGACCCGACTCGCGCACAAAGAAGCTGGTTCGGGCGATCGGCTTCACGGTGTGTTCAACAGGACCGGCGGCGGTGGTAAAACGAACGAGCAAAGGGTTTGTGAAAACGGGCCACGAGGGATCCTGCGTCTGCCGCACGTGGAAGCGCGTCCATCGCTTGCCGTTCAGGGTGAACGTCTGAAGCCCCTTTGCGTAGGTCGGAGCACCGCCGCCGAAGACCCAAAGATCGAAGAACCAATCGAGCGATTTGCCGCTGACTTGCTCGCAGACATCGCGGAACTGGTCGGTAGTTGCAGCGGAACCCTGATAGGTGGCACGCCAGGTCCTGAGAATCTCGAAAAACGCGGCATCGCCGACGTTGGCACGCAGCATGTGAAGCACCCATGACGCTTTGCGGTAGGTCAGATCGCCGCTGAACAGCAGTTCCTGGTCCGACGGGTCATAGCAGTAGACGGTGCCGCCGACGTGTTCGGGGCGGGGCTTGTTGCCGCCCATGTATTCCTGGAGCGCGAGCGCTCCGGTCGAACCGGGCTTGTGCTCGGCCCAGAGCGCTTCGGTGTAACTTGCAAAGCCTTCGTTGAGCCAGAGATCGCTCCATGTGCGGCAGGTGACGTTGTCCCCCCACCACTGGTGGCCGAGTTCGTGAATCGTGACCTGCTCAGCGAAGTTGCTCTGGCCGGAGATCGTCTGATGCTCCATGCCCCCGGGGAAGGTGAATTGATAGATGCCGTAGCCTTCTGCCGCGAAGGGGTACTCACCAAAGAGCGGACGCATGCCGTGGAGCATGGGGACGACCTGCTCCCAGGCGGCACGGCGAGCCGGAGTGTCCTGGCTCGAGAAGATGTAAAATCGAAGGGGGAATGTCACGGGGCCGGAGTCGGGCAGCGCGGCACCCTGGTATTCGACGGTCCAATGGTTGTACTTGGCGAGGCTGAAACAGTTGAGATAGGTCGAAGAGGGATAGTTGCTCGCCCAATGGCTGACAATCTTGTTTCCGGCGATCGGCGTGCTGCTGAGCAGTGATCCATTGGAAACAGACGTGAGCGCGGAATCATGGGTGAGCGTGAGTTCCCATGTCGCCTTGTCGCTGTTGTCGCCGGGCAAACCGACATCACCGTCCTTGCACGCCCACCACGAGCCGGCATCGAACGGCTCGCTGAAACTGCTCGCAACGGGCTGGCCGCCTTGATTGGCCCAGAGCATGCCGCTCGCATTCTGGAGCGCCTGACCGCTGTACGGAATCGTGATGACGATGGTCTCGCCGGCGGAATACGTCCGATCGAGCGCCACGGTGCGGGTTTGCGTTCCTGCCGCGACCGGCGCGCCGACGGGAACACCATTCACGAGAATCTGCCCTGGCGTCATCGCTGGAGCGAGCGAAAACGTGAACTCTTGAAGGCCATCAACGAGGCTCTTCAGCGTGATGACGGATGTGCCCGCAAGGGACTGAGTCGCGGGGAAGACCTCGAGCGTGAGGCTGTTGTGCAGAACATCGGTATCGCCCGGGGCATCGCGATCCTCAAAGGGATTCGCGGACGGTGCGCGACCGGCGCGGTGCAACGCACGCAGGTGCGACAGTTTGCCGCAGGCTTCATCCGAAGGGCAGTCGTCGAGCTGGTGGGCGCGCAGCAAGGCCGGCGCGCCGGATAATCCCGCGCACGCTCCGAGAGCGGCGAAAACAGGGACAAAGCTTCGAATCAACCCGGTGACCCCTCCACTGCGCTGCCAAAAACCCTCACGGCTCTGGCGGCTACCCAACGACAATCGTACAAACATCATTCGGACGGAGGTAGGGCCCCGATGCAGAGAGCGGGCGAAATCCGCACACTTCGGACCGATATCTCTCGATCTGGCAAGGCACCCGGCTTTTGATGGAGCAGGAACGCCCGAACACGGGGTGAACATGCCTTCCGAGCGGGTTACAATGGAAGGCACGCGGGTGTAGCTCAGTGGTAGAGCGTCAGCCTTCCAAGCTGAATGTCGGGGGTTCAAATCCCCTCGCCCGCTTTTCGGAGGCCTGTTCGCACGGGGCCGGCTTCCAGATCGACCATCAAAATGGCACAAGGCCGCCGGGACAATCCGGCGGCCTTGTGGATTTCTCGATCAGTTTTCTTCAGGCATTCCTTGGAGGACATTTGAATCGTCCCCCGACATCACCCTTCAGTAGGTGTTGTACTTCACGCCGCGGCCGTCGACTTCGGCGTCGGGGCAGTTGGGCGTGACGTTGCCGGTGGTCGAGTCGTAGACCCAGCCGAACGAGCCGCCGAGGGTGCCGGTGAAGGTGTTCTTGCCCTTGTTGGCGCCGACCGAGAGCGGCGGGACAACGCGGATGTAGGGGCCGTAGATGACGCCGGTGCCGGCGTTTTTGGTGGCGCTGAACGTGGTGCCGGTGATATCCGAGTACTGCGTCAACGCGTTGGTGACGTCCGCCGTTGCGGGGTACGCGCCGCCGTGTTCGGTCTGGAAGAGATCGAGAGCATTGCGAAGGACCGCGAGGTCGGCCATGACGGCGTTGTCGGCGGCAGCGGTGGCGCTGCGGCTCATGCGCGGGACGGCGATCGCGGCGAGGATCCCGAGGATCACGACGACGATCACGAGTTCGAGAAGGCTGAATGCACGGCGGGAACGAAGGGCGAATGACATCGTCGGTACTCCGTGGTGGTCGGTGGTCCGGCCCATCGAGGACCGCGACGACCGAACATCGAGTGTTTCGACGCGTTGCTTCAGCACCAGAGCCTGTTCGTGGCGCGGACGCGGCTGCTCATGTCAGTCTGTGCGGTTTGGGAAGCCTGCGTAACTCGCCCCGGGGCGTGCCGGGCGCTGAATCAGCGTGCCTTGGGGAGGTGCAGCTCGACCGTGCCGCCGGGTCCGGAAAAAACTGCGCCGTCGCGGGTTACTTCGGTCAGCGTGTAACCACCAATGGTTTCGCCGATCGAAACCGCTCGCCCGTTTATCAGGGCGTTGGCACCTCGACCGGTGGAGGCCAGGGCGCTCAGGTGGTGACCCGCGGCGAACGTCTCTCGCAGATCCTCGACCGGCGCGGGAGCGGGCGCTTCTGTGTGCTCGATCACGGCGACCGGGCGTTGAAGCGTGGTTTCCAGCAGATCGACGCTGCGGGAAACTTCTCCGAGTTGCTTGAGCCGAGAGGCCAGGGTCACGGTCTGCACCGGTGTCGCAGCAGTCCGGCCCGGAGCATCGGCTGCCGGCATCTCGGCGGCATGTGCCGAACGGGCACCGGAGACTCCGATGAAACCCCGGTCAACCGCCAGCGCAGCGCCGGCGACCAGCAACACCGCTGCAAAGACTTTGCGCTCACGTGACATCGCCATGAAGAGAACGTGCGAAACGCGAACGGCGAATGCCAACAGAACTGCTATTTCTTTGGTTCCGTCTGAGCGGGCTGTGCGGATGCTGCCGGCTGGGGGGTCGGCGCCGCGTACCACACGAGATCGAAGCTGAAGGAGGCGGTTTCGGCCGAAGCGGATTTGTCGCGAGCGATCTGGAAGCCCGCGATCGCGACGTCGGGAAACTGCGCCCGCAGATCGGCGATCCAGTCGCGGCTGGAGAGGAACGCGCCGCGCCCTTCGATCTTGATCGGAACCAGCGTTGCCTTCGTCGCTCTCTGCGGAGGCTCGGGTGCGACGCGATCGAGCGCGAGCTTGCGTTTGGAGGCGGATTCGGTGAGGCGGGAGAGGCGGGCATTGAGGCGAGCGACGGGTTCCACCTCGACCCGGGTAGCCTTGAGGTCGGCATCGAGACGGTTTAGATTGAACTCGAGATCGGCCCGCTTTTCACGCAGTTGCCGGATCGCGGCGCGATCCGAATCGAGTTGTTCCTGCAGTTGCCGGTGCGCAGCGCGAGCGCTGATCACCGGAACGATCGCCCCGGTCGCAACGACGGCGGTCAGCCCGAGCATGATGGCAACGCCGGCAAGATCAACACTGAGATTGGCTCGAAGTCGTGCAAGAGTGCCGATCACTTTGCGGCTCCTGGGGATTCATCGATCTGAGCTTCGATCTCGAAGCCGACAAGCCCCTCGGGCTCGGACGCGCTCTTGCGGGCATCGGAGAGGGCCACACGCTCGAAGAGCCCGGCGCCTTCGAGACGCAGAGCGAATTGAGCGATGGCTTGGTGGTCCTTTCCCAGCCCCGAGATCCGGACCCAGACGCCTTTGGCGGACTTGCCCGAAGCGGGCTTGGCCTCGATTTTCTTTGGACCGAGCGCGATGCGATCGACCTCGATGTCGCTGCCTCGGATCGTGGCGATCAGGCTGAGCAGCACGCTCCAATCCGGATGGTCCGCGATGGAGCGGGCGGTTGCGAGCGAGGCCTGCACGCGCGCGGACTTCTCGCGCAGACCGGCGATCGCTGATTCGACGCCCGACTTCTCGGCCTGGATCGACGCCACGCGTCGTTCGAGCCCGGAGCGGCCCCCCGCGACGTACTGACGCGAGCCGAGCCAGAGACAGGCCAGCCCAAGGGTGTACACGGCCACGACGATGGCCCACTTTGCGGTGCGATCCTGCCTCGCGAGAAGGCGCCGGCGCGGAAGCGGCAGCAGATTGGAAATTACCACGATGCACCTCCCGCGTGGTTCAGGCAAAGGCCCGCGGCGGCCACGAGCGCCCGACGCGATGGAGCATCGATCGCGTCGATGCCCTCGATCGCCAGTTCGCCCAGCGCGCACACACGGGCCTCGAGGGAGAGCCGAGCCGCGACTTCCTTCGCGAGATCGGGGGCCTCGCCTCCGTCACAGACGACTATGAGACGGCTTGCCTTGCGGCCGGCGAAACGCCGTGCGAGATACGAGAGCGCCGTCAGGGCTTCGGACGTGAGCGCCTCGGTGTAGTGACGCACCTGTTCCTGCACTTCACGGGCGGCGTCGGGGTCGGCGAGCAGTTCGCGTTCGGCTCGGAGAACATCCTTGAGCGCGAGGGGCGCAAGCTCGGTGTCCATTCCGATTGTTCCGGCAACAACGCGATGGAGCGTTTGAAGATCGGAGTTCTCGATCGCGCGCTCGAGAACAACGACGCCCGAGCAAACCGCGTAGAAGCGCGATTGTGTCCAGCCGAGGGAGAGAATGATCTCGATGGAATCGTGCGCGGAGGCAGACGAACACGCGCGGACGAGCGCGGTGCAGCGCGGCTCGATAACCCGCAGCCTCAGATCGTGGGCATCGAACGCTTCGATCAATGGTTCGGCGGTTGTGTGCGGGCACGCGACGACCATCGTCGCAACGGCGCCGGGCTGGCGCACGGTCATCGGCAGTTCCCAATGCGAGAGCTCGATCGCTTCGGGTGCCTGCTTGAACATCCGACCGATCTCGACACCGGCAATGGACGCGACGGGCGCGCCGGACTTGACGGGGGGCAGGTCGATGACGGCGGAAAGTACGCTCTCGTCCGGGAGGCAGAAGGCGATATCGCGGCCCGCGAAGCCGCGCCTCTCGAAGACCGAGGCGATCCTGCCCGCTTCTTGAGCGACGTCGGACTTGCTGTCGAGCCGGGGAAAGACCGACCACGCGTGGACGCGGAACTGCGAGGCGGCCTGCGCCAGTTGCAGCATGCGGACAAAGCGGCCGCTGATCTCGATTCCGACGGGCGTGTAGCGGCTGCGTTTCATTTTGCAGGCCCTCCGCCCGCGTTGGCGGCAAGATCGAACATCGGCAGGAACATGCTGATTGCGACTCCCCCGACGAGCACACCCATGACGGTGAGCACGACGGGCTCGATCAGGGCGGAGAGCATCTTGAGGAACTGCTCGTTGTCCTCGTCGAGAAAATCGGCGACCTGGAGCAGCACGGGGCCGATCTGTCCGGAGCGCTCGCCACTGGCGATGGCCTCTTTGACCGAGGGGCTGACGAGATCGGGATCGCCGATGGAATCGGCCAGGGGCAGCCCCTTTTCGACTGAGGATTCGCAGCGGAGCAGGAGATCGACGTACGCGGCGCTGGTGATGGATTCACGCGTCAGCCGGAGCGCGTCGAGCAAGTTCACACGGCTTTCGAGCAGCGTTCCGAGCAGACGAGTCAGGCTGGCCTGCGCGAAACTGCGCCGAACCGGACCGAAGCGCGGCGCACGCAGCAGGAAGTTGTCCAGCATCGCCCAGCCGCTGTCCGATCGGAGCCAGAGCACGGCAGCGACGATCAGCGCGACCGCGCCGGGAGCAAGTGCATACCAGTAGCCACGGAGGATCTCGGAGAGGTAGATCAGGAACTGCGTTGTCGGCGGGAGCGGAGTCTGGAGCGAATCAAAGAGCTCGGAGAACTGCGGTAGCACGGTGACCAGCAGCACGATCACCACGCCGAACGAGACGGTGATCAGGATGCCGGGGTACGTCAGCGCCCCTATCACCGACCTGCGGACATTCATCCGCTGGCGTGCGAGTGCCGCCAGCGACTTGAGCATCTGGTCGAGCAGGCCGGCGGACTCACCGGCAGCGACCATGCTGCGGCAGATCGGATCGAACGCCCGTGGATGAGCTGCGAGCGCCGAAGAGAACGGCTCGCCCTGTTCAACGCGATTGCGGATATCGGCGAGCACGGTGCGCAGCCCACCCTCGGGCGACTGCTTCTCGATTGCGTCGAGAGCCTGTACGAGCGGTGTCTTGGTTGCGACGAGGATCGAGAGCTGCCGGAAGAACTGGCTGAGTTCACGCAGCGTGACCTTGCCCCCGGATCGCGCGGCCCGCCGGGCCTTCGAAGCGCCGGCGGTGCGTCCGGCTTCTTCCTGTATTTGCACCGCAAAGATGCCACGCCTGCGCAGGGCTTCCAGGGCCTCCGCGTGGGCCGAAGCGTCGATCGCGCCGCTGACGGCCTTGCCGGAGATATCGAAGCCCGTGTATGCGAAGCTCATGCGGCGGCCCTCGGAAGGGAGGGTCGCGCCTGCGCGGGCTGCTCATCAATGTGCGTGACTCGGAGAATCTCTTCGAGGTTCGTCTTGCCTTCTTTGGCAAGCATCACGCCCTCTTCGCGGAGCGTGAGGACCTTCTCGGCGCGGAGCTGATCGCGGAGTTCGTGGGTCGGCGCGCCGCCGTAGATGAGGCGTTTGAGCCCCGGGGAGACTTCCATCACTTCGTAGATGCCCAGGCGGCCCTTGTATCCCGTGTCGTGGCACTGCGGACAGCCTTCGCCTTTCCGGAACGGTTTGCCGACGTGATCGCTCAGCCCCGCGTCGGCGAGGACGTGCTCGGCGGGGTAGTACTTGGTGGAGCACTGCTCGCAGATCGTTCGCGCGAGACGCTGCGCGACAACACCGTTCAGGGCGCTCGAGATCAGGTAATTCTCGATCGACATGTCGGTGAGCCGGGCGACCGTGCCGGGGGCGTCGTTGGTGTGCAGAGTCGCGAGCACGAGGTGGCCGGTCAGCGCGGCCTGCACCGCGACACGGGCGGTTTCCTGGTCGCGGATCTCGCCGACCATGATGACATCGGGGTCCTGACGCAGAATGCTGCGGAGGGCGCGGGCGAAAGTGAACCCGATCGATTCCTGCACCTGGATCTGGTTGATCAGATCGAGCTGGTACTCGACGGGGTCTTCAACCGTGACGATGTTGATATCGGGGCTGCGGAGCAGATCGAGCGCGGAGTAGAGCGTGGTGGTCTTGCCGCTGCCGGTGGGTCCGGTCACGAGAACGAGCCCGTGCGGCCGTTCGAGGATCCGCGTGAATGCTTCGAGCGTCTGCACGCGAAAGCCCAGATCGGCGAGCCGAACGCGCAGGTTGGACTTATCGAGCACGCGGACCACGATCTTTTCGCCCAGCAAAGTCGGCATGGAGGAAACACGCAGGTCGATCTCCCGCCCCTCGGCGACGATGCGCACGCGCCCTTCCTGGGGCAGGCGCTTTTCGGCGATATCCATCTTGCCGATGACCTTGATGCGGGAGACGATCGAGGCGTGCATGCCCGCGGGCGGCTTCATCAGGTCGCGCAGCACACCGTC
This sequence comes from Phycisphaerales bacterium, assembly GCA_016793015.1. Taxonomy (GTDB): domain Bacteria; phylum Planctomycetota; class Phycisphaerae; order Phycisphaerales; family UBA1924; genus JAFEBO01. Next base: position 28,714 of record JAEUJD010000055.1, read on the forward strand.
GACCCGGTAGCGGATGCGGCTGCCCTTCTTGTCGGGTTCGATGTGGATATCGCTGGCCTTGTCGCGCACGGCGGTGAGCAGAGCGACGTTGACAAGGTTGATGATCGGGCTGCCGGCGACGAGCTTGTCGAGATCCGTCGAGGGCCCGTCGTCTACCGATTCGCGTTCGACAACTTCGAGATTCGACTCGGACAGCGAAGTGAGGAACGCATCGACGTTCACGTCCCCGTGAGCATACTTCTTGACGAACTCGAGGATGTTCGCTTCGACCGCCAGCACCGGACGAATCCGGCACCCCGTCAGCGTGCGAAGCCGATCGATCGTCGGGAGCGACTGCGGCTCGGCCATCGCGACCGTGAGCGAATCGCGCACTTTGAACAACGGGATCGCCTTGAGCCGCTCGGCTTCCTCCGCCCCCAGCATCTTAAAGATCTGAGGATCGATCAGTCCATGGCGAAGTTGGCAATAGCGAATCCCAAGGCACTTGGCAAGGGTCTGCACCAGCACGGCGGCGGTGATCACGCCCTGCTCGACGAGCAGCTCTCCGAGCATCCGGTTGGTGCGTGCCTGGTCGGCGAGCGCACGGCTCAGTTGCTGCTCGGTGATCAGCCCGTCCTTGAGGAGCTGATCGCCGATGCGGAGTTTGGCTGCGTCGGCGGTCAAAGGAAGCTCCTCACGGCGCTCGTGATGTCGTCGTACTGCTCAAAGGACGAGGCAAGGTCGGTCAGTTCGAGGATCTCACGCACTGTCTCGCACACGCCGCAGAGCTTCAGGAACTGCCCGCTGTCGCCGAGCGTCTCGGTCAGCGAGAGCAGGCTCTCCAGGCCCTGGCTGTCGAGGTACGGGGTCGCGGAGAGATCGACGACGCACCGCCCCATGTTGGCCGCGAGCATGCCCGAGGCCGCCTTCTGGAATTCGGCCGCGTCCGCGAGGCAGAGCGGGCCCTGAGGGGCAATCGCCTTCACTGCGCCGTGCTGCTGTTCGCGGATCTCCACGTCGAACCTCCGGTTACGCCGCCATCGAAAGCGGCGCCTTGAGCGGCATGCGGATCGAGAACGTCGATCCCCGGTCGGGCACGCTCTGCACGGTGACATCTCCCCCGTGGAGCCGCATCACTTCCCGCGCGAGCGCAAGGCCGAGCCCGGTTCCGACGATCTTCTCAACGCGCGGGTCCTTGGCTCGATAGAAACGCTCGAAGATCCGGTCCGCGTCTTCCGCCGCGATGCCGATGCCCGAGTCGGCGACGTCGATCACAAGCGAATCGTCGGCGCGCACGGCGACCTTGACCGTCCCGCCTTCGGGTGTGTACTTGATCGCGTTCCCGACCACGTTCGTCAGCGCCAGCACGAGCTTGTCACGATCACCGACGATCGTCGGAAGCTTCGGGGGCAGATCGAACCGCAGGGTGATGTTCTTCGCGCGAGCGGGCCCTGCAAACTCGGCCTCCATGTCGCTGAACAGCGCTGGCAGTCGAATATCGTGGATCGCGAGCTTGAGCGTGCCGGCCTCGATCTCCGAGACCGAAAGCATGTCGCCCACGATGCGCTCGAGCCGACGAACTTCCTGATTGATGATGTTGAGGTGCTGCGAACGCGTGCCGACATCGGCATCCGGCTTTTCGACCAGCGCTTCAACATAGAGCCGAACGTTGGTGAGAGGCGTGCGCAGCTCGTGCGTCGCCTGCTCGACGAAGGCGTTTCGCGAACGATCGGCGACGCGCTGCTGCGTGACGTCCTCGATCAGGAGCATCGCGCCGCCGCCCCCGGAGCCGGGGCGTCCGCTGATGCGGAGAACCGCACCGCCATCGCCTTCCCCCGTGCGCATCTCGACAACAATCTTGCCACGCCCTTTCGAGTTCGCCAGCTTTTCCAGTTTTTCCCGGGCCTGCGGATCTCCGATCCGTTCCAGCAGCGGCGTCCCGAGCAGGCCGTCGCGCGTGCCGGAAAGGAAGACCGCCGCGGCACCGTTGCAATATCGGATCCGCATCTCTTCGTCAACCGCGACGATACCGTGCCAGAGCGAATCAACCATCTTGCCCATCGCCTCGTCCCGTTCGCCTGGCTGGGCGCGCCGGGTGAGCACCGATTCGAATCGCGCCCGAGCGCGGTGAGTCGCCAATTCGCGGACCATCCCGTTCCAGGCGGTCGCGATGCCTCCGAACGAATCTGCGAGTTCGAGTGCCGCAAGCTCCTTCTCGCCGGCGTGCACCGAGTTCAGCGCAGACTGCACCATGGTCACCGGCATGGCTCTTTTCTGGGCCCGCACCGAAACCACACCGAGCAGAATAATCGCGCCGAGGCAAACGCCGCCAAAGCCATATTCAAGCCATTCCGAACGTGCGATCGCTCCCGCGGGTTCAACCGTCAGCAGCACCTTTCCCTTGCCCGCAATGTCGACAGCAAATGTGTGGCGCGAATCTGGTTCGATCGTGAGCGGGGGCAGTTCTGCAGGGATCGACTTTGCCGTGACAGCCGAGGCATCGAGATCGGCGACAACAGCGCCATCCCCAAGCGAGACGCGGCAGCCCGCGAGCGCACCGGCGTGAGCAGCCTTGGCAATCGCGAGCCTCGCGGCCGCAAGGTCTTGCTCCGCGAAGGATTTTTCGAGGTCGGAACGCACCATCTCGGCGACGACTGCCGCGGCGCGGTCGCCGGCGCGAACCGCCTCTTCGTGACGGACACCCCCCACCACAATCCAGAGCGCCGCCATCGCGCATGCGACGATCGCGGTGTTCATGACGAGCACCCCGCTGACCATCGAGGTGTGACGAGGCAGTAATTGGCGGAGTATTCGGCGCACGAAGCAACTCTCCCGAAGCTGGGTGGGACACCAACCCTCACAACCCCGCGTGGATATCGGCCGATGAGGGGCGTCGCTGAACCGGACCTCTTCAGGCGGCCGCACGAACCTGAGAAGTCTCGGCCGATGCTGCCTGTCGCGTCATCAGTCGGTCGTACTCGCCGAGATCAATCCGCTTGAATGCCTCAACGACGCTGGGATCAAACTGCGTCCCGGCGCAACGCGCAATCTCCGCGAGGACTTTCTCGCGGGGCATGGCAGGTCGGTACGAGCGGCTCGAGCTCATCGCGTCGAACGTATCGGCAAGGCCGATAATCCGGGCCTGGAGAGGAATGCCCTCGCCCGCGAGTTTGTGCGGATACCCGCGTCCATCAAATCGCTCGTGGTGATGCAGCACGCCTGGCAGCGTGTGATCGAGGAGCAGCACGCCCTTCAGAATCCGATGCCCGATCTCCGGATGCATCTTGATCAGCGCGAATTCCTCATCATCCAGCTTGCCCGGCTTGCAGAGCACGCGTTCCGGAACGCCAATCTTGCCCACATCGTGCACGATGCCCGCCGTGCGAATCCGCTCGGCTTCCGCCTCGTCGATTCCATATGCGAGCGCAATCTGCTTCGCGAGCGCCGCCACGCGTTCGGAGTGGCCCCGGGTGTAGGGGTCCTTCGCATCGATCGCCGCCGTGAGCGCCTCGATCGTCCCGATGCTCATCGCCCGCTGCTCAAAGAACCGCGCCGCGTTCTCGTGAAAGGTGCCAATGAACTCGGCGACCGCATCCAGAAACTGCATCTCCGGGCTCGCAATCTCGCCGTTCTCCGTTTGTTTTCCACCGGCCACAAGAAGACCAACCACGTGCTCATCAAAGGTAATGGGGTCACAAACCACTTCAGATCCAGTCATGGTCGCGAGCTCGTGCCTGCCGACGACCAACACCTTGGTCCATTCGTTGCCCCGCAGCGACTCGCACGCGCGACGGAGTTCCTGCTCGAAGGCGGCTTCATTTGCCACTTCGCCGGTCAGGACCACTCTGCCCCGGAGTTCTGGAACAACGTGTGCGTCGCTGCGGAAGACGGCGGCAACCCAACCAAATGGCAGCACCTGCTGCACGTTGGTGCAAACGAGCCGGATCTGCTGCATCGGATCGGGCGCGCACGCGAGCAAGCGCAGGATGCGGAAGAGCGAGTAGGTCTCTTCGTACGACTGCATCAGCCGCTGGCTGAAGTGCTCCAGCAACTTCTCTGTGCCCTCGATTTGGACATCCTTTGGCGGTCTCATGCGGCCTCCCGCGCGGGGCCGCACACATCGAGGATCATGGATTGCAGTTCTCGCGCGCTGAACGGCTTGGGCATGACGTGCTGGATCCCTGTTTCCTGGAGCTCGCGGGGCGAAAGTCGATGCCCGCGTGCTGTCAGCATGATGACCGGCGTCGCCTCCGTTCTCGGATCGGAACGCAATTCGCGTGCGAGCTGCAGCCCGTCCTTGCGGGGCATCTGAAAATCGCTGATGACGGCGGTTGGGGCCTGGGGAAGTGAGCGGACGATCGCCATTGCCTCTTCGCCGTTTCCGGCCGTGATCACCTCGTACCCCAGCTCGCGAAAGCGGCTGGCGAGCATGAAGGTGATGCAGGCTTCGTCATCGACGATGAGGAGTGTCTTGGTGCTCATAATCCGCGGCAGACCGCATCGGCACATCGGCAGGTTTCCCCAGCGCCTTCAAGCGCGTCCATCGGATCGGACCAAAGGCCCGGCCCCACGCCCGCCGAAAGAGCCGAATCGGGCATCCGGCCATCAATCCGCATCCCCGCGCGACCGAAAACATGGAGAGCCATGGCCATCACCCCGACATCATCCGAGGCACGGATGCTGCTCCGCCCCCAGCGTGCCCCCACCTCCACCCTCACCGGCACCCGCGCGTTCACCCTTTTCGAGCTGATCGTCGTGCTGTCGATCACGACGATCCTGGCATCTATCGTCGCGCCCAAATACGCCAGCGCGGTGGCGCGATACCGCCTCGAAACCGCGGCACGCCGCATCGTCGCCGACATCGAGCAAACCAGAGCCCTTGCACGCGCCAGCGGGACAACCCAGGTGCTCAGCTTCGCTCCTTCCACACATTCGTATTCGATTGTCGGCTTTGTGGTCGGCGCGAGCCGAACCGGCGACTACACAGTCAGGCTCAACCAGCCGCCCTATTCCGTCACGCTCCAAAGCGCGAGCTTCGGAGGAATGCCCGATCTCAAGTTCGGCGGCTTTGGGCTCCCGGCCGACGGGGGTACGGTCGTGGTGCGGGGCGGGACGGAAGCCCGCACAGTGCTGATCGATGCAACGGGAGCCGTGACCGTCCAATGAGCA
>JAEUJD010000076.1 GCA_016793015.1 Phycisphaerales bacterium
GTTACGCACGTAGTAGGCGTCCAGCTTGACCCGCTCTTCGTACTCAAGTTCATTCCGGCCCGAGACTTGCCACAGCCCCGTCAAGCCCGGCAGTACCTTCGTGTACAGCGACACCAGCTCCGCATACCGGACCGTCTCGCCCGTCGTGATCGGGCGCGGCCCGACCAGGCTCATCTGGCCCACCAGCACGTTCAAGACCTGCGGCAGCTCATCCACGCTCGTCATGCGCAAAAAACGCCCAACCCGGGTCAGCCGCGGATCGTCTTTGAGCTTCTGCGTCTTCTCCCACTCCTCCGCCAGGGCGTGGTTGCTCGCAAGGGTCTCCCGCAAAACCCGATCGGCGTCCGGCACCATCGTGCGGAACTTCAGTTGCTGAAACAACTTGCCGTTCAGGCCGACACGCCTCAATTTGACAAACACCGGGCCCCGCGAATCGAGCTTGATGGCAACTGCCAGTGCAGCCAGCACGGGGAGAAACAAGGGCAGCAGCACCACCAACGCCAGCAGGTCCAGCCCGCGCTTCAGCGTCCGCCGACCCGGATCGAGCAGCCGGTGCTGCACCTCCAGCCCCAGCATCCCGCCCAGATCGCGCCCCGTCATCCAGAGCGTCGAAGGCAGCGGCAGATCGGGTATCAGGATCACGTTCGGAAACGACTGAAGCGGACCCGCCAGGAGCTCCTTGAGCGACTCGGGCGACATCCCCTCGGTCGCGACCAGCGCATAAGGCACACGCCCCGCCTCTCGGAGCACGTGCATGAGCGACGGCGCATCGATCACAGGCACGCCGCAGATCGTCCGAGGCAGCCCGACATCGCTGCTGACAATCGCCCGCGCCCGCAGCCCGAGGTTCGGTTGGCGAAGCAGCTGATTGACCACGCGATCCGCCGCCTGTCCGCGCGCGAAAATGACCGCCGGATAGCCGAACCACGCCGCCCGCTTGAAGACCAGCTTTGTGATCGTCCGCGCCACCGGGACCGCGACCACGCACATCGCGCACGCGATCAGAAACACCGCACGCGAATACTCGGTGCCCTGCTTGAGCATGAATGTGCCCGTGCCGAACATCAAGAACACGAGCACGATGATCACGACCTGGCGCCGAAACTCTTCCACCGGGTGATTGCCCACACCTGGGTAGAGCTTCTGGGCCCACGAAAAACCGAGCATCACGAGGATCGCTGGCCACAAACTCAAATACACGCGCGGGTCGATCTGTCGTTCAACCACCATCCACAGATACACCGCCGCCGCACAGCACGCTGTAAACACGATCCCATCGACAAGCGCCAGCACGACGCCCGTCATCCGGTGGCCGCTTCCAACCCGCAGGATCGGAGCCGTAGCCGCATCCATCGCCCGCCGGGGCTTGGCCTCGAAGACGCTCGGCATTTCCAGTCCGCCTGGCACGATCCCGAAGGGTACGCGCCGCCCTTGTGGACCGCGTTTCGCCCGTGGCTGCACGCCGCTTCGCTACGCTGACCCGGAATGCCCGCCGCCGACCAATTCCTCCGAGCCGTCGACGCCTCCCGGCACTGGTTGCTTGCGGCAGCCGCACTTCTCCTCCTGGCATCCTTCAGCCCCTACTGGCGCATCACGCCCGATTCCGCGCTTTTCCTGGGCGTTGCACGCAATCTGGCTCTGGGCCAAGGCTTCACGTTCAACGAGCAGACGGTCACGTCGATCAACGCCGGGTTTCCCTATCTCCTCGCCGCGATCCGCCCTCTTGCCTCCGATCCGATCATCGCGAGCAATGTGCTCATGCTCGCGCTCGGGCTCGTTTCGCTCGCGTTCGTGTATCTGCTCATGCTCCGCAACGCCGGCCGCCCCCTTGCCGTGCTCGTCACGCTGCTCACGGCCGTGAACGGAACCTTTCTGCGCCACTCCTGCGAGATCCTCGCCGACATCCCGTTCTTCTTTTGCAGCACGCTCGCGTTGCTCGGTTATGAACTCACGTTCGCGATCGTCAAGCCGAAGCAGCCCACCAACTCCCCGACCGATCCGCGGCTCGCGGGCGATTCCAAAGTGCAGAACCCCGCCCGAAACCCGGCCTTCATCTTCCTCGCCGGGCTCCTTGTCCTCCTCGGGCTCGCGGGCATGGCCTCGCTTCGCATCGTCGTGCTCGGGCCGCTCGCCGCGATCCTTGTCGACCTGCTCTGGCGCATTCGGCGCTCACGCTTCAAATGGGCCGTGATCGCCGGCGCCTCGGGTGTCCTGCTCGTCGCGCTCGCCATCCGCCTCGCCGATCCGCGCATGGCTGGCGGATTCAAGCTCCTTGGCAAAGAACGCGAACTCCTCGAGATGTTCCAGAATCTGCCCGCGATGGCATCGCGCATCGCGACCTTCACCGCTTCGGAGCTTTTCACCGAGGTGACCCCTCGCGCGATCTTCGGCAACAAGATCGGGCTTTGGCCCCTGGACGTGCTGGTTTCGCTCGCCGTGATCGCGGCCGGAGGCATGCTTTTCCGCCGCAGACTCGCTTGGGGACTACTTGTTGCGATCTACTTTGTCCAGTGGCTCCTGATCTTTCCGGACACGCGCTACTTCCTTCCCATCCTCCCCTTGCTCATCCTCGGCTGGTGGGATCTCGCGGTCCGGCTCTCGATGCAAACCTCTCCGCGCTGGCAACGGCCGATTCTGATCACGCTCGTGGCGCTCATCGCAGTTCCAAACGCCGTGCGATCCATCGGCTTCGCAATCGAGCAGCACAAGCGGCCATTCGAGGCACGGTACCTCCGGGGCCGCTTTCAGGATCTGCCCGAATTCGCCGCCCGCATCCGCGAAGCGCTCCCCGCCGACGCAATCGTCCTCACCAGCGGCCAGTTCGCCGGCCCCCTTCACTACTTCTCCGGCGTTCGCACCATTCCCACCGTCGGCGCGACGCTCCCCATCCCGCTTCCGCCCGGCCGCCCCATCTTCGTGCTGCTCCCGGGCGAAGCCGAACTCGATCCAGCACTCACCTCGCTCGGGTTCGCGCGATCAAGCGAGATCATCTCCGGCCCGCCCCGAGGAAAAGGCACGCTCTCTCTTCTTTCGACTCGTCCGCTGCCTTGACCGCTTCACCAGCGCAGGATCAAGTCCGCACCTTCGCCGATCGTCTTCACTACAAAGTCCGGCTTCACCCGTTTTTCTTCCGCCTCGCGCAGCACCTCCGCCCCGTGCGCCTCATCAGCAATCAGCACCGTGCGGCAGCCCGCTTTCGCGCCCGCCTCCACGTCCCGCACCGCATCCCCGATCATCACGCTCCGCGAGAAGTCAATCGCCGGAAAATCGCGCTTCGCATCGAAGAACATCCCCGCTTCGGGCTTCGTCCGCGGGCCCTTTCCCGCGGCACTGAAATACACGCCATCCAGCGCCACCCCAAACGGAAGCAGCAACGCCGCCATCCGCTCGTGCACCCGCGCAAGCTGCGCCTCATCAAACAACGCGAGCTCGATCCCGCGCTGATTGGTGATGACGATCAGCCGCATCCCAGCCCGCTTCAGCCTCGCCAGCGCCTCCCCCGCCCCCGGCAGCAACTCGAACTGCTCGGGTCGCACGATCCACTCGCCCGCCAACCGCGTGTTGATCGTGCCATCGCGGTCCAAAAACACCGTGTCAATTCCGCGCACGCTCATGCCCGCAGAATATCCGGCGTAAGCCCCATCCGCGTCATTCTCGAACTCGCTTCATTCCCATTCTTCTTTCTCCCTCCGCGCAACTCCGTCCTCTCCGCGCCCTCCGCGTTCTCTCTATTTGTCTTCGTTCTTCCCGTGGCCCCGCTCCCTCGTGCTTGGTCCTCCGTGTTCAATCTTCTTCTGCTAGACTGACACAACATGCCGGCCCACCAAGCGCCCGCCCATCTCGACTCCGAAGCAATCACCAAGATCCTGCGTGCCGATATCGACATCGCCCACCGCGCCCTCGCCTCGTTTCTCGCCGATCCCGCCAATGTGCGCCGCATTTCCGAAGCGGCCGCGATGATCACCGACTGCTTCCGCTCCGGCAACAAGCTTCTCGCCATCGGCAACGGCGGCTCCTGCGCCGATGCCGCCCACCTCTGCGAAGAACTCTCGGGCCGCTTCCGCGAAGATCGCCCTTCTCTCCCCGCCATCGCCTGCAACGACGCCGGCCACATCACCTGCACAGCAAACGACTACGGCTTCGAGTCCATCTTCTCCCGCTGGGTCGAAGGCCTCGCCCGCTCCGGCGATGTGCTCATCGCCCTCTCCACCAGCGGCAATTCGCCCAACATCATCAAGGCCATCGACACCGCGACGACGCACGGCATCAAGACCATCGCCCTCCTCGGCAAAGGCGGCGGCAAACTCGCCGGTCGCTGCGATCTCGAATGGATCGTAAGCAGCGATGATCAGCTCCACGCCGATCGCATCCAGGAGATCCACATGATCATCCTGCACAGCCTCGTGCGCGCGATCGAACTCCGCATGTTCGCGTGACGCGCCACTGGCGATCGAAACTCATGTCTTCATTTGCGATTTGCCAATTTGCGATCTGGCGATTTGTCTCACGCCGGCCGAATCCCGCGATAAAGCTGCTGCACCCGCTCCGCTTCCTGCTTCCGCACCATATCGAGCACGGCCTTCGGGATCCGCACGTTCTTGTCTTCCTTCGTCACGTTCGAGCAGTGCTCGGCCATGCAGCGATACAGGAACTTGAACGCGTCCCGCGGCTGGTGCATCTGATCGAGCGCATCCACCAGATCGCTCCGCGTCACTTCCTCGCTGAACAGATCCAAGAGTGACAGCGGCGTCGCGCCCGGCTGCAAACACGCGTGCAGTCGGCTGGTGCACAAGTCGTACAGCATCGCCCCCGTCCAGCTCAGCCGATCGACCATGTTCTGCTTGTCGAGCCGCGCTTCCTGGAAGAACGCCGCAGATTCCTTGTAGAGCGCGTACCGCAATTCCACCGGCAGCAGCATCTTCACGCCCACGCCATCCTGCTGCAAGAACTTATTGTTCAGCATCGGCCAGACCACCGCACGCATGCGGTCGTAGTCGCCGCTGATCAGCGTCGGCTCGTCCATGCGATCGATGATGATCACCACGCCCGCAAAGCCGAACGCTTTCACCACATTCCGCAGCCGATCGAACAGGCGATACCGCACCTCGTCCGAGTCGCCCGCTGGGATGTTCTCTTCATCCCGCAGCACCGGATCGAGCTGCGCCAGCGACCTCGCATACGAGCGGTCTCCGCGCGAAAGTACCCGCACCTGCTTCCGCACCCGCTTGCCCGCGAGGTTGAACGCGATCCGATCCCACAGCGTCGCCTTGCCGATCAGGATCAGCCAGAGCCCGATCAACGCGAGGAACGCATACAGCGGCGCACCCGGCCCGATCTCCCCAGGCATCATCTTGAACCAGTACACGATCGCCGCGGCAGGCAACCAGCCGAGCCACGCTGCGCCCTGCCAGAGCCTTCGACCCAGCGGCTTCCAGATTCCCAGTTTCTTCCGCAGTTGCGTCGTGCGCAGGTCCGCCTGCTCCGGCCGGTCGTACAACGCCTGGAGAAGCAGCAGATCCCTTCGCTGCCCTTCGTCCAGTTTCCGCAGCGCCTTCTTCGCGTCCTCGCGCAGCAGGCTCTCCGGATCGCCCTTGCCCAGCACCGCATCCACCAGCCGCGGCACAAACCCCGCCATCAACGCATCCAGATGATCCACCAGCCGAATCCGCTGGAAACTCTCAAGCGGAGTCTTGCCGTTCATGCGGCCATGAAACCGATCCAGCACGCCGTTCAAGTCGTCGTACGCGAGCAGCAGCACCCGCTTCTCAATCCCCGGCCCCGCGTTGTAATGCTCGATCGCCTTGGTGATCTGCAGCCGAATCGCCGTCTTGCCGCTGCCCTTTTCGCCGAAGACGATCGCCGTCGCGGGCCGCCCAAGGTCGCCGAGAATCTTCTCAAAGTCGCTGTGAAACGTCCCCGAGACCGACGGCAGCATGAGCGAAACTGTGCTCTGCGAGAGCGCGTTGGGGTTCGGGATCGTCCCGGGCACAGGTGTGTTCCCCGTGCTCACCGATGCAGCGGCGGGGGACGTCATCTTCGCAAACACCGCGTCGTTGCGCGCTTCTTCCCCGCGAAACGGATTCTCCGCCAGTCCGAATCGAGCTAGAAGTTCGTTGAGTGTCATAAGAAGGCATCAGGCATTTGGCATCCGGCATCAGAAAGACGACATGGGCTTTTCTTCGAGTTCGCGTGCATCCAATTACACCGAGTACGTTCAATTCTGAACTGATGCCCGATGCCTGATGCCCATTGCCTCTCCACTCAGTGCTCCACCCGATGCCCCAGCTTCGGCCCGATCTCCGCCAGCATCTTGTCCAGCGTCTTTTTGTCCTTGGCTTCGAGGTTCAGCCGCAGCAGCGGCTCGGTGTTGCTCTTGCGGATGTTCGCCCACCACCCCCCGTGATCCGTCTTGTTGTTGAAGCAGTCAATCGTGACGCCGTCAAGTTCATCGATCGCGCCCTGATATTCCGACGCGGGCCCGTAGAACTCTTTCACCGCCGCGATCGCGCCATCCTTGTCCTCGATGCTGAAGTTGATCTCGCCGCTCTGCGAGTACCGGGCGATCGGCTTGATCAGTTCCGAGAGGGTCTTGCTCGAGTGCGCCAGCACCGTCAGGATCGTGCACATCGCGATCGCGCCGCTGTCGGCGTTGAAGTTGTCGCGGAAGTAGAAGTGCCCCGAAAGCTCGCCCCCAAAGACCGCGCCGCTGTCCGCCAGCGCCTGCTTCATGAAGACGTGCCCGACCCGCCCGCGAATCGGCTTGCCGCCGTGCTTGGTGATCTCTTCTGCGACCGCCTTCGTCGAACGCAGGTCGTAGGCGATCGCGCTCTCCGGCTCCTTGTCGAGGAAATGCCTTGCCAGCAAACCCGTCAACAGATCGCACCCGACGATCTTACCCTTCTCATCGACCGCCATGCACCGATCCGCATCGCCGTCGTAGCAGAAGCCCGCATCCGCCTTGTGCTTGAGCACCGCGTCCTGCGTCCACTTCATGTTCGCGGCGACGAGCGGATTCGGTTCGTGCACAAACACGTTCTTCGTGTTCTCGAAATTGATCGGAATGATCTCAAGTCCGGGATAAGCCCCCAGCGGGCTTTCTTTTCCGAATACCTTGGGGATCATCGTCCCCGCCATCCCGTTGCTCGCATCGATCACGATCTTCAGTTTCTTTCCTTTGATGTCCAGGAAAGAGCGCACGTGCTTGTTGTACGCCTGCCACAGATCGCGCTGCTCCACGCGCCCGTGCGCCGGCACCATCGTTGCTTTATCCACCATCGCCGCCTGCTTGCGGATCTCGCCAAGCCCCGTCGCCTCGCCCACCGGCTTGGCCTTGCGCTTGCTCACCTTGAACCCGTTGTAGTTCGGAGGATTGTGGCTCGCCGTCACCATGATCCCGCCCGCGCAATCAAGGTGATTCACGGCAAAGTAGATCATGCTCGTGTCAACCATCCCGATGTCGATCACGTTCCCGCCCTGATCCGAAATTCCCTTGATCAGCGCCTTCGTCAATCCCGGGCTGCTCGCACGCATGTCGCGCCCCACGACGATGTTCTTCATCATCGGGCTCGTCTCGCCCCCAGCCGCGGCATCGCTCAACAGGTACTTGCTCGCGCCGTACCCGATCTGCCACGCCAGCCCCTCATTGAGCAAATCCGGATAAGTCCCCCGAACGTCGTAGGCTTTGAAGATCCGTCCCAGCATGAATGCGTTTCTCCCGTGAGGGCTCGTGAACGTGGCGGGGGCCCTGAAGATGCCCGCGGCGACCTTTCGGCGAACCGAAGCGTAGCGGACAGGATACCCGAACTTTGCGCGAACGTCCGAGCCTTCCGATGCCAGCCTCTCGTCTCCCGCCAGGAGGGCGTGCGATCGTTGCCGGCAGGTTCATTTGCCGGTTCATGCAATACCTAACTCCCCGGCTCGGAGGGCCGACGAATCGCCGCCTCGATCACGCCTCAGCAGCCTCTAGATTGCCTGCCCTCTTCACCTCTATTCCGCACTCCGGACACTTCGACCTATCCGGTTGCTTCGCAACGTCGTATCCGCACGAGGTACACAGGCCAGCGGGTTGTCGCAGGCGTGCACGAAGCGATCGCCATGTTCGCATGATCAAAAACGGGACCCACACAAGTAACGCGAAAAACGAAGTATTTGCCAGCAATCCCGGCCAGAGCACATAGCCGGGAGCAAGGCCATCCCCTGTGAATCCGTACAACCGGGGCAGAGGTATCAGGTGCGAATAAAAAAACCACCCACGCTGCGGAAAGAGAACATGCACGACGCGCTGATTTCCCATAGGCCCGTACGGATCCATCATGTACACACTCTCGGCACGTGTTGACAGAACGTGGAAGGGCCAGCCGAACGCGGCATCGAGCACTTGCTTCCGGCACGTTGGGCAAAAGCGAGACTCGTCGTCCGGCACGGGAATTTCTCGCGCGGTCGCCCAATACGGGAGCACCGGGTCGGTGGGAGCGGAATTCCAATACGCCCCCGGCAGATCCCGCGGCGTGATCGCGCTCTGCTCGATCTCCGTCCACCCAAACCCGGAAAACGTGAAGTTCGTCCACCCGTACCCGTTGCTGTTTAGAACGTTCTGGTACGAAAAACTCTTTGCGCGTTCAGACCACGCGAGCACTTCCGTCCCTCGAAATTCAAAACTAAACAAGGCAACTCCAAACGTCATCGCCATCGCGACGATCACGCTCGCCAAAATCTGAATCCGCCTTCGCCGCTTCATCAACCGCTCCCAAACCCCGCTCGGGCATAGAACAATCTCAGCGTACCGCGCCGTCGTGCTTCTCTGCCTTCTCCTCTCCGTTTCCCCCTCCGTGGCACTCTGTGGCCCTCCGTGTTTCTTTTCTTCTCCCAAAAACGAAAACCCCCTCCGCCGGTGCGAAGGGGGCTCAATTTCACTCAACGATTTCGTCTCAATTCACCTTCGAAGCCCGAGTCAGTCCCATCGGGTCAATCTGCAATTCCAGTGTCTTTCCAAACGCCTCCGGATTCAGATACCGTCCGATCTCATCGCCGACCTTCTTGATCTCAACCTGCATCGGCTTCGAAGTCGCCGTCGCATCGTTGCGGACACCCGTCACCATCCACGAAACCTTCATCCCCGGCTTGCCGCCGGCGATCTTGAATTGATTCTGGCTGATTTCTTCCGCAACATACACCGGGGCATGCGCACCGATGCACGTCAACTGATACCGATACTCGGTGTTCAACGCACCAAAGTAGTTCGGCATCGTCACAGTCGCCGATCCATCCGCGCCGATCACCGCCACGCCGTCGTAGATGTTCTTCATCTCCGGGCTTTCGACCGACGCGTGCACCAAGTACTTGTTCGCCGGATCGAGCGGATGATCGATCTTGAAGTTCTTCGCGCCGTTCACCTGCAGGCTACCCGTGATCGTCACGTTGCCCGAGAAGAAACCCGCCGTGCCGCCCGTTGATTGTGCGTAAAGCGCGGTCCCTTGGTTGTTGTAGAACGCGCCACCGGCGGCGCCGCCCTGGCTCGCATCGCCCCGCACGCCCGCGGCGTTTCCGCCCCCCGACGACGTCACCCCGTACACGCCCGATCCATTCGTCGTGCCGCAGTCGCCACGAACGCCCGCCGAAAGCCCCGAGCCCTTCACACCGATCGAGAACGAGCCCGTCGCCGTTCCGAGCACGCCGGTGCCGCTCGAGCCCGACGAGAATCCATACACGCCTTCGCCGCTGTCGCCGTTGGTCGTGCCGTGCAGCGCCGGTGTGCCGCTCGCCGTGTTGTTCACTTCAAAGTACCCGGCGTTTCCCGTGCCGATCGTGTGAGCCTCAACCGCCTCACCCTGATTGGCGGCATTGGTGATCTCAAACAGCGCGTTGTCGCCCGTGCCCGAATGCGCCACCCGCAGCGCCTGGCTGGCCGAGTTTCCGTTCGACGTGATCTCAACAGCATTGTCGCCGTTCGTCGAGAGCAGCGACGCGAAGTAACCCGCACGCCCCGTTCCCGCCGTGATCGCGTTCACCGCGTCCGACCCGTTCGTTGTATTCGAAAGCAGCGACGAGATCCCGTGTCCCGTGCCCGAGTTCACCGCGGAAATCGCACGCCCGCTCGTGCCCGAACTCGAAAAATACGCCGCGAAGGCGCTGTCCGCGCTTGTGTACGAGGCCAACCCGTTGCCGTCGTTCGTGTCCAAGATGAGCACCGGCTGGAACGTGATGCCAGCGCTGTTGCCGCTCGGTCCCACGCTCGTCAGCTTCAGCACGTGCGCCGTGTTGCTCGTGTTCGTGTTCGTGAATGACAGCAGTCCGTTGGTGGCGGTCCCCTCCTGAGTGACCGGCAGCTTCAACCCCTGCGCATACGGCGTCGCCGTCGCCTCGGTCCTGGGCGTGATCGTTGTGTACGCACCGACCGAATCACCCGGCCGCACCCGCACCTCGATCCACCGCTCCTCACCATCGAACTGCGCACCAAAGCTCACATCCAGCGTGAACACGCCGTTCGACACCGTCCGGTTGCTGAACGTCTGCGTCGAGCCGATCTGCGTCCCCGCCGCCGCCGCGTTGAACATCAGCAGTTGGATGTCGTACACCCCGTTCGCCGGCGCGCCCCCATCCGTCAATCTTCCCTGATACGGGAAGTTCGTCCCGACCGGTCCCGCAAGTGCCGCCATCGCGCCCGCACACAAAGCCGCCGCCGCCGCCAGATTTCGAGCTGTCCGCATCATGATCAATCCCTCCAGTGGGTGTGTTTCTCTCACCAGCCGCACCGAATCCCGCGGCAAAGAACAACGCGTAAATAAGCTAACAGGGGAGCGGCTTTTCTCCGAATATTTCCGTGGCGCTTCCGATCAAATCTCTGTAAGTCGTTGCAAAATAGAAACTTACAATCAGCCACTCGGGCCACCAAAAGGAACAGTGCCCGCACGAGAGGCCGTCTCCTGCGGGCACTGCTGAATTGTGTCGTGCAAAACCCTCTTATCGAACTCAGTTCACAGTCTTCGCCGCCTTGGGCTCGTTCATCGGGTCGATCCGCTTCGATTCCGGCTGCCCGAACGCCTCCGGATTCATATAGCGCCCGATCTCATATCCCACCTTGTCCACCTCGATCTTCATCGGACGCGAGATCGCCGTCGCATCGTTGCGAACGCCCGTCACCTGCCACGACACTTTCATGCCCGGCTTGCCGCCCGCGATCTTGAAGTGGTTCTGGCTCATTTCTTCCGCGACATACACCATCGCCTGCCCGCCGATGCACGTCAGCTGGTAGCGATAGTCCACATTCAACGCACCGAAGTAGCTCGGCATCGTCACCGTCGCGCTGCCGTCCGCGCCCAGCGTCACCACGCCGTCGTAGATGTTCTTCATCTCGCTGCTCTCGACCGCCGCATGCACCAGGAACTTGTTCGCCGGATCAAGCGGGTGATCGATCTTGAAGTTCTTGCTTCCGTTCACCTGCAGGTTGCCGGTCACAGTCACGTTGCCCGAGAAGAAGCCCGCGTTGTTCGCGCCGCTGCTCTGGCCATAGATCGCCGTGCCCAGGTTGTTGAACGCCGCGACACCGCTAGTTCCTGCACCGTTGCCGTCACCGCGCACGCCGGACGAGACATCCCCGCCGCCGCCGCCGGTCTTACCCCAAACACCCGCACCGCCGGTTGTGCCGCTGTAGCCGAACACGCCAGCTTCCACTCCCTTACCCATCACGCCGATTCCGAAGCCGCCCGTCGATTCGCCCTTGATCGCGATGCCGTTCTCCTGGCTGCTGTTGGGAATGCTGTCGCCCGTCGCAACGTTCTTGGCGTACACCGTCGGCAGCGTCGCCGCCGTGTTCGTGCTGTTGAACCAGCCCGAGCGACCCGTTCCGGTCGTCTGCACTTCCAGCGCGTTCGATGTGTTGGTGGCGTCGTTGAGGTCGAGCCGGGCCGCCTCGCCGTCGCTGGAGCTGTTGATGCCGACGATCGACCGCCCGCCCGTTCCGCTCTGAACCGCATAGATCGCATACGCGCCCGACTTGCTCGTCAGAGCGAAGATGCCGTTGCCGTCATTCGTGTCGGCCTTCAGAACAGGCTGAAAGAAGAAGATCCCCGGGTCGTTCCCGCTCGCGCCCACGCTCGTCAGGTTCATCACCGATCCGCTCGTGTTCGTATTTGTGAAATCAAGCAGGCTCACGCTGCCCGCTCCCGTCTCGCTCACCGGCAGCCGCAGCGCCTGCGCGTACGGAGTCGAATCCAGCAGCGTCCGAGGCGTGATCGTCGTGTACGCGCCCGCCGAAGCGCCCGGACGAACCCGAAGTTCGAGCCAGCGGGCATTCCCGCTGAACTGCGCACCAAAATCAAGCGAAGCCGAGAAAACGCCGTTCGCCACCGGCTGATCGTTCAGCGTGATCGTCGAGCCGACCTGCGCACCCGCCGCCGCCGCATCGAACAGCCGCAGCTCAATATCAAACGATCCGTTCGCCGGCGCGCCGCTGTCCGTCAAACGCCCCTGGTACGTGAACGACGTCCCTTGTGGCGATGCCGCCAGCGCGTTGGTGTAGAACACAGGGGCCGCGCACACCGCGGCAGTCATCAGCAGTTTTCGGATCGCACGGTTCATGGCACATTCTCCCTAAGTGGACTTGTTGACTCGTTGGCTCGGGCGCGATGGATCCCGCGCCTCACTCCCGTGCGACACCCGGGCTCCGTCCGGCTAACCCGCTCCCCAGATTTCCTCAACCTACCCACTCCGCCACGCCAAAACCATCCCCACAAAGGGGCATCCCAGCCACAAAAAATGGCCCCGGTGCCCTTCGCCCGCTCACCGAATCCCTCATTCTCGGACCACACCCCGCCCCGTCCCGCCAACCAGCCAGCCATATCTCCGTCTCTTCCTCTATCTACTCCAACGTCGTCACCCGCACACCCGGCGGCAGCGACGCCAAAAACTGCTTCCCATACCCCGATCGCACCAATCTCGGATCAAGCACCACCACCCGCCCCTTGTCCTCCGCGCTCCGGATCAATCTTCCAAACCCCTGCTTGAATCGAATGATCGCCCGCGGCAGCGAATCCTCCCCAAACGAATTCCCCCCACGTGCCTCAATCAACTCGTGCCTCGCTTGCGTCAGCGGCCGATCCGGCGGATCAAACGGCAACTTCGTGATGATCACGTTCCGCAGCCCGCGCCCACGCACATCCACGCCCTGCCAGAAACTCGCCGCACCCAGCAGCACACTCCGCTCATCCTTGCGGAACTGCTCCAGCATCGCCGTCCGCGACCCATCCACCGTCTGCGCCATCACCGGATGCCCGAGCGCACCCAGCGGCTCACGAATCAACTTCGCAACTGCCCGCAGCGTCGCCAGACTCGTGAACAGCACAAATGCGCCGCCATCCGTTTCTTTCACGTGATGGATCACCCGGCGCGCCACGTGCGCCGCATCGTCCGCCCACGTCCGCCGCCGCTCGCCCGCGATCGCCTCCGCGAATTCATCCACATCAGGAGGCGTGAGATCCACCATCAACTCCACCTGCTTCGCGTAGTCAAACGGGCTCCCCACCTGCATCGTCCGCGCGCCCTCCGCGCCAAGCCGCTTCATCGCGTGCGCAAACGCATCCTGCTTCTGCACGAATCTCGGTAGCTGAGGCGGTGGGGGAGCACTCTCCGCAACCGCCATCTCCTCATCCGGCACAAACCGCCTCTCTTCCACCTTCTTGGTCGACGCCTTCGCCGCTTCCACTGTCTTCGTCGCCAGCGTCGCGCTCGTCAGCACCACGCTGAAATCCCCCGAAAACAGCCGCTCCTTCAGCAGCGGCCCAACCTCAACCGGCGCACACGCCAGCGTCACCTTCTGAAATCCGCCTCCGCCCCAATCCTCATCCCCCGTCGCCTCCACCCAGTACGCACACCCCGGCTGACTCTGATCGACCAGCACCCGCGCATCATCCGCGATCATCTTCGCGCGTTCCGCGTACCCGTTCAATTCAAACCGGTCCGCGTCGGTCTTGACCAGTTCCTTCAGCGTGTTCAGCCGCTGCGCCAGCACCGCGCACGCCTCGCTCAGGTTGTTCTCGAACGCGCCCGACCGCCGAATCCGTCCGCCGCCGCCTCCGATAGTTCCAGCTCCAAACGCCCCCTGATCACCCGCCGGTTTCGTCGCCCGCAGCACATTCTCAAAGAACCCGCGGCAGATGTCCTGCGCCCGAATCGCAATCTGCATCGCCCGCTCCACCGCCTCCGGATCCGACGCATAAAGCATCAGATTCGGCAAATACCCCTTCCCCGTCCGCGGATGGCACAGCGTCGTCAGCAGGTGCATCACCCGCCCCTCCGCCAGCGACCTTCCGAAGTGCTCGCTCGCAACATCCTCAACGTTGTGCGCCTCATCCAGCACCACATGCTGATACCGAGGCAAAAACCCGACATCCTGCACCCGCAGCGCCAGATCCGAAAAGAAGAGCGCGTGATTGCAGATCAAAAGATTCGCGCCTTCGAGCTCCGCCCGCGCACTCTGATAGAAACACCGGTCAAACGTCGGGCACTTCCGCCCCATGCAGTTCCCGCTGTCCGACTGCACCTTGTCCCACACCCCCATGCGTTCAAGCGCCGGCAGCGTGCTCATCGTCCCATCCAGCGTGTGCTGCGCCCAATCCTCGATGACGTGCAAACTCCGCCGTGCCGCAGCGTCGTTGAACAGCTTGTCCTGCCGCTCACTCGCCTGCTTCAGCCGCCGAATGCTGACGTAATTGCCCCGCCCCTTCACAAGCACCGGCTTGATCCTGTCTTCTCCGGAGCCCCCTCCCTGTGGGAGGGGGTTGGGGGTGGGTTCCGCCTTCTGACTTGGTCCGTTCCCAACTCTCGGATACGCCTTCTCCATCATCTCCCGCAGCAGCGGCACATCCTTCAGAATCAACTGCTCCTGCAGCGCAATCGTGTTCGTCGCGATCAACACCGTCTCGCCCCGCAAACACCGCAGCATCGCCGGAATCAGATACGCAAAGCTCTTCCCAACCCCCGTCCCCGCTTCAGCGAGCAGGTGCGTCTTCTCCGCCATCGCGCGCGCAACCGCCTCCGCCATCTCCACCTGCTGCTGGCGCGGCTCATACCCGCTCCCCAGCACCGTCGAGATCGGCCCACCCGCCGACAAAATGCTCCGAACCTCTTCCGTCATCGCCTCGATCCTAGCGATCGCCACCGACACGCTCGCTCCCACTCTGGCTCCGCAAGCCGCGCCCAACAAAAAAGGCCCCGCGATCGCGGAGCCTTTCTCTTCCTAATGCCTAATGCCTAATGCCTAATGCCAGGTGCCGAATGCCTTCTCACTTCAACGTCTTCATATCAATCACAAACCGATACTTCACATCGTTCTTCAGCATCCGCTCGTACGCCTCGTTGATTTTCTGCATCGGAATGATCTCGATGTCGCTGACGATCTTGTGCTTCGCGCAGAAGTCCAGCATCTCCTGCGTCTCTTTGATCCCGCCAATCAGCGATCCCGCGATCGCACGCCGCCGGAAGATCAGGTTGAACACTGTGGGTGAGGGGTGGGGGTGCTCCGGCGCGCCGACGAGGCACATCGTCCCATCCCGCTTCAGCAGCACCGCGTACTCATCCAGGTTGTGCGGGAACGCCACCGTGTTCAGGATGAAATCGAACGACCCCGCATGCTTCGCCATCTCCGCGACGTTCTTCGAGATCACAACCTCATCAGCGCCCAGCCGCAGCCCATCCTTCACCTTGTTCGGGCTCGTCGTGAACAGGACAACCTTCGCGCCCATCGCGTGCGCGATCTTGAGGCCCATGTGACCCAGCCCGCCCAGCCCGACGATGCCA
>JAEUJD010000098.1 GCA_016793015.1 Phycisphaerales bacterium
CAAGCTGCACGCTTGGCGGCTGCGCCATCCCCGCTTTGATCGGCGGCATGACCGAGTCGTACCGCAGAACTTCGACGAAGGAAGTGAAGGCCGAGACCAACGTGCTCGACGGAAAGTCGTTCGCAGTGCTCGTCACGGCGGATCGCTCAATCGAAGAGTCAGCCCCCGGGATCAGCGCGACGCTGGTGGCACGCATCACGCAGGTTCTCGCCAATCCGGCCAACGATGCGGGAACGACGGGCGTTGTCCCCCCCGCGATGGTGATCCAGTACATGTACGACCATCCGGGTTGGCGGGCGAAGTCGATGGAAGACCTTGCGAAGGATCTTGGCGGCGTCCAGCGCCTGGTTTTCGTCGAGGTCTCGGAGTTCCGCACCAACGAACCCGGCAACAAGTACATCTACGACGGCGTGGCGGCGGGATCGGTCGCGGTCGTCGAGGCGGATTCCAAGCTCGCCGACTATTACTCATTCGAGCGGACAATCCTGGTGAAGTACCCCGACGAGCAGGGCCGCAGGCCGGAAGAAATTCCAGAGGCAGCGGTGCGGACTGAATTGATGCGTCGATTTGTGGACCGCGTGGTGTGGCCGTTCATCACCCACCAGGAGCCGTATTACCCGAAGTATTAGTCGAGGGCACCTGGCACGGGCCGGCGGGAAGAATCGGGAAGCGTTCAAGGGCGGGCAACGGAGCGGGTTTGCGGCATGATGAAGAAGCGGACGGCATTTTTCGCGGGTCGGTTACGGACGTTGGCGGTGTGCACGCTCTCCGGTGCGCTGGCAGGTGCGCTGGCATCGCTGAGCGGCTGCAACATCGTCGGCCCGGCGTATTACTTCATCCACGGGCCGGAGAAGACCCCTGCCGCGTTCACGCTCGACAAGACACGATCGACGGTGGTGTTTGTCGACGATCAGAACAGCGTGCTCCCGCGTCGATCGCTGAGGATGGAGATCGCGGCGGCCGCGACGGAACTGATCCAGACCCAGAAACTGGTGGACGATGTGATCGACAGCCGCGGCGCGATCGTCGCGGCGACACGTGATCGCGAGAGCGAACCGATGAGCGTGGTCGCGGTCGGGCGCGCGGTCAAGGCGCAGATCGTCGTGTACGTGGCGATCGATGCGTTTTCTCTGACGTCGGGCGGCGTGGCGTACGCACCGGTGGCGCGGGTTCGGGTGAAGGTGCTGGACGCCGAGAACGACGTGCGCTTGTGGCCGCCCGAGAATCTGCCGGACGGCGCGCCGCTGAACGTCAACATGCACGAGAAGCCGGGCACGCGTCCGTCGAGTGCATCGCAGGTCGCGCAGGCGGAGAACGAGCTCGCGCGAGAAACCGGGACCGCGGTCGCGGAACTGTTCTTCGAGCACGAGGCCAGGCGGCCCAATCGCAAGTGATGGACTCGGGTGAGATTCACATCCTCCGCGCGTGGGGCGAGGTGCCGTCGCTGGCCGGCGCGACGCATTCGGCGATCCTCGCGTGCGTCGAACGGCTGCTGACACGCGACAACCCTGCCGACCGCGTCCTGCTCATCGCGAACGAACACGGGGAACGCAGCGCTGCGGCTCTCGGGCTTTGCACACCACTGATTGTCCCGCCCGCAGCGGTGCGGATGCCGGGCGTGCGCGATGGACTCCGCAGGCTGCTCGCACGATTTGAGCGACCGGCGCGGCTGATCGGATGGGATGATGAACTGCGTGACCGGGTGCGCAGCCTGGCGGCCTCGGCGTGGGATTCGCCGGTGATAGCGGAAGACGGCCGAATCTCGGACGCGCTGCCCCGCCGCGTTCCTTCGGGCGATCGCGATTCGATCCGGGCGTCGCTCGGACTGCCCGTCACGGAACACGTGCTGATCCTTGCTTCGGATCCGCCGGATGCGCTCAGCGCCCATGATTTCATCCGCGCGTGTGCGCTCGTCGCGCTGGTCGGACGTGACGTGACGGCGATCGTGCCCCGGCAGGCCCCGGAAATGGAACGGGCAAAGGCGACGCTGCGGAACACGGGCATCCCTCTGAAGCTCCTGACCTGCGAAGCGCCGATCTGGACGCTGCTTCCGTGTGCCGATGCGGTCGTGGTGGATGTGCTGGAAGGCTCCATGCCCCGCTCGACACCCGCGCACTCGAAGCGCTGGCTGGCGGCGACCTGCGCCGGACTTGGAATCCCCGTCGTGTGGTCGGAGACCGAGCGATTCGGGATCGACCGGGTTGATCGCTGGGTCTTGCAGTCGCGTTCGCGTCTGGCGGTGCACGTCGCCCGCGCGATCAACGAACATCTGCTCGCGACGGGCGGCGAAACGCTCGTTCCGACCAGCGCACGGCGCGAGGTGATCGCGTGAGCGGATCGCGGGCGGAGAAACCGATCGGCGTGCTGTTTGTGTGCCTCGGGAATATCTGCCGCAGCCCGCTGGCGAAAGGGCTGTTTCAGGATCTGGTGCAAGAGCGCGGCGTGGCGGAGCGATTCGATATCGACTCCTGCGGCACCGGGGGCTGGCACGCGGGAGATGGCGCGGACCCGCGGACGATCCAGATCGCGGCGTTCCACGGCTTGACGTTCGAGCACGAGGCGCGGCAACTCGACCCGCGCCGGGATTTTGAACGGTTTGAGTACCTGCTGGCGATGGATCTCGATAACAAAGCCGGTTTGCTGCACGCGGGTGCGCCGGCGAGCAAGGTGCATCTGATGCGGTCGTTCGACCCCGCATTGAAGGGCGAAACAGAGCATCGACTTCAGGTGCCCGATCCGTATTACGGTGGTTCGGAAGGGTTTGAGAAGATGTACGTGATGCTGAAGACGGCGTGCGAGGGGTTTTTGTCGCACGCGCTCGCGAATCAGCCTCGCTGAAACACTGGAATCGAATCGCGGGACTTACGCCTGAGCGCGATGAAGGCCGCGGCAAATCCGATCGCAGTCACTGCATGCACTGCGGCGTACGAATACATGACTCGGGCGTGAATCACCGACCGCTTGGCGACGTTCTGTTCGAGCGATTCCAACGCCGAAGCTGTGATGCCATCACTCGCACGAAGAGGTTGAGCGACGGCCTGAAACGCGAGGCGATCGGAGTCTGCGGCGTCCATTCCACCTCGAATACACCAGAACATGCCGAGAGCATGAACGATGGCAAGCACCGCGAGTGCGGGGAGAATCCAAGAGAACTTCATCATCTCGCATCCTCTCGGCTCAGATCTCGAGCAGCAGCCGCTGCGGATCCTCGATGTTCTGCTTGATCCGCACCAGGAACTGCACGGCTTCCGCGCCGTCGATGATCCGGTGGTCGTAGCTGAGCGCGAGGTACATCATGGGCCGGACCGCGACCTGCCCACTGCCGATCGGATACTCCATCGGCCGGTTCTTAATGGCGTGCATGCCGAGGATTGCCGACTGCGGAGCGTTCAGGATCGGCGTGCTCATCAGGCTGCCGAAGACTCCCCCGTTGGTGATCGTGAATGTGCCGCCCTGCATCTCGTCGAGACCAAGCTTGCCGTCGCGGCCGCGCACGGCGAGATCCTTGATGCCGGCTTCGATCTGCGCCATCGACTTGGTTTCGCTTTGGCGCAGCACCGGGACGACGAGGCCCTTGGGCGTGCTGACGGCGACGGCGATATCGCAGGAAGTGTGCTTCTCAACGAGGAGCTGACCGCCTTCTTCGACGATGTACGCGTTGACCATCGGGAACGCTTTGAGCGCACTCACCGCAGCCTTGACGAAGAAGCCCATGAAGCCAAGGCCGATGCCGTGCTTCTTTTCGAAGTCTTCCTTGTAGGTCTTGCGAAGTTCCATCACGGCGCCCATGTCGACCTCGTTAAAGGTCGTGAGCATGGCCGCGGCATGCTGAGCGTGGACGAGACGCTGCGCGATGCGCTGACGCAGGGGCGACATCTTCTCACGCGTTGCGCCGGCGCCGGGCGCGGGAGCCGTTGCTGCTGCGGGCTTGGCCGACGCTGTCACATTGCCTGAACCACGCGATTGCACGAACGCGAGCACATCCTGCTCGCGGATGCGGCCCGCGCCGCCCGTGCCCGTCAGTTTCGAGAGATCGACGTTGTGTTCGGCTGCGAGTTTCTTTGCGAGCGGCGTTGCAAAGGCGCCGCTTGCCGGTCCGTTCAATCCCGCACCACCGGCAGCAGCCTGAAGTGCAGGAGCGGGTGACGCAGCAACCATTGAAGACCTGGGGGCCTCAGGGGCAGGCGCGGATACCTTGGCCGGCGCCGGAGTTTTGACAGAAGCAGGTGCGGTAGGAGGAGTCGAATTCGCCGCGGGCCCATTCGCGCCCTTGGGCTCTGCTCCGGCTTCCAGTAGGCCGATCACCTGTCCGACATCGACGGTATCGCCTTCTTTCGCCGATCGTTTGAGCACACCCGCTTCAGTCGCGAGCACGGCCATCGTGACCTTGTCGGTCTCGAGGTCCAGGATCGGCTCATCGCGCTTGACGAAGTCGCCGTCGTTCTTGTGCCACTTCGAGATCACGCCGGAGGTGATTGAGTCCGCGATAAAGGGGACGGTGATGTTGGTGGGCATAGGTGGGTATTGAAAGCAGAAACTGGCTCTGGTCCGTCACATCTATCGGCTGATCAGCGTTTGGTCGGCACAGCATCCGGCTTTCCGGCCTTCACCGGTTTGGCCTCGGGCTGTGCACCCGGAGCGGCCTTGGGGAGCGCTTTGCCGATCGCCTCTTCGAGAATGTCTTCCTGCTCGTGCTTGTGCATGTGCTTGCTGCCGACGGCGGGGCTTGCGCTCGCCGGTCGGCCGATGTAGCCGAGATCGAGGCCCAGGGTGCCCTGCACCATGTCGCGCATGAACAGATAGCCGCCCATGTTGCGGGGCTCTTCCTGCACCCAGACCTTTTTCGCGGCCTTGGGATACCGCTCGATGATCGACTTGAGCAACTCCGAATGCAGCGGATAGAACTGCTCGATGCGCACGATCGCGGTCGAGTTCTTCGCCAATTCATCGCGGCGTTCGGACAGTTCCCAGAAGAGCTTGCCCGAGCAGAGGATGACCGTCTCGACCTTCTTCGGATCGCCGCCCGCCACTTTCTTGTCGCTCCCATCGAAGCGCGGGTCGTCGATGACCTCGCGGAACGAGCCCTTCACAAACTCCTCGAAGTCGCTCGTCTCCTTGCGGAGCATGCTCTTGGGCGTCATCACAATGAGCGGCTTGCGGAAATTGCGACGCACCTGCCGACGCAGCGCGTGGAAGATCTGCGAGGCGCTGCTCGGGTAGATCACCTGCATGTTGTCGTCGGCGCAGGACTGGAGGAAACGCTCGAGCCGCGCCGACGAGTGCTCCGGCCCGGCGCCTTCGTACCCGTGGGGCAGCAGCAGCACCAGGCCCGACCAGCGGTCCCACTTCTGCTCGGAACTCGACAGGTACTGATCGATGATCACCTGCGCGCCGTTGACAAAGTCGCCGAACTGCGCCTCCCAGCAGACGAGCATGTTCGGATCGGCGAGCGAATAGCCATAGTCAAAGCCCATCACGCTCACTTCCGAGAGTGGGCTGTCGTAGACGCAGAGCTTGGCCTGACGGGGCTTGCCATCGGAGCCCTTTTCACCAATCGGGCGATCGGTGCCGGGTTCGCCCAGTTCACGGATGTTGTTGACGGGGATGTACGGCGTCCCGCTCTCGGCATCGCGGAGAACAGCATGGCGCTGCGTGAATGTGCCGCGCCGGCAATCCTGGCCCGACAATCGCACCGGAATGCCCTCAACCAGCAGCGTTCCGAACGCCAGAATTTCCGCGTCGGCGTAGGTGACCTTGCCCTTCTTGGGCAGATCGGCGCGTTGCTGGAGAAGGCTCTTGAGCTTGGCGTTGACGTTGAAACCTGCGGGTGTGCGGCCGAGCCCCGCACACACTTCTTCGAGCGTGTTCAGAGCGACGCCGGTCTCGACACGATCGTGCGAGTAGTCGGCGCCCATGCCCTTCCAGCGGGCCGAACCCGGGTCGATGGTCGGATCGTGCGGCTTCTTCTTTGCCGCGGCCTGCGCTTCTTCGAGCGCCTTGTCCAGCCTCGAATTGATCGCTTCGAAATCGGCGTTCGAAACGGTCCCGTCGCTCAGAAGCGTCTGCGAGTACGTCGTCAGCACGCTGGGCTTGGCCTTGATCATCCCTGCGAGGATCGGCTGGGTAAAGCTCTGCTCGTCCTGCTCGTTGTGCCCGTACTTGCGGTAGCAGAGCATGTCCACAAACACGTCCTTGCGGAACGTCTGGCGGTATTCGGCGACCAGTTCCGCGACGGTCAGCATCGCGTCCGGGTCTTCGCCGTTCACGTGGAAAATCGGGCAGTCGAAAGCCTTCGCGATGTCGGTGCAATATCGCGTCGAACGTGCATCTGCCGGGATTGTGGTGAACCCGATCAGGTTGTTGATGACGATGTGGACCGTGCCGCCGGTCGTGTAGCCTTCGAGTTGCGAGTAGTTCAGGCACTCGGCGACCATGCCCTGGCCGGCGACTGCCGCATCGCCATGGATCAACAGCGGCATGACCTTGCGGCGTTCGGTATCACCTTTCAGCCGCTGCTTCGCGCGGGTGCGCCCCTCCACCACCGGGTTCACAGATTCCAAATGGCTCGGGTTGCTCGCCATCGCGAGTTGAAGCTGGCGACCGCTCGGGAACTTGCGCACGCCCGAGTAACCACGGTGGTACTTCACGTCGCCGCCACCGTCGGCGAAACCCTCTTCCCAGTTGTCTTCAAACTCGGTGAAGATCTGCTGGTAGGTCTTGCCCATGATCGTGTTGAGCACGTTCAGGCGGCCGCGGTGGGCCATGCCGATCACGACTTCTTCGACGCCGGTCGTGGTCGCGTGCTCGAGCATGCGATCCATCATGGGGATCAGCGCTTCGGCACCTTCGAGGCTGAACCGCTTTTCGGTCGGGTAACGCTTTGCCGCGAAACGCTCGAAGCCTTCGGACTGGCTGAGCAATTCGAGGATGCGGAATTTTTCGTCGCGTGAGGGCTCGCGCTTGCCGCGCTTGGCCTCGAACTTCTGGAGGAACCACTCGCGCTCGCGCAGATCCTGGATGTGGACGAACTCGAGGCCGATCGTGCCGCAGTACGTGGTTTCGAGGTGCGCGACCAGTTCGCCCAACGTCTTGGTCGAACCCTCGACGCCGACGAGCGAGACATCGACCGATTGGCCAAGGTCTGCTTCACTCAGGCCGTGGAAAGCCAGATTCAGCGATTCGGGCCGAGGCTCTTCGCGACCAAACGGATCGAGCTTGGCGGCAAAGTGCCCCAGCTTGCGGTACGCGGCAATCAGCGCATCGACTGCGGCCTGAAACCGCGACGCCTCTCCCGAAATCGGGATGCGGGTTCCCGAGCTGATCAGCATCCCGCCGTCGGGAGCGCCCGAGGCGAGCTCAAAGCCCATGAAGAACGACCGCATGTCGGCGGGGACGCTGTTTGGATCGACCTTGTACTGCTCGTACTGGGCTTCCAAATACGGTCCCTGCCAGCCGTTGACGGAGGGGGACGATGAATTCGATTGGCCTGACGTGTCCTTGGCGGTCATCCGGTCGTGTCCGGGCGATGCCGGACCCTCTTTCGCAGCGGCCCAGGACAGCCGACCATTCCCTTGGCCGGCCGCGAGAGCACGCGGCGGCCAATGGTAGGTTTGGGGGTGGGGAAGTTTCCTGCCTCGGAGGCCGTTCGCGGCGTCTTAGCCGAAGCGGCCGGTGACGTAATCCTCGGTTTCCCGGAGGCGGGGCAACTGGAAAATATCGGCGGTCCGGCCGTACTCGACAAGGCGGCCCAAATACATGAAAGCGGTGTAGTCGCTCACCCGGGCGGCCTGCTGCATGTTGTGGGTGACGATCAGCACCGTGTAGCGCTGACCGATTTCGAGGATAAGTTCTTCGATTCGGAGCGTGGCGATCGGATCGAGCGCGGAGCAGGGTTCGTCAAGGAGCAGAACCTGGGGCTCGCAGACGATCGCGCGGGCGATGCAGAGGCGTTGCTGCTGGCCGCCGGAAAGACCCATCGCGGAACCACGCAGGCGGTCTTTCACTTCATCCCAGAGCGCCGACTGACGCAGAGCCTTTTCACACGCGTGTTCAAGGACGGCCTTGTTGCGCTCGCCGGAAATCCGCAACGCATAGACCACGTTCTCGAAAATCGACATCGGGAAGGGATTGGGCTTCTGAAAGACCATGCCCAGGCGCTTGCGGAGGCTGATGACATCGACGCCTCGGGCGTAGACATCTTCGCCTCGGAGCGAGATCGAGCCCGCTGTGCGCACGCCATCGACGAGGTCGTTCAGACGATTGACGGAACGAAGCAGCGTGGACTTGCCGCAGCCGCTGGGCCCGATGATCGACGTGATCTTGCCGTCGGCGATGGGCATGCTGATGCCGTGCAGCGCTTTGTTCTGCCCGTACCAGAGCTGAAAGTCTTTAACTTCGAGAATCGCGGGGACCCCCATGACCGATTCGTGGCGCCGGGGCTCGGGCGTCTCACCCCGCTTGATGGCCTCGATGACCGGGTACTGGCTCCCGGAAGCGCCGGTCCCCGCCGCACCGACGGAGGTGATCGGGCGTTTGCGCGCTGGCAATTCCACCTGAGGCGGCTCGGACTGCGGCTTTGATGGAACGGGCGGTTGGGTCATGAGTGAGGACGCGGGCATGAATGGTCCTCCGGAGCGTACGAGTGCACCCGCGTTCTGATTCAGGCCCCCACGCGCGTGCGGGCGTGTCGCGCGGCGATCAGCCGGATAGAGAGATTGACAACGAAAAGCATGGCAAGCAGAACAAGAATGCCGGCCCACGCCAGTCGCTTCTGTTCCGGGTACGGGCCGGTGGCATAGGTGTAGATCTGAAGCGTGAGCGACGGGAACGGCTCGGCGGGGTTGTGCGTGAGGAGGCGGCTGCCGAGCGCGGTGAAGAGGAGCGGCGCGGTTTCGCCCGCGATCCGACCCATTGCCAGCATGATGCCGGTCGCGACTCCCCCGAACGCGCCGGGAAGGACCACGCGAAAAATCGTTTGGGCGCGGGTCGCGCCGAGCGCCAGTGAACCCTCCCGATAGTTCTTCGGGACCAATCGCAGCATCTCTTCGGTCGTGCGGGCGACGATGGGGATCATGATGAACGCCAGTGCCGCGGCACCGGCGTACCCGCTGTACGAAATCGTGCTCTGAGTCCAGCGTGAAACGGGGACGACGAAGAGTTCGTAACCCAGAATGCCGACAACGATGCTCGGCACGCCCGTGAGCACATCCGCGATGAAGCGGAGCGGCCCGGTGACGGCGTATTCGGTCGGATATTCAGAGAGATAAATGCCCGCCAGCACACCGATCGGCACGCCGACGAGCGAAGCGAGCGCAACGAGGATAATCGTGCCATCGATCGCGTGGCGCATGCCGCCCGGGTTGGCAACGTCGCCGGTCGGAACCGCCGTGAGGAACTCCCACGAGAGTGAGGAGACCCCGATCCAGACGAGGTAGCCGATGACCAGCAGCAGAATCGATATGATGAGCGCAGCACCGCCCGCGCACAGCCCGAACATGATCGAGCTGAACGTGCGCCGGCGGAATTCTGCGAACGAACCGGTCAATTGTGACTCCTGCGGACGTCTCTCTTAGTGGCTAACAGACGCGAGCCTGCCGATAACGAGTCGGCGGGCGATGACGTTGAAGATCAGGGACATGGTGAGCAGTATGAGCGCGACATACAGCAGAGCGGCGCGGTGCAGCCCCTCGCTCGCCTCGCCGAACTCGTTGGCGAGCACGCTGGCCATCGTCTGAGCCGGCGCGAAGGGCGAAGGCGAGATCTGGTTGTTGTTGCCGATGACCATGGTGACAGCCATCGTCTCGCCCGCCGCAC
This sequence comes from Phycisphaerales bacterium, assembly GCA_016793015.1. Classification (GTDB taxonomy): domain Bacteria; phylum Planctomycetota; class Phycisphaerae; order Phycisphaerales; family UBA1924; genus JAFEBO01. Next base: position 9,814 of record JAEUJD010000098.1, read on the forward strand.
GCGCGAGGCCGAGCATGATCGCCCCCATTAGCCCGCTCCGCCCGTAGCGCAGCATCGCGATGCAGCTCTGCCACCACGTTGCGCCGAGCGCCAACGTTCCTTCGATCTGCGTGCGCGGGACGGCCCTCAGCACATCTCGGCTGACGGACGTCACAATCGGAAGGATCATGATCGCGAGAATCAGGCTGCCGGTGAAGAGGTCACGCCCGGTGAGCGGAATCGGCCGCTCGATCGTGCGGCCCGCCACCGTGACCGATTCATAGAACATCCAGCGCAGTCCCGGGATCGGCTCGAATATCCGGTAAAGAAACGGACCGACGTACGTCTGAAAGATCGGCGCGAGCACGAACAGCGCCCACACGCCGAATGCCAGGCTCGGAACCGCCGCGAGAAACTCGATAAGAAACGATGCGGCACCTGCGATCTTCAATTTCGGGGCAACCCGCACCAGGAAGATCGCTGCGCTCAGGCTGATCGGCACCGCGATCAGCAGCGCAATCGCGGAGCTGACCGCCGTGCCCCAGATCACCGGCAGCGCGCCGAATGCCGGGGGCAGCGTCTCCATCACCGTTTCGCCGTCGCGGAGAATCAGCTTGCCCGCGGCATCGCGCACCGGCCGCTCGATCTCGTTTGCTCGCCACTCCGACGAAACCAGAAACCCTGGCCCAAACTGCCTGATCGCGGGCCACGCCGAATGCACCAGCACAACGATCAGCGAAATCAGCATCAGCGCGATCAGCGCGGCACTGAGGCGGCATGCCCAGCCGAGCAACGCGTCGCCCAGCTTGGCCCGGCGCAGAGTCGCGCCGGCGCTCGATTCGGGAGGAGCCTGCCCCGATTCGCGCGACCACCCCGACGCGTTGGCTTCGGGTGCGGGGGGAGTTGCGACGGAGGATGGCGTCATGGGCGAATCAACGGAGACTTCAAACGTTGTTCAGGCGAGTTGAACATGTTCAAGGCTGCGCCGGGATCGCCTTGCCCTGGTGCGTAACACTGTTCAGCGCCGCGAGCGCCGCCGCCTGCACCTTTTCGCTCAGCGGGGCGTAGTGCATCTCCGCTGCAAACTTCTGTCCCGGCCCGAGCGTCCAGCGCTGATAGCCCAGGAGTGCCGAAGCGTCCGCCGGCGTCTTGATGTTCTCGAGCTGCTTGTAGAGCACGATGTAGGTGAACGCGCTGATCGGATACGCCCCATCCCCGGGCGCATTCCAAACATCCGCCCGGAGCACGTTGCCTTTCAGTTCCGCCGAGCTCGTATCGCCCGCGGCCGAAACCGACTCGGGCGTCGCCAGCACAAACTTGCCCGCTTTGTTCTGCACGGCCCCGAACGCGATCTTGTTGGCGATCGCGTAATTGTGCTCGATGTACCCGATAGCGCCGGCGGTCTGCTGAATCACCGCCGCGACGCCCTCATTCCCCTTGCCGCCCTGACCGAGCGGCCACTTCACCTGCTTGCCGACGCCCACCTCACCCTTGAACTCCGCGCTCTGCGTGCCGAGGTAGCTGGTAAAGACGTGCGTCGTGCCGCTGCCATCGGTGCGGAAGACGGGCGTGATCGGGGTCTTTGGGAGTTTCACATCCGGATTGAGTTTCTGAAGCTGGGCGTCATCCCACGTGCTGATCCGGCCAAGATAAATGTCGACCAGGACGGCGCCGGTGAACTGAAGCGGCTTGTCAACACCCGGCAGGTTGTACGCCGGAACCACCGCCCCGAGCGCCGCCGGAAACTGCACGACCGAATCCGTGCCCCCCATCGCCGCGATTTCTTTCTCGGTCAACGGCGCATCCGTCGCCCCAAACGCAACCGTCTTGTCCGCGATCGCCTTCACGCCCCCGCCCGAGCCGATACTCCGGTAGTCGATCTGAACGCTCGGGTGCCCCTTCTCATACTCCGATACCCAGCGCGTGTAAAGCGGGGCCGGAAACGTCGCCCCCGCTCCGCTCAGGCGAACGTCACCCGCCAAAGCCGACGCTGCACCGATCGCAACCGAGGCGAAACCCGAGATAAGTCGATGGTTCATGGCGCTCCCTGCCGCGAACGCTGGTTCACGACCGGAAACTGTAACGGCGGGCACGCAAGCCCGGAGCCGAAACACGTTAAGAATCCGCGAAGACCGGCCTCGGGAGCATTCCCGTCCTTACTTCGACGCCGTCGCCGCCCCGCCCAAAATCAGCGGGAGGAGATCCGCGTTCGGCAGATTGAGCGATCCGGCAAGCGCCGCTGCCGCCGTCGATTCCGCCGCATCGCTGCTGCGGGCAAGCTCGAGCACGCGACGCACCTGACGCTCTTCAAGCTGGTTGCCGAAGCGCTTGGCACTCGTAGCGACCTTGTTGATCAGCATCACCCGCTCAGCGCCCGAGGATCCGATCGCCGCATCCATCAGCGCAACCTGCGCCCGCTGCTGGGGCACCAGCGCGAGCACTTCTGCGACATCCTGGCGCGTTGAGCCGGTCGTGTCCGCAAGCGACTTGATCAGGGGCAGCACCGATTCCTCAACCGGCAGGATCGCGTTGCGTGTCAGCGCCAGATCCCGCAGAGTGCGGAGCGAGCGAGCCGCGTAGGCAGTCGCCTCGTCGGTGCCAATCGGGCCACCCGACGCCGCGAGCACGAGATCGGAAGCCGACTTCGAGACCGCATCCGCAGGGATCGCGATCGGGCGAATGGCAACGATGGTCTCCGTCTCGTACCGCCGACGCAGGTCGGGATACGCTTCCGCGATGGTCAGTGCGAGAATCGGCGTCGCGGCCGTGCGCGATGTGCCGCGGATCGTTGTAATCAACTGGGCAAACTCGGCCGGGTTCGGATCGATCGCCACAATCAGATCGACCGCCGGAACTTCCGCGATCGGGCCTTCAAGCTCGGCCATGCTGCTGCCTCGCGAGAGAACAACGTAGCCGTCGCCTTCCAGGATCTTGCGGATCGCCTGATACTGCTCGGCATCGCGAGCGAGGATCGCGGCAAACTTGCTTGCTGCGTCGCGCACCGCAGCCGCCATCGTCGGCACCACGCGGTCGCTGCCCGCAAATCCCGCACCCGGCTGCGACGAGCCGATCGCGAGGGCTGATTCATACTGCACGCGCCGGTTCGGATACGAGAGCGCCTCCACCAGCGGCTGGCGAGCCGTGCCGGCCGAGCCGTACGAGGCCGCGGCAACCAGGGCCTTGCTCCCCGCTGTCTGCTCGATCGCCGCGATCGACTTCCGCGCAAGCAGCGTGTCCTTGGCATCAATCGCTCGGGCGAGCACGCCCTGCATCGGTCCCGCACCCGCCGTCACCGCGAAATACATCGCATCGCGACGATCGCTCGGATACGCCGGATTGTCATAGCCCTGCGGCTGCTGGATCTCGCGCCGCAGATTCGAAGCAAGCCAGATCGTGAGCGCCTCCTGGCTGCTGGCATCGATCTCGAGCGCACGCTCGGCCAGACGCATCGCCATCGCCTCGTGGAACACGCTCGAGCGGATGCCCGTCATCGTCAGGCCTGCCGCGGGCTGGAAGCTCCAGAGCAACTGGTACTCCTCGCCGGGGAAGCTCGTCACATCGCGCGACTGGTTGTAGTAACGGTTCGCAAGCTGGATGTACAATTCGGCAACGCTCGCGCCCTGCGCACCCGAATCAATCCGGGTGATCGCCCGCTCCGAGGCGGTCCGCACATTCTGATTGCCCGAGGACATCCGCACATCCGCCAGGAAGGGCAGCGCCGAGCGATGCCCGATCAGCCCGAGCACATCCGCCAGACGCTCCTGCATCGCCGGATCGGCCCCGACCATCGCCGTCGAGAGCGGAATCACGGCCTGGCTTCCGATGTCCACCAGCACCCGCTGCGCTTCAGATCGAAGCGCCGAGTTATCCCGATCCATCAGCGCCGTCAGCAATTGAGGCACCGCGTACTCGCCGGCAGCCTTCAGCCGCGACGAAGCGCGGATGCGCCCCTGCACCGTTCCGGTCAGCTTGCCAATGTTCTCGGCGATCTCGTTCGGATCGCGAGCGGCCTCCAGCCGGCCCGTCTCGTACATCTTGTACATCGCGCCGGCGAGCGGCTCCAGACCCGCGACCCGCATCGCGCGACCCACCGTCTCATCAAATCGGGCACCCTCGCCCGTCGAATCGACCAGTTTCACAAAGTCACGGGGAGACGGGTTCCGCGAAAGCAGCTCACGCCCCACGCTCGCCGCGACGTCGTACCGCGCGATCCGCGTGAAGTGAATGAAGTCTTTCAATAGGTCGCTGTCGCTGGACGCCTTCACACCCTGCTCGGTCTTCACCTCGGGCGCGACCGCCTGACGCGCATCCGCATCGTTGATCGCGAAGGCACTGCCCGCGAGCAGCAGCCCGGCAAGAAGACCGGAATGAGTCCAGGAGCGGTGCGAAGAGCGGTAGGAAGAGCGGGTCATCTCGCGGTAATCCTCTTGACGTTCAAGCCTCTATATCCAGAAGTCGCGGCAGCGCCGGCTTCACGCGTCCTGCGATCCCACCCCCACACCCCCACTCCCCCACGCCCCACACCATCCAACTTACCCAAACCCCCAAATCCCATTCCAAAACGGTCCCGCCCCCTCGCGTTCCCATCCCGGTCTGCCCCATTCGATGCTCGTTCCGCGCGGGTTGCACCCGCGCCAAACGCCATCCGGACGCATCGGGCGTCCGTGGGACTGAGAGGATAGCCAATCTACGTTGCTTCGTCCCCCCCTGCAAGCCGCCCCGAACCGACAGCTTGGCCCGAGTACTCGACGACCGGGCCGCCAAGCCCTGATAACGCCGCGTCAAAAGCAGGGAAATCCGTCTTTCTTGTCTTTCGCGGGTCCTCACAGGTGAATCAGGCCTCAGGCCTGACCGATTTCTTGTCGTCCACCGGTTGCCGGAGTCATCCGCAGCCCGTTGTGTGCTCCACGAGGTGAAGCGATGGCCATGGAAAAAGAAGTACTTACAACCGGCGAAGTGGCGAAGATCTGCAACGTCGCCCCCCGCACCGTCTCCAAGTGGTTCGATTCGGGCAGCCTGAAAGGCTACCGGATCCCCGGTTCGCGAGATCGGCGCATCCCGACCGGCGAACTCATCCGCTTCATGAAGGCCCACAACATCCCCCTCGAAGGGATCAGCAGCGGCCGCACCCGAGTGCTCATCGTGGATGGTGACAAAGAAGTCGCCGCCACTCTTGAGAAAGTTCTCTCGGAACAGACCAGCTACGAAGTCCGCTCCGCCTGCAACGGCTTCGCGGCAGGCGTCGAAGCCGAACGCTTCAAGCCGCATGTCCTTCTAATGGACCTCGAACTCGGCAACGGCGACGCCAAGGCCCTGACCGAAGTCGTCCGCAAGAACGACAACCTCCAGATCACCAAGGTCATCGCCATGAGCGCCAAGCTCACCGACGGCCAGGCCTACTCGCTCAAGAGCCAGGGCTTCGACGGCTTCCTCCGCAAGCCCTTCCAGGTCCGCCAGGTTGTCGAGTCCATCGAGAACGCGACGAATCTGGTTGCCTGAAGAAGTTGCCAAATAAACCCGCCTGACCGAAGGCGAAAACAGATTCACCGCAAGGACGCAGTGAAACCCCGGATGCAGGTCCGGGGTTTTTCATTTGGGTTTAGCTTGGCTGCTACCGACCGAGAATCCGCTTGAGTTCCGTGATGAGCGGCGGGAGATCAATCTGTACCGTGTCCCAAAGGATATCGAAATCGACTTCGTCATATCCATGCACCAGTCGATTCCGCATCCCAATGACGTGCGGCCACGGAATCCCAGGTCGAATCGACTGGCCCTCTCGCGACACTCGATTCGCTGCCTCTCCCACAATTTCCACAAGGCGAACCAGCGCCAGATTCAATTTTCGATCACGGTCCAGATCTGCACGCTCAAGCCCGCGGCACATCTCAACCGCTTCTGACGCGTGGTCGAGCATGTGCCCTAGCCGCACCTCGTCTTCATGCCGCGACATGCAGCGTCCTCGCCTCGCGCAAGACTTGATCGCGGAAGTACCGGCTGAGTGAATTCGGAGTATTGAGATCCACACGCCGGCCAAGCAGCGCCGACAACTCGTCTTCGAGACCCTGAAAACCGAAAAAGCCGATGCGCGTGCCGGGCTCAAATTCCACGAGGATATCGATATCGCTCGTCGGGGTGAAATCTTCGCGCAGCACCGACCCAAACAGCGAAAGTCTTCGCACGCGATTCCGCATGCAGAATTCGGCGATTCTGTCGTTCGGGATCGAGATCGGGAGCGTTGATTCCATCGCAAAATGCTAGACACAGCGGAACGATGCCGCCCACGAAGGCCCGTCAACTTCCTCACGAGTCGTCGAGTCGATCGAGAACGCGACGAATCTGGTTGCCTGAGAGACCCGCAAGACAAATCCGCCTGAGCGAAGGCGAAAACAAATTCACCGCAAGGACGCAGTGCAACCCCGGATGCAGGTCCGGGGTTTTTCATTTTGTGACACGGACTCGGAGCGGATGCTTCGACCCGTCGGCCCAGGTGACTTCGTTCGGCGGCCAGAGAATCCAATCGCCATTCATCGCGTCTCGTTGAGCTTTTGACAAGCTGAGCAACTCTTCGGAATGAACCCATTTCCGGGGTGCGTCCGCATCCATCGCTCGCTCCCCGCCGTTGTCCACGCGATCCGCTCCCACCGAATAAATCGTGAGCTCATCTTCGCTAAAACGAAACCGAATTGCGTTCCCATCAAAGACGTCCACGGGGGGCGCTTTTCCCATAGCAGACGACATTTCCATGTCGTTCCGAGGAAATCTCGAATGCTCAAGTCGGAATCGCTCCGCCGCGATTGCCGCGACGACTGCCCGCAGTTCCATCTGCGCCGAAGACCTCGCTGCAAAGGCCTTCGGAATCGCCGGAACGGATGCAAACACGATAAATGAACTTCGCGGTGCATCGTTTGAATTGACTTCCGATTCAAATTTGTTCAGCCAGCTGCGAGTCCGTTCCCAAGGTGCCTTGTTTGCCTCCGTCGAAGAGTCTTGGAAAACCCTGTTCAGGAATTGATCGAATTGAGAGCGAGTTCCCCAGGCCTTTGCCACAAGCGGGCCAACCAAGATGATCATCTCGCGGCCCCACTTCTGCTTTCCCGCCAATTCGGTCAGCAGATTCCAACCTTCAATGGTCATGAGGCCATCGCCGTAACCATCATCGCTGAACACACGCTGCGCGAGATCTTGCGTAGCACGCTTCTCCCATTCAAGATCGATCTGCCCGTGGGCGCTCGCCCGGGTCAGAATCGCGGCCGCTCTGTCCAGCTGTGCCACCGAGAACAAGCCCGGGTACTGGGCGAGTTCGCGGCCGAACCGCTCCGCCGCGAGCATTCGCATGGCATCCCCAAGCAGTTGCGTAACAATCAACGGCGGATCGGACACGAGGTTGGCGAGCAAACAGATTGCCTCAAGGTCGTCCAAGACTTGCTCGGGCCGTCCCTCCGCCGCCGCCACATCCATGTCTAAAGCAAGCGCTCGTGTGAATTTCCGTATCGACCCCATCCAGGGCTGCGGCATCATGAATAGCAAGGGATTGGCACCGAGGTCAATCTGCGCATTGGTGCGCAACCGCTCTTCACTGGGGGTGTTTTTCTCCCAAAGCACGTCGTCGTTCGAACCGAGAAAATGACCAAACCGGGGCTTGGTCGCCGACACTCGAACGAGGTCGATCGCCTTACGCCAAGAATCGAGATGCGCCTTGCACGCCCCAATTTGCGGATCGTTCCACGCAGTCGATTCCGGCGGATCTTTGGGAAACTCCTTCTCGTCCCACTCCTGGCTCGCCACCGTGGCCCTGCTGAGCAGCGGCCATGCTCTCGCTTCTGCGGGAGTTGCCGCGATGTCCTTATTGAAGTCAGACGCAAAGTGCTTCGTAACCGCCGGTGACCGAGTCCAGAATGGGATCGCAAAAGCAAAGTAGGTGGCGGTCATCAGGACCGCGGACCAACTAAGCCACTTCATGATGCGAGCTCGTATCTTGGGCCACGCCCTTGCTCGTGGCTCGTTGTACTCTGCTTCCTCTTCCATCGCGAGATGCCTACTCACACGCCCCCATATACACCGCCAAAATATCCCGCGCCGCCGCGAGATCCTTCCGATCCACCATCTCCGTCACCGTGTGAATATACCGCGTGCCGACCGTGATCCCCACAGCTCGCGCGCCCGCCGCCGCCTGCTGTGCCGCGGCACCATCCTGCCCGCCCGCCCCCAAAATCGACCGCTGGAACGGGATCTTGTTCTTCTGCGCCAGCTTCTCAATCTCTGAAACCAGCTTGTAATCCGAGATGAACGAGCTGTCCTTGATGTGCAGCGCAAAGCCCGAGCCGTGCCGCGAAACCGCCTCTTCCGGCGGCACGCCCGGCGTATCGCAGCTCAGCGTCACGTCGATTCCCAACCCGATATCCGGCTCAACCGCATGGCTCGCCGTCTTCGCGCCACGCAGGCCCACTTCTTCCTGCACCGTGAACGCGACGATCACCTCGCACGCGTGCCCGTTTTTGTTCTTATCAAGCTGGCGCACGCTTTCGATGCCCAGCCAGCACGCCACACGATTGTCCATCGCCTTGCTCACGAGCTTGTCGCCGACCTCGATCAGCGGCTCATCCATCACCACATAGTCGCCGATCTTCACCTTCTTCTTGACCTTGTCGCCCGGCAACCCGATATCGACGAAGAACTCCTTCACCTCGGGCACCTTCTCGCGGTCCTTCGGACCCGAGATGTGAATCGGCCGCCCGCCCGGATTCATCACGCCCTTGATGTCGCCATCATCCGTGCACACCAGCACGCGCCGCGAGAACAAGTTCCGCGTATCAAACCCGCCCGCGTTGTTCAGCCAGATGAATCCCTTGTCGTCGATGTACGTCACATAGAAACCGATCTCGTCCATGTGGCAAAGCTGCATGACGCGCGTGGGCCGGGCCTGCCCGCCCTTCTTCTTTCCTCCAGCCGCCTTCCCGCGCGGATGCCGCGTGCAGATCAACGACCCCATCGCGTCCGTCCGAACCTCATCAAACAGCCCGTCGATCTCCTTCTCAATCAACTCGCGCACGCGCTCCTCGCGCCCTGGCACACCCGGAGTTTCGCAAAGACGCTTCAGAAGATCGACGTTCATCTCTTTCCCTTTGTCTGAATCGTGGCCCGGAATACAACATCCAAATTCAACGCCGCCCGCGGCCGAAACAGCGAGCAGGGGATCGCAAGAATACCGTGATTCCCCGCAGACGTTGCGGAATCCGCCTCTGAAGCCCCCTCCCCGAGGGAGGGGGTTGGGGGTGGGCGAGCATTTTTTCTAAATGTTGGGCACGCAATACGCTCTCCCCCGCTTCCCCCTGACACTCAAATCCAATGGCCCGCCAAAGCCCAATCCAACCTCTCCACGATCAAGCCGACGCGATGATGCTCCCATACGGCCCCGACGAAGCAGCGCCTTCCGCCGCGGCGACCTCTCCAGTGGAAGCGTCAACCGCCGCCAAACCCGTCCCAGCCCCGTCCCCACCGATCGAAATCGTCGGCACCTACGGCGAACTCAACCTCGAGTACGCCGCCATCCGCAAAGGCTGCCTCCTCCTCGATCTCCCCCATCGCGCCGTTCTCGAAGTCACCGGAGCCGACCGCCTCGAGTTCCTCAACCGCATGGTCACGCAGGAACTCAAGCCTGGGAAGAAGTGGCTCGATCCCTTCGTCAGCGTCTCCAGCTTCTGGCTCAACCGAAAAGGCCGAATCGATGCCGATCTTCGCATCATCAATCTGCCCGATCGCGTCATCCTCGAATGCGATGCCCACGCCGCGAACCGCGCACTCGACGGCCTGAACGCTTTCATCATCACCGAAGACGCTTCGATCCGCGATTGTTCGCAGACCACGCACCGACTCGCGCTCCACGGCCCCACCGCTCTCGAGCTTCTCGCAGCGACCACAACAGCCGCCTCGGGTCCCGCTGTCGCGACGCTCGAACCCGATCACTCCACGCTCATCCGCATCGGCGAAGCCGACGTCATCGTCGATCGCCGCGACCAGACGGGCGAGATCGGCGTCGATCTCATCGTCCCTGCCGAGCACGCCCGCGCAATCTACGAACTCCTCCTCGAGCGCGGATTTCCGCACGAACACGTCCACGAGCGCGCCAACTCCTCCGAGCTCTCCGCCAAGGTCCGTCTCCGGCCCGGTGGCTGGCACGCCTTCAACATCGCCCGCATCGAAGGCGGAACACCTCTCTACTACATCGACTTCGGCCCCAGTTCTCTCCCCGCCGAAACCGGCGTCATCGAAGACCGCGTCAGTTTCACCAAAGGCTGCTACCTCGGCCAGGAAGTCGTCGCCCGCATGCACGCGCGTGGCCACTCCAAGCGCAAGCTCGTCGCGCTCCTCGCCGACCAGGCCGCGGCACGCGCACCCAGCGACCCAAACGACATCAACGACTCCTACCTCGCCGGAATGCCTCAGCCTGTCTCCGGCGCTCAGGTTCTGCCGCTCGAAAGCGACGAGTCCATCGGCGTCATTACAAGTTCCACCCTCAGCCCCATGATCGCCGCCACCGCAATCTGCTTCGCCTCTATCAAGAACGATCTCGCCCTACCCGGCGCAAGGTTTCGGGTTCCCGCGGAAAGCGAGTTGCTGCTGATGACCGCGCAGCCAACGCTGCGCACGCTGCCAAAGCGTCCCTAGTTCCAAACGCAAAGCCATCCCTTTTCTCTCCGCGAATCTCCGCCCACTCCGCATCTCCGCGTTCTCTCTATTCCTCAAACACCCTACCCCCGCCCCCGCCTCCGATACACCACTTCAAGATCATTCTCGATACGCTTCGCTCGCATCAACTCATACCGATGCGCCGCCGACAGCGAAGGCGCAATCCGCCCCGCCGCGGCACTCCTCGCCATCTCATCCCCCAGCATCAGCGGCGCTACATACACCCGCAGTTCATCAATCAGATCCCCATCAATCATCGAGCCGATCAGCCCCGGCCCCGCTTCAACCAGCACACTCGAAACGCCGCACTGCTTTCGCAACTCGGCAAGCAACTCGCGCAGATCAATACCTGATCCGCGCGGCGCAACGCCGATCACCAGCACGCCCGCCATCGCCAGCCGCATCCGCTTCTCGCGCGTGATCTCGGCCGTTGCAAGTTCTTTCTCGCAGGCGACCACCGTCCGCACTTCCCGCGCCGACCTCACAAGCGAGCTGTCTTCGGGAATATCCAGATCGCTGTCCGCCACCACCCGAATCGCCCGGCTTCGCACCCGCCGCACATCCCGCGCCGTCAGCATCGGGTTGTCCGCGAGCACCGTGCCCATCCCGGTCAGCACCGCATCGACCCGCGCGCGAATCGCGTGCACCCGTCGCCTCGATCGATCGCTGCTGATCCATTTCGATTCGCCGCTGCGTGTGGCAATCCGCCCATCGATCGTCTGCGCCCACTTCGCGATCACCCACGGCAACCCCGTCGTCACCCGCTTCACAAACGGATCAGCAATCGCAATCGCCGCGCCGCTCGCACTCGTAAACCGCACCCGCACGCCCGCCTGTTCGAGCCGTTTCGCACCCCCCGCCGCGATCGGGTTCGGATCGCGCCGCGCACACACCACTTCCGCGATTCCACTCTCGATAACCAGATCCGCACACGGAGGCTGCTTCCCCGTGTGCGCACACGGCTCCAGCGTCACGTACATCGTCGCGCCGCGCGGATCCTCGCCCCGGCGTTTGCAATCCAAAATCGCCGCCCGTTCCGCGTGCAACTGGCCAAACCGCCGATGATGCCCGATCCCAATCACCCGCCCTTCCCGCACCAGTACGGCCCCCACCAGCGGATTCTCGCCCACATACCCCTCAGCGCGGCAGGCCACTCTCGCCGCCAGATCCAGCATCACCCGATCGAACTGTTCATCTCCTTCACGCACGCCGCACCATCGCCGCCTTTTCCTCCTTCGTCACAACTTTCGACGCATCCGCCAGCCACCGCCTCGCATCCAGCGTGTACCCCGCCGTCGGTTTCAACTCCGGCATCCGCCCCGACCAATACCGATTGAACCGCACCATCGCCAACTCGCGCACGTACTTCGCGATCATCGAAGCAAGCGCCACCGGCAAATGCTCCTGTTCCGCCTCTGCCTGAAACGAAATCCGGAAGCCCCCTCCCAGAGGGAGGGCGTTCCGGGTGGGTTGGTCTTTGTCTTTCACACGCCGCTTCATCTCATAATTCGACCTCTCCCCGTTCTGCTCCAGAATCACGCACTCCCATCCCGGCAGCAGCCTCTCCAGCACCGGCGCATACGCATCGCGCCCTCCCAGCTTGTCGCACGCGATCCGCACCGCCGCACCCGGATGCTTCTCCATCAGTTTCAGCACAAATCGCAGGTGATCGGCCAGCGCCGCGATGCACACCTCACCCTTGTTCCCCGCGTCGCGCACGATCCCGTTGAACTCCCGCTCATCCATCACGCGGCAGCGCGTCGCCGCGATCCGCACGCCCGCATCCTTCATCGCACCCGCCATCAGGTTCGCCGCGATCCCCATCTGTGCCGCGGAACCCGAAACCGGAAGCGACAACGCCTCGCCCTCGTACCAAACGTGCCCGCGCAGTTTCGCACCGAGCAACTCGTGCAGCGCCGAATCCGATTCCGGCGAACTCCCCCCATCACGATTCGTCACCGCCGCCCAAACCCCGCGCTCGAGGTGCGTCAGCGGATGCCGCTTCACCGTTCCACCGACGCCCGACTTATTCGGCAGTTTCAATTCCTTCGAATCCGCAAACGCCACCCGCCCGCGCTTATCCCCCGCATCGCGCGAGACTCCTGCCGCCAGCCGCTCCCACAAACACGGCTTCTGGTCCCCCTCTTCCCATCCCTCAATCAGAAACGCGCTCATCCCAACACACAGCGGCCCGAGCATCGGCCCGAACCCCGCCTCATCAATCCCAATCATCAAAAGCGCCATGGTCCGCATGTTACCGCGTGGCACAGCCAAGTGGCACCGCCCTTCCGGGCGGTGTCTTCGTCTTCGCCTTTGCCTTTCCCCGATCCCCCACCCACCGCCCAGAAGGGCGATGCCGCAAAAACACAAAAAGCAGAGAGGCCCGGCAATTACGCCGGGCCTCATCATGCAAGTGCGGCTGAGAGGAGTCGAACCTCCACGGGTGTGACCCCACTAGAACCTGAATCTAGCGCGTCTGCCAATTCCGCCACAACCGCAAGTTGTCGCCCGCCAGCGGCCATCCGCCCGAGCGCAAAATAATAGTCGGCTCGACGCTTTGAGTCCGCACGCCGAGCAGGTTTTTTGTTCATCCGAGGCGTCCAAGCGGCGCGGTACGCAATGGTCCAGCAGCATCGTCAAGCGGCCGTGCCCAAATTCACGATGCCCGCCAGTGCCAGTTCTAAAACCGCTACGACTTGCTCCCGCTGCACACCCGGAAAATAATCCAGAAACTGGTCGACCGTGTCGCCGCCGCTCAGGTGATCAAACAGAGACTTGATCGGAACGCGAGTCCCGTAGAAGCAAGGCGCTCCGCTCATCCGCTCGGGATTGATCCAGACGAGTCCAAAAAGCGGATGTCCCGGCTTCACAAGATCGCCGGCTATCTCCGATGCCGAAAGCGGTCGGGGTTGCCACGCTGCATTTTCCACAGTTCAATGGTAGTTCCAGCGCGAAGAATCGATGCACGCAATCCTGATGTCGCATCTTGCTTCAAAATGGTCACGTCGGACCCGCGCGAATCTTCCTCTGTTCGATGAGTTTTACAATCCGTTCGGACTTCAGCTTGGCGAGCTGCTTGGTGGCCTGGGGATCGACCTGGCTGCGAATCGCCTCGATCTCAGAGGCCGTCGGCGCCAGCCTTTCAAAGCACTTCGCCAAAAGATCGTACGAGTTCTTGCTTCGAAACCGAACGAACTCCCGCACCAAGCAGTACCCTGCCAAAAGCACACTGAGAACCGCGCACGCGGTGAAAATCCTACCAATCAACAATTGATTCCGCAGATTGCCCGAGCTCGCTGCAATCACCATTGCGATCAAGAAGCCGAGCGCCGCGAGGAGCCATAGCCCCACACCGACGTTGACCCGAGGCCGCGGTTGACCGGGCCCCGCATACTCCGCGACAGCCATCCATCCTTCCGTGAGCATCGCCTTGCGCTCGTCCGGGTTAATTCTGCGATTGCGGATGCGAGCTTCCAAATCTAGACGCTCTTTCCATCGAGCACGAAAATCGGGATTCGTTTCTGCCTGCAGTTCAGACGCCGCCGCTTGAGGGTTCCGTGAGATCGCTTCGTATTTACTGAGGTTGATGTGCCGCGAGAAGCCGCAATTGTCGCACACCTCGTCGTGCGCAAATGTCCCTTTCCGCCAGAGCGGAATCCAGTAGACATGAAATGCCTGACGGACAGCACAGATGTCGAATGGCGATAGTTCACAGCAGACCGGACAGAAATCCGCCGCTCGACCCATCCGTTTGTGAACGAGCTTGTATCCAAATATGACGAGCACGCACGGCCTCCCAATGCGATTACCGCTCCTCAGTTATTATTCACTGAATTGCTGCGAGACCGTTCGCCCTACCCCTTCTTCGTCGGCGAGTAAAACGGCATCTTCACCACCTTGCCCTCGAACGTCCCGCGATCGCACTCGATCTGCACGGGCGTGTTCAACTCCGTCGCGCCAAGCTCGACAAAACCCATCGCGATCGGGTAGCCAAGCGTCGGGCTTGAGCAGCCACTGGTCACCGTGCCGACTTCCTTGCCGGCGGACTTGATCGTCATGCCCTGCCGCGCCGAGCGCTTACCTTCGAGCGCTATGCCGACGAGCCGCTGCTTGATGCCGGTCTTCACCGTCGCCTCAAGAGCGTCCTGCCCGACAAACCGCTCGCCCCGCTCGCCCTCGTGCTTATCAAGCGAGATCGCAAAGTCCACGCCGCACTCGAGCGCGTTGATCTCTTCGCCCAGTTCATGCCCATACAGCGGCATCCCCGCCTCGATCCGCAGCGTGTCGCGGCAGCCCAATCCCGCCGGCTTCACGATTGCGTCCGGCGAGTTCATGTCCACGTCCTTCAGAATCAACTTCATCGCCATCCCGACAAACATCGACGGCAGAATCGCCTCGACGCCGTCTTCCCCCGTGTACCCCGTGCGGCTGACGATCACCTTCATGATCATCAGGTTCTTCGTCGTGAAGCGATACCGCTTCAGCGTCGGGATCTCGCTCGAAAACTTCGAGATCATGTCCATCACCTTCGGGCCCTGCATCGCGACCATCGCCGTGCTCAGCGTCTGGTCGTCGATCTTCACCTGCAGGTCGCCCTTCACCTTTTCAAAGTGAGGCAGCAGCTTCTCGCGGTTGCTCGCGTTCACCACAAGCAGGAAATCGTCCTCATCAAACCGGTAGACGATGATGTCGTCCTTCACGCCCCCCTGCTCGTTGCACACCAGTGAGTAGCGGCACTGCCCGGGCACCATGTCCACAATCTTGCGGGTGCAGAGCTTCTCCAGAAACTTCCGCGCGTGCCGACCCGTCACCTTCACACGCCCCATGTGCGAGACATCGAACATCCCGCCGCTCTTGCGCACCTGGTTGTGCTCTTCGAGGATGCCCGAGTAGAACATGGGCATTTCCCAGCCCGCGAAATCCACCATCTTGGCTTTTTTGTCGACGTGGAACGAGTGAAGAGGCGTGCGTTGCAAGGCTGTTGACTCCTAGACCGGTCGCTGCCGGGGAGCCAAGCCTACGCCCTTCAGAAGCCCCCTCCCCGAGGGAGGGGGTTGG
>JAEUJD010000134.1 GCA_016793015.1 Phycisphaerales bacterium
TTGGAAAGGCACTTGGCGGTGCGCGAGGCGGCGAGCGTGCCGCGGAGGGTGGGTGTGAGGATTGAAAGGAGCAGCGCGATGATGGCGATGGTGATGAGGAGTTCGATGAGTGTGAAGGCGGCGGAGGAGACTTTCACCACAGAGGCACGGAGGCACAGAGGAAGGCGAGAAGAAGGAAAGGGGAGAGCTTGTGTGAGACGATGAGATCGAGAAAGACCGATTGCCTTGGACAATGCTTCTCTTCTCTGTGTCTCTGTGCCTCTGTGGTAGATGCCTTTCATCGCCTTCCCTCCGCCTGTTCCTGCGTCTCGTTGGCGCGGAGGAGGGAGGTCAGGAGATCTCGATCGGCGAGGTTGATTTGGCCGTCGCCGTTGACGTCACGGCTACCCCGGGATTGCTCCCAGGCGTAGAGGTCTTCGATGTCGAAGATGCCGTCGGTGTTTACATCAACGAATGCGGGAGCGGGGCCGAAGGCGACGAGGCCGGTGGTGCCGATCGCGTAGAGGTTGCTGCCGGCGATTGAGGGCGAGCCTGTGATGTTGGGGGCGGATTGCACGACGGTGAAGGGCGATGCGGGGCTGGTGATATTGGCATCGAGGATGCGGAGGATGTTGTCGTTGGCGCAGACGGCGAGTTGGTTGGTTGCGGAGGAGTAGATGGGCTGGGTGTTCCAGCCTCCGGCGGGCGTGAACTCGCCGGAATCGATGATGCTGTTGTGGTTGGAGTCGGACCAGGTGCGGGTGTGGCTGGACCAGAGGAGCGAGGCGCTCGATGCGGTGCTGGAGAAGATTTGAAGCGAAGGGACGGAACCGAAGCCTTGGATGCCGGTCGAGAGCGCGAGGCGGTTTCCGGGCAGGCGGATGGGGATCGAGGCGCTGCGGTTGCACGTGACCGACCACTGTTGAGCACCGGTGCTTGCGCGGATTCGGACGAGGTTGCCGGAAGAGGTGCTCCCGGAGAAGCCGTAGGTGGCGGCGTCGATCGCGTCGTTCGAGGCATCGAGCGAGAGGCTTCCGAAAAAGCCGTTTGAAGTCGGGTTTGTGAATGTCCAGAGCGGAACGGGGGGCGTGCCGGTGTTGTCGCCCGGTGCGTGCGCCGGGAACGCGAAGATCTTGCCGGGGTTCGATGCGTACAGGCCGACTGCGGCCACGAAGACGCGATCGGTGTTGGCGTCGTAGGCGGGTGAATTGCCCGAGGATGCGCCGATCGGGGCGGCCCAGAGGATGTCGCCGGGCTGGTGCGGATTGGAAGCAGAAGGCGGGTCAAGACTGATCGAGTAAAGCGATGCGGCATCGCCGAAGCCGTCGTAGTCGGTGATGAAGAGCCGACCTGTGCCGCGCCAGCTTCGTGCGATGACGGGCGAAGCGTTGACGATGGGGTTGTCGAGCTGCGTGCTCCATCGGAGCGTGGGCGCGTAGAGCGAAACGCAGTAGAGCGAAGACCCACCCGACGCAATGACGTTCGCGCCGCGTTCGTCGATTGCCGGAGTCACCGTGCTTTCGAGTTCGGGCGCATCGATCGGAAGCGACCACGCAATCGCACCGGTGCGGCGGGAAATCGCGAAGAGCTTCCACGTCGTGCCGCCCGGTTCATTGACCGATCCGGTCGTGTAGACGAAGTGCAGCCCGACCGCAACGCCCGCGCGAGCGACGAAGGTGATGGTGCGGTTGTTCTCGTCTTTCGAGCAGGTCCAGGCCGGAGAGACGAGCGAGGGGAAGGGCAGGCTTGTCGTTGCGGTGCGGGCGGAGTCGGAGGCGAGGGTGGCCCATGTTCCCTGTGCGAACGATGTCGACAAGAAAGGCGCAGAACAGCAGAACAGCAGAACAGCAGATGAAGACAAGAGAGCTGGCGATATCGTGCCGACCGGTGATCTGCAGATCTGCGAATCTGCAAGTCCGCTGCCCTCTGCCAAAGCCACAACCCGCGCTGTCGCGCGGGCTGTGGGCGAGTTTGAAACCCGTCGGATCAAGCTCTCCTCCGGCGGGGCGCGATGATGCTGGCGATGACAAAGAGAGACGCCGTGACGGGCGTCGGGATCGCAGCAATTCCGTCGAGGTACAGATTGCCGGTGTTTGTCTCCGGGTTACTCAGTCGAACGAAACGGATGAAGTCGAGTCCGGTTGAGTCGATGTCGACGCCCGTGCCTCCTCCACTGCCGTTGTAGCCTGCAATGATCTGGGCGAGCGTCTTTCCCATTGGGTTCAAGCTGGGATCAACCGCCTTCGTGAAATCGGTCGGAATGTTGCCGGCGGGTGCCCGGTCGGTGATGAAGGTGTCGACATAGCCGAGCGTGGCGAAACCATCGGTGAATTGGACTTGAACGGTGCGCCAATCGCTTCCGTCCTTTGAAACTTCGATCTTGCCGCCGATCGCGCCGTACTTCGAGACCGCGACGCCGCCGACCTCCTGGTAGAACCAGTTGCCAAAGACGTTGAAGTCGATGCCGAACGGATTCTCCGGCCGGTTGTACACGTTGTGATCGAAGGACAGCGTCAGCGATCCGCCCGGCGAGATCGCGACCATGTCCTGCGGATCGAACGGAGCGAAGAATGGATTGACAGCGCCCTCGTAGTTGAACTGCACACCCGTAAAGCGCGTGGGCGAACCGAGCGCCGAATTCGGGTCCGCATACGTCGCGTTCGGATTGGAGCCTGGGTTGTACCCCAGCCAGCCGGTCGCATAAGGGCTTGCCTGAGCGCCGAAAGCCGCAACAAGCACCCCCGCGGCAGCCGCGCCGCGAATACCCAGAACACCAAAGCCTGAAACTCGAGCCATCTCCAAACTCCTCGCCGAAGCGGCGCGAAAACGCCGCACGGCACTTCATCCCGATTCGCGCGGGACGGCCCCCGATGCCACGAAGAAGGCGGCAGATCGCGGATGAGTTCGGGCCGAGCGCAAGGAAAGCGCACAGGCACGGACCTGTTTCGGAGCGTTGAAGCGGGTGGAAGCGACGCTGCCGGGGGCAGGCGAGAGCGCTCGCACCAGCCGCCCCGAAAATCGCGAGGGCCGCCAGTCAGCCCCACGGGAACATCCCGCGAGGCGTCTCTCGGCAGGTCTTCCGGCTCCGGGCGATCCGCAACCCGCCTTCCCGCGATTTCGTCGGACCGGAGTTGGTCCGTCGATCGCAGTGGCTGGCACTGGATCCATCGAAGGAAACCAATGCCCTGGGTTGCGGCGTGTCCCGTTACGGCGGCGCGTCCGCGGTGGAATTGGCTATTGGCTGTGAAGCCGGCAGCC
Source organism: Phycisphaerales bacterium (assembly GCA_016793015.1). Lineage (GTDB taxonomy): Bacteria > Planctomycetota > Phycisphaerae > Phycisphaerales > UBA1924 > JAFEBO01. Next base: position 3,238 of record JAEUJD010000134.1, read on the forward strand.
GCACCACACTTCCCTCTTTGCCCGCGTGGTTGAGACGGGGGCACCGAAGACGGGAACAGCGTATCGGAGCTGCGGGCCGTGTCAACCGGCGGGGTGTGTATTCTCTGCGGATGCGTTTCTATCTTCTTGCAATGTGCGGATTTCGGACGGCAACAGCACTTGTGCTTGGTGCCTTGGCGATTGGGTTTGCGGTCGGATGCGCGGGCGGGCATTCGGATTCCCCGGGTATTCGGGGCGGTGACGCGGCGCTTGCAACGGGCGATTCGGACCGGGCCGCCGTCTATTACAAGGACGCCGCGAAGTCGGGAGGCGAGGCAGCGGTTGCCAATGCCAAGCTCGCGAACGTGTACGCGGATCAGGGCCGGAACGTGGCGGCGCTGGAAGCGGCCCGTGCCGCGATTGCGATCGACCCGAATCTTGCGATGGCCCATGAGGCCGCGGGGCGAGTTCTCAATGAGATGCAGCAGTACGCGGAGTCGGTGGAGCACCTTCGGCGTGCAGTGGAGCTTGATCCGGAGTGCGCCGCCTGCTCCTACTGGCTCGCGTACTCATTGAGCGGTCTCGGCCGCGACGACGAGGCGGCGCAGTGGTGGGACAAGGCGGCGGAGCTCGAGCCCGGGAACACGTCGTACCGGCTGAACGTGGCGATCAACCGCAAGCGCCGCGACCTGAACGCCGAGGCGATCGAGCAGCTGCGGATACTGATCACCATGCCCGGCCGGGAGAGCGAGTCGTTCCGGCGTCTGGTGAACTATCTATACGATGCGGAGCAGGAAGACGAGGCGTGCCGCGTGGCGGCGCAGGGGCTTTCCGAATTTCCCGAGTCCCCGCCCCTGCTCCGGCTGAGCGCGCAGTGCGCGCTGAACGCGAAGCGGAACGACGAAGCGGCGGAGCTAGCGGACCGGGCGGTCAAGGTCGCGCCCGACGACCCGCGGAGCTGGAACGTGATTGCCCGGGTGGCGGAGGCCAAGGGCGACGCTTCGGGCACTGCCCAAGCATGGAAGAAATCGCTCGAGCTCGATCCGGATCAGCCCGACGAGCGGCTCGAACTCGCCACGCTCCTACGCACGCACGAGCGCATTCCCGAAGCGAAGGAGCACCTGCTGTACCTGGCAAAGGCGGGGAGCAGCGAGCTTGAGGTCTATTACCGTCTTGCGGTCATCTATCGCGAAGTGGACAACGATCTCGACAAGGCGATGGCTTCGATCCTGAAAGCCAATCAGCTTGAACCCGGCAACGCCGACGTGCTGGAATATGCGGGCACGATCTGCGAAATACGCGGCGAGGTCGATCGGTATTTCTTCTATTACAGCGAGGCAATCGCCATCGACCCCGAGCGCTTCCTCGCGCAGACCGGCGTGGGCGCCGCGCTCCTGAATCGCTTCGGTCGGCCCGCCGAGGCTCTTGATCATCTCAAGATCGCGGCGCGGCTCGAGCCGGAGCAGGCGATGGTGTGGACGAATCTCTATCTCGCGCACGCCCGTCTGAAGCAGCACGACGAAGCCGAAGCGGCGATCCGTCGCGCCGTTGCGATCGATCCGTCCGCGAAGCACTGGTTGCAGCTCGCGCAGCTGCTGAGCGACAACAAGAAGCCGCTCGAGGCAGTCGATGCCGTGCGGAACACGCTGAAGCTGGAGCCCGGCAACGTTGATGCGTGGAATACGCTGGGCGTCGCGCAGATTCGAGCCGGTCTGATGGAAGAGGCGTCGGAATCGCTCGAAAAAGCGATCGCGTTGTCGGACAAAGCGACGCTGCCCCGGTTCAACCGTGGGCTCATCGCGATCGATGCCCGGGACTACGCGACCGCCGAGAAGATGTACGAGCAGTTGCTGCCGCTCGATGATTCCACGGCGAAGGATCTGGCCGGTCGGATCACCCGTTCCAAGGCCGCCGCCCAGCCGACCGAGCGGGAAAGCAAGACCCGGTTCTAAATCCGCGGGCCAACTTTGCACCGGGCGAGTCAAAATCGCGGCAAATCGCGTTTCGGACACATATTGTCAGCCCTTGCGGAGTCGGGACATTCCACCGCCTCTATTCATCCAAACAATCGATTCTGACGCCCGAAGTTCCAAGAGACCCCACATGTTCAATCTGCTGTCACCGATCCGGATGGGCTCTTTGGAGCTGAAGAATCGCGCGATCCTCGCGCCGCTCACCCGCTGCCGCGCCGGTGCGGGGTGTGTGCCGCACGCCCTCAACGCCGAGTACTACGCTCAGCGCGCGGGCGCCGGGATGATCATTTCCGAAGCGACCCAGATCAGCCAGGAAGGGCAGGGTTATCCAAACACGCCGGGCATCTACTCGCCCGAGCAGGTGGCCGGCTGGAAGCTGGTGACCGATGCCGTCCATCGCGCCGGCGGCAAGATCGTCTGCCAGCTGTGGCATGTCGGCCGCATTTCGCATAACGCCTATCAGGTGGGCGGCGCTGCTCCCGTCGCCCCGAGCGCGATCGCGGCAAAGGGCATGTGCCGCCTGCCGGATGGAACACGCGAGCCCTACCCCGTCCCCCGCGAGCTTGAAACCGACGAGATCGAGCGCATCATCCGCGAGTACGAAACCGCGGCAGCGAACGCCAAGAAGGCCGGCTTCGATGGCGTGCAGCTCCACGCCGCCAACGGCTATTTGCTCGAGCAGTTCCTGCGGGATTCGAGCAACAAGCGGACCGACCAGTATGGCGGCTCGATCGAGAATCGGGCGGTATTCCTGCTCGAAGCGGCAGAAGCGCTCGTCAGCGTCTGGGGGCCGGACCGCGTGGGCGTGCGTCTCAGCCCGAGCGGATGGTCCTCCGATTTCACCGATTCATCGCCCCTGGAAACGTACACGTACGTCGCGGAAGAACTCGACAAGCTCGAGCTCGCGTTCCTCGAAATCCGCGAGGCCGATGCCGAATCGATCGCGGCGGGGAGCCCCAACATTCCCGTTTCGGCGTTCCGCGATGCGTTCAGCGGCGCGCTCGTCGCCAACACCGGCTACTCGCGCGAAAAGGCCGACGAGGGGATCGCGAGCGAGCAGTTCGATGCGGTCGCTTTCGGCAAGCCGTTCATCTCGAATCCGGATCTGGTCGAGCGGTTCCGCCGCGGGTCCGAACTGGCGCCCTGGGACGCCAAGACGTTTTACCCCAGCCCCGGCGCCGATCTCTCGCACGGGTACACCGACTACCCGGCCTTGGCTCGTTGATTGAATCGGCTGCTCGTGAACTACGAGCGGAGCGAAACCGGCTTCGACAGCACTTCGTTCATCGCGATCGCCCGACGCCATTCGGCCGGAGAACGCGGCACAACGCCGATCGTTCCCAGAGGTGCGTGCCCGGCAGTCACCGGCTTCGCATCGCGTAAAAGCCGTTGGTTCACCGCACTCGTCTGTGCCGCGGCACGGGCGGTGCGGGCCTGCAGGCTGGCGATCTCCTGTTGGCGGCGGATCGAAGCGGCGGCCTGCTCGGCACGAAGGCGTGCCTGCTCCTGCTTGCGGCGTTTGGCTTCCCGGTCGCCCCGGTCCTTTTGTTGACGGGATTTCGTGGGCGCATTCAGGGTGGATGGCCGCGGAGTGCCGGAAGAGCGCGTGGATTTCGGCGAAATCGTGCCGCCCGAAGTCGTTCCCGGAGGCAGACCGAGCAGAATCTCGAGTGGGGTCGCGCCGGTTGGTCGACCCTGTTGTTCGGAGGTGCCGCTCTCGGGCTCACGGCGCGCCTGAGCTCTTCGTCGCAATTCCGCCAGTTCCTCGCGCCGGCGCGCGTCGGAATCAATCGGCGACGATTGCTCGGAGGCATCGGCAGCGCGACCGGTTCGAAGTAGATCAAGGTCCGCCCGCTGCTGCGCCTGCTGCACACGGCGTTTCTCTGCCTGTGCCGCCAGGTGCTTGAACAGCCACTGGAGGAATGAGAACCCCACGACAACCAGAAGGAAGAGAATTTGAGTCGTCACGAGGGAACACTATCCAGTTGGAGCGACGGAGATTCGGCCGCTCGCGGCCTCGCCTCGATCCGGGCGGCGGGCTGGGCCTGCGGGGCAAGCCGCTCATGGCATTGCCAGAAGTGATCGAAAGAAGCCTGTATTGCGTAGTTCAGGGCGTTCAAGTGTGCCGCGTGCCCCATGCTCCGGCGGAGCGGAGCGTGGGTGCAGAGGCGATGGATCTGCCGCACCCACGCGGCAGGATCACGAGGCGAAAGCACGAATCCCGTCGGCTCTTGGACGAGGTCGTCTCTGATGACTTCTTTCGGGCCGCCGGTGTCGGTCACCAGCGCGGGAAGCCCACTCGCCTGCGCTTCGAGCACGACCTGCCCGAGAGTGTCAGTCGTGGAAGGAAAAACGAAAAAATCGCTGGAGGCGTACAGCCGCGAGAGCTCTTCACCATGTCGAAATCCGAGAAAGTGCGCATTGCAGCTTTCGAGATCGGCTTCCATGGTGGAGCGGTACGGGCCATCGCCGACGACGATGAGCCGCGCATCGAGGTCGGGCGCGATCGCTTGCAGTCGCTTCCAGATCAACGTGAGCAGCGGAAGGTTCTTTTCGATGCTGACCCGGCCGACGTACAGCACCTTCACGCCCGTCGAGGGGATTCCGAGGTTCGGCCAGCAACCCGGATCGCGAAACCGGGGATGAAAACGGGCGTTGTTGATGCCGGGATGGAGACGCACTCGTCGATGGGTTTCGATCCCAAGCCCGGCGAGCGCTGCGCCGTACTCCGCGCTGCGTGAGAAGACGAGTTGAAACGGGCGGTAAAAACGACGCATCGCGGCCCGAGCAACACGGGTGAGCGCCGCATCGTCGAAAAGGTGGTCGACATACGCCGGAAAATCGGTGTGGTAGACACCCGCCAGCGGAATGCGATGGCGCGAGGCGATCAGCCGACCCACGAGGCCGATCGGTCCGGGCGTGCTGATATGGATGACATCGGGCCGGAACGATCGCATCGCCCGGGAAAGCCTTCGGAGCGCCGGCAGCACAATCTCGAGGTCGCGGTATCCGGGTAAACAGGCCGCGGCACGGGGGCGGATGTTGTGCAGATTCGGCAAGTCGCGAATCGGCATGCGCGTGCTGGTGAAGATGTGCAGCGAGCGGCCACAGGCAAGCGATCGATCGGCGATGTCGTTCAGAAACCGGGAAACCCCGTTCACGTCGCCGAGCGTGTCGGTGAAAAGGGCGACCCGCACTCCTCGTGCATCGCCGGCGCAGGGCTGTTCCTCCCGCGATTTCATGCCACAAGATAACGCGCCGGTTCCTACCCTTCCGACATGTCCCCGTCGACGCCTCACCCCCCGCATCGCAAGCACCTTGCGATCTACCCCGGCAGCTTCGACCCGATCACCTTCGGGCACCTCGATGTCATCCGGCGTGGGCGTCGTCTGTTCGATGAATTAATCGTCGCGGTCGGGCGGAATCCGTCCAAGAACCAGCTTTTCACTGCGGCCGAACGGCTGGAAATGACCCGGGCGCTCGTGGAAGAGCTTGTTAAGAAAGAACCCGATGGTGCGGCTGTCAGCGTGCAGGCGTTCGACGGTTTGACCGTCGATTTCGCCAGGCGTGCGGGTGCCGCGGCACTGCTTCGGGGCGTGCGCAATCTCTCCGATCTGCAGTACGAAGTGCAGCAGGCGATCACAAACCGTGAAGTCGCGGGGCTGGAGACGGCATTCGTGGTCGCGGGGCAAACGTTTGCGTACACCAGCAGTTCGCTCATCAAGCAGATCACCGCCATGGGCGAAGACCTGACCGGGCTGACCGCGATGGTTCCGGCCCTGATCGTTGAAAGACTGCGAGAGAAAAAAGCGCAGCGGCACCCTGCTCTCGAAGAGTTGCGGTCGTCCGGCCAGGCGCGAGAGGTTTAATCCATGGATTGGCGAGTCATCAGCATCGGGACACTTCCGGCGCATCCATTATGGGGCGAAAAGGGTCAGGTGCGCACCGGCCACGCGACGACGACGCTGATCGTCTCGGGCGACAAGCGGATACTCATCGATCCCGGCCTTCCGGAGCAGATTCTGAATGCGCGTCTGGCCGAGCGTGCCAACCTCGCGGTATCGCAGATCACCGATGTCTTTCTCACCAGCTTCAAAAGCGATTGCCGCCGGGGAATCGGAGCGTTTGCGCACGCATCGTGGTGGATCTCCGAAGCCGAGCGCGAAGGCGTGGGTGTGCCGATCGCTCAGCGGCTGAAAGAACTGAATCCCGACGACGAGGAAGATCAGGTTCTGAAGGATGTGCTCTCGCGCGATGTTGCTGTGCTCCAGCGCTGCAAGGTCGCTCCCGATCGCCTCGCCGATCGCGTCGCACTCTTCCCGCTGCCCGGCGTCACGCCCGGACTCTGCGGCATCTTGCTCGAGGATGCACGGTTCACAGTGCTCGTCACCGGCGATGCGATCCCCACGGTCGAACATCTCGAACGCGGGCAGGTGCTGGCGGGCGCTGTCGATGGCGGCAAAGCACGCGAGAGCTTTGCCGAGGCCATCGAGGTTGCGGACATGTTCATCCTGGGGCGTGACAACCTGGTTGTGAATCCGACCAAGAAGCCGTTCTGATCTGGGCGATTTCTCGCGATGTCGCGCGGCTCGCTCGTGCGCTTGAGCGCCGCGCTCAGGGTGTTCCGTATTCCGCGACGTCTTTCGTCAGCCGGTCGATCAGATCCCTATCCGGGGGCAGCGCGGCCTCAGCGAGTTCAAGGCCCTTGCGTGCCGATCGCAGCGCGTTTGCGCGGTCGCCATTGATCGCCTGCGCCCGCGCCAGCAGCGCGAGCGAGCGTGGCTTCTCGTGGCGATCGAGCTTTGCCGCCCGCGTTGCCGCCGCGAGCAGAAGGACCCGCAGGCGGGGCTCTTTGCGTGCATCGAAGACCGAATCGGTCTCCAGCATCTCGTTTCCGAATTGCATCAGATCTTCGCCGAGGGCCTCGGCAAACTCGATCGACGGAAGATCCTGAAATTCGGTGGTCAGCCGCTCTCCGGCTTTGACCATGCGTTCGACGTCCTTGGTTCGCTGCGCGCGAATGACTTCGATCCGCAACCAGCCAAGATCCTCTGCCGATTCCATCTCGTGCCGCACCTGATCGTGGTTCCAGACTCCCGCCAGGACGGCATTGAGGATTTCCGTTGTTGCGCCGGGCGGACCATACCACGCAATTGCGCCGTGTTTATCGATGACGAAGATCGTGGTGGGTTGCTGCTCGCCGCAGGCCGTCAGATATGCCGTGCGGGAACGCACGCCGTCGTCCCAGGCGAGCGGAAAGCGGATGTTGCCCTTGATCGAATCGGCCTTACGCCGCCACGAATCAAGGCTCATGCGCTGTTCCTGGCCCGCGACTGCCATGACGCGCACGGGTTGGTCCGCAAATCGCTCGGAGAGCTTTGAGATCGCCTCCATCAGAGCGTCGATCTTGCTGTTGGACGATGGGACGAACGCGATGACGTACGCCGTGCCCTCCTTGAAGGGCTCGACCGGCCCGAGCGAGTTCCATTCGGCAACGTGCAGCGGGGGCGCTTTGTCGCCGATTCGCAGCGTCCGCGTTGGCTGCGTTTCGCGCACGGAGAGTTTCGGCCGCTCGGTGTAGTCCGGACCTCCGTTCTCGCACACCCCGGCGTGATATCGGCCCATCCCGCTCCGGGGATCGTCCGCCGAACACGCAAAGCCGAGCAGCGCTACGAGCAAGAAGGAGTTCATCGCGAGTGCATTTCCGAAGTGGACCCGCAAGGTTGCACGAAGTGGGGACCTCCGAAATGAAAAGGTGCTTCCGGGGACTGCGGGTTTGACCCCGTTCCGGTATGTGCGGCCAGCCATCGATTGCTTCGATCAGTCGCGCAAGCCAGCTTCCTGTCATCGAATGCAGGACGCCTGCGCCATGCCGTACGAGCCCGAAGCGCAGCGAGGGACGCGGTTGCTTCCACGTTCAATGCGCGCTCTGGAACGCGATCAAACGCCCCGCAGATCCCGGATGAACCAATGAAAAGCCCCGGAGCGGCTGCTCCGGGGCTTCTTGGTTCGGTATTCGATCCGGATCGGAATGTTACTTCTGGAGCTTCAGGAGCGACCCTTCCAGTTCTTTCTTCATCTCGTCGTCTTTCGCCAGTTCGATGGCTTTCTTCTCGGTCGCGATGGCATTGGCCTTGTCGCCCGCCGCGAAGTACGCCCATGCCAGCGTGTCGAGCGTGCCGGCATCCGAGTTGCCCGTGGCGCTGCTCGCCCGCTTCGCCGCATCAAGGGCGAATTCGGCCAGCTTGGGGTTCGCGGCAAAGTCGATCCCGCGACCGGGATCAACAATCGACCACGCGACCATGTTCAACGTGCTTGCATCCGCCCCGCGGGCTTCGATCAGCGCACGGCCGTGCTCGAGCATTCCCGCGGCATCCTTCTTCCTTGTCGCCATCGAGAACCGCATAGACCCCAGGTTTGCCTGTTGCTCAGGCTCGAATCGGCTGCGCTCCGCCGCCACATCCCATTGGCCCGCGACGATCTTCGAGAGAGGCTCGTCCATCTCAAAGGGGCTGCCGATCCATGCGATCGTTCCCGTCTGGTCCACGATGAACGCCGTGGGGATTCCCGGCTGCGCCGCCGCGAGCATGTACGCGCTGGTCGTCTGGCGATCCTGATCCCAGGCGACCGTGTACCCCATCGTGTCGCCCTTTTCAGTGGTCATCTTCTCGACACCGGCGAGCGAGTTGCGCGGATCGACGCTCGTGACGCCGATGATCGTCACGCCCTTGTCCTTGTACTGCTTCTGCAGTTCGGAAAGGTGGGGCATGCTCGCCTTGCACGGGCCGCACCACGTCGCCCAGAACTCGACCACGGTGACCTTGCCCGGCGCGAACGCCGTGACCGGCGCACCTTTGACCCACTTGTTGATCGCAAGCGCGGGCGCCTTGTCGCCCACGGTGAGCGAGCCGATCTGAACCTCGGGCGCTGCCTTGGATGCCGCCGCGGGTTTCGGCGAGTCTTCGATCGCAAGCACAGGCGAGGCAAGGCCGACAACGACAAGAAGAGCAAGCGGTGCGAATTTCATGCGAATCTCCGTAAATGGCGCCCGTGAAATCTCCGTCCACATTATATTGCATCCTTGCCCCGATGCCTGTACACGGCTCGGATGCTGGAAAAGCAGCCCTTCGGATACCGACCAAACGCCGCGTGGTGGCGGGGAGATCGCAACTCACTCCCGCATTCGCGGTATCTTGCCCACCCGGTGCAGACGCATGCCCGGTCGATTCTCAAGGGGATGCCATGACGATTCCGCAGCCAAATCTCTCCAAGCACCTCCGCCCGCCGCAGGCGACCGCTCACCGCCGTCCGAGCGCACTTCCCCGCGTGGGCTTGCTCCTTGGGCTGGGCAGCTTCTTCGCATCGGCAATCACCGGCAGCGTACACGGGTTCGGCGCTGTTTCGGCTTCGCTTGCCGCGGCGGATGCGCTGGAACTCGCCGGGAACTGGTCCGGTGCAGTCACCACCCCGGCGGGCAAACTCGAGTTTGTTCTGCGGTTTTCGTCGAACACCGCGGGCGTCATCTCGATCCCCACACAGGGCGTGAAGGATGTGCCACTGGAAGCGATCGCGGTCGATGCGGGCTCATCGCCGGCGAAAGTGACGTTCCGAATCAAGGAAGTCGCCGGCATCGGTGGCGGCCCGACTTTTTCCGGTCAGTGCAGCGCCGACGGCAAGACGATCTCGGGTGACTTCCGTCAGGGAGGCGGTAGTTTCCCTTTCGAGATCACCCGCGGCGACTCGTCAAAGGCTCTCACCGATTCGCTCGCGGGGCTGGATGAGTTTCTGGCGAAAGCGATCATCGATTGGAAAGTCCCCGGCATGGCAGTCGCCATCATCAAGGGTGACGAGATTGTGTACGCCAAAGGGTTTGGCTTCCGCGATGCGGAGCAGAGGCTCCCGGTTTCGGAGAACACGCTCTTCCCGATCGGGTCGGCCACGAAGGCTTTCACGACGTTCGTCATGGGCCAGCTCGCCGATGAAGCCAAGCTCGACTTTGATGAGCCGGTACGCACGTATTTGCCCGAGCTCAAACTCTTCGATGCCGTTGCGACCGAACGCATCACCCCGCGTGACCTCGTCACGCATCGCTCGGGTCTGCCCGGGCACGATCGGCTCTGGTACGCCAACACCCCGCGCACAAGGGCCGAGTTGCTCGGCCGCCTTGCCTTCCTGCCCAACAACCAAGACCTCCGCAGCAAGTGGCAGTACAACAACCTGATGTACATGACCGCCGGCTGCATGGAGGAAAAGCTGACGGGCAAGACGTGGGAAGAGAACATCCGCCAGCGGATTCTCGTTCCGCTCGGCATGAAGCGCACGACCCTGAACAACGACGACTCACAGAAGGACTCGGATTTCGCGCTCGGCTACCGACAGGATTTCGAGACCGACGACGTCGTCCGGTTCAGCTTCCGCGATATCGCGGCCATGGGACCCGCCGGTTCGATCAACTCCTCCGTCAAGGAAATGGCGAACTGGGTGCGGCTCAACCTTGCGGGCGGAGCATTCGAGGGCAAGCGGCTCATTCAGGCCGCCACGCTGAAGGAGCTCATGACGCCCCAGATGTCGATGGGTGGCGGCCCGACCGACAATCCCGAAGTGATACCGGTCGGCTACGCGATGGGCTGGTTTGTCGAGGCGTACCGGGGTCGCCGCCGTCTCCATCACGGTGGCAACATCGATGGCTTTACCGCGATGGTTTCTATCCTGCCCCGCGAGCAGCTCGGCGTGGTTGTCCTCAGCAATATGAATGGAAGCGGGCTGCCCGACGCCGCGACGCGCCACATCTTTGATCGACTCACCGGGATGAACGCGATCGACTGGAGCGGGCAATCACTCGCGCAGGTCGCGTCGGCACGCACGCAGGCCAAGCAAGCAAAGACCGCCCTGGCCGCGACGCGCAAGGCCGGCACGCAGCCTTCGCACCCGCTCGAGGATTACACCGGGCGCTTCGAGCACCCGGGCTACGGGGTCCTCACAATCGAGAAAGACGCGACTGGTAAAGAGCTGACGTTTATCTACAACGGCATCGTCACGCCGCTCGAACACTGGCACTACGACATCTTCAGCGGCAGGAAATCCGAGAAGGAGTTCTTCTTTGAATCCTTCAAACTTGACTTTGTGACCGGTACGGATGGGGAGATCGTGGGCGTCCGTGCCGCGATGGAACCGGCTGAAGAGCCCTTTACCTTCACTCGGCTCGGCGATGCGAAGTTGAGCGACGCAACGTTCCTTCATCAGCTTGTCGGTGAATTCGCGATCGAAGCACAGCCCGTTCGCTTCGCGCTCGTCGGGTCAACCCTCACCGCAACGCTTCCGGGTCAGCCCGTCTACGAGCTCGAGCCGACGCGCAACGCCACGTTCCGGATAAAAACGCTGCCGGGGTTCACGATTCAGTTCATTGCGGGATCGGGTGGAGCATTCGACGAGGCGAGATTTGTGCAGCCAAACGGCGTATTTGTCGCAAGGCGTGTGCCCGCGAAGTGATCAGAATTGCGGCATCGGATACCCTTGTTCGATGATCCAACGCCCGCACTTCTTCCTTGCCGCGGCCATTCTTATTCAGAGCGCGCTCGCGCAGTTCACGCCTCCGAAGGCGGACAAAGTCCCGCACCAGACGCCTATTCACGGCATCGTGCTGGATGACAATTACAACTGGCTGCGCCAGCGCGAGAACCCGAAGGTGATGGACCTGCTAAAGGCCGAGCGGGCGTACTGCGATCACTTCATGTCCCGAACCGCCGAGCGTCAGCAGACGCTTTACGACGAATCGCTCGATCGCATTCAGCAGACCGATATGTCCGTCCCCTATCGCGACGGCGCGTTCACGTATTACACAAAGTCCGAAGAGGGCAAGCCGTACAAGATCTACTGCCGCAAGGCGTACCCCGAGGTCAAAGACACCAAAGAGCAGGTCATCTTCGACGCGAACGAGGCGGCCAAGGACCTGAAGAGCTTTCATGTCGGCGTGATCGAAATCTCGCCCGACGGCCAGGTCGCCGCGATCTCGACCGACCCGGACGGCGAAGAGAAGTACACCGTCACCTTCCGCGACCTGCGGGGTGACCGCGACCTTCCCGAGAAACTCGAAAACGTCTCCGGCGACCTCGCGTGGGCCGCGGACGGCCGGACCATCTTCTATACCACGCTGGACGAGACGCACCGGCCGGACAAGTTGTTCCGCCACACCGTTATGACCGACCCGAAAAGCGACCCGCTCATCCTGCACGAGAAGGATGAGGCGTTCTTCTTGAGCGTGGAGCTCTCACGCAGCCGCAAGTTCATCTTTGTGACTTCCGCGAGCAAGGACACCAGCGAGGTGAGCTTCCTCAACGCGCGCCTCGGACAGAACAAGCTCACGATGATCGAGCCGCGCCGCAAGGGGCATGAGTATTCGGTCGATCACCACGAGAACCGATTCCTCATTCTCACCAACGACGGCGCGCCGAACTTCCGACTGGTCGAGGCGCCGATCGACCAGCCCGGCATGGATTCGTGGCGCGAGCTGCTGCCGGGCCGGAGCGATGTGCTGCTGGAAGGTATCGAGGCGTTCAAGGGATATCTGGCCCTCCTCTACCGGCAAGGCGGCCTGCCCAAGATCGCCATCCGCAACTACGCCGGTGTGAGCCAGGACATCCCGACCACCGAACCGTCCTATTCGATCGCCCCCGAGGTGAACGTCGAATACAACGTCAAGCACTACCGGTACATCTACACCTCGCCGATCACGCCATCGTCCGTCTACGAGTTCGACATGGATTCGGGCGAATCAAAGCTGCTCAAGGAGCAGCCCGTCATCGACTATGACCCTTCTCTGTACAAAGTGGAACTGGTGCAGGTCAAAGCCCCCGATGGGCAGATGGTCCCGCTCACGATCACCCACAGAAAAGACCTTGTCCGCAACGGAACCGCCCCCGCGGTCCTCACCGGATACGCGGCATACGGAATCTCCGCCGCTCCTTCTTTCGCGATTTCCGATATCTCTCTTCTCGATCGGGGCTTCGTGCTCGCCGAGGCCCACGCCCGTGGCGGCAGCGACAAGGGCCGCTCGTGGTACGAAGACGGCAAGCTCCTCCGCAAGAAGAACTCGTTCAACGATTTCATCGCCTGCGCCGAGTTTCTGGTCGCGAACCAGTACACGTCGCCCGAGCATCTTGCGATCCGGGGCGGTTCCGCAGGTGGCCTCCTCGTCGGTGCCGCCGCCACGATGCGCCCCGACTTGTTCGAGGCTGTCGTCGCCGAAGTCCCTTTCGTCGACGTGGTCAACACCATGCTCGATCGCACGCTCCCCCTCACGGTCACCGAATACGACGAGTGGGGCAACCCCGAGGCCAGTGCCGCGGCATTCGAGTACATCCTCAGCTACTCGCCGTACGACAACACCGTCCCTGCCAAGTATCCGAGCATGCTGCTCACCGGCGGCCTCAACGACCCGCGCGTGAGCTTCTGGGAACCCGCCAAGTGGGCCCAGAAACTCCGCGAGAACAACACCGGCTCAAACGAGGTTCTCTTCAAGATCGAGCTCGATGCGGGACACGGCGGCATGGCCGATCGCTACGCCGCTCTCCGCGAAGAGGCGTTTGTCCAGGCCTTCATCCTCGATCGCCTGCGCGTGCCCGAGCCCGTGCTGACCGAAAAGGAAAAGAAGGAAAAGGCCAAGAAGCGCGAGCAGCAGAAGCAGAAGCAAAAACAGAAGTCGAAGCAGTAGACGGCAACCCGTTGCGTTTGAAGCGCAAACAAAAAGGTCTCACGGGTCGCATGGAGCCCGTGGGACCCTTTTCTTTCCTGCTTAAGCCAGATCAAACAGCAGAACTTCCGACGGAGCCTTCGCGGTCAACGTCACCGACCGCTCATCCTCGATCGCGGCGCCATCGCCCGCTTTCATCTCGTGCCCGTTGAGCTCGATCGAACCATCAACAACTTGCACATACGCCCCGCGTCCCGGCGCCAGCCTGTGCGAGACGCTCTTGCCCGGTGAAAGCACCGTCGCGAACATCTGCGCATCCTGGTTGATCTTCAGCGCCGCGTCTCCCAACTGCCCGGATACCAGAAGCGCGAGCTTGTCACGCTTTTCTTCTTGCGGCACATCGCGCTGCCCGTACGCGGGCTTGTGGCCCTCTTTGTCGGGCAGGATCCAGATCTGGAGCAGCCGCATCGCCTCGGTCTTCGACGGGTTGAACTCGCTGTGCGTCACCCCCGTGCCCGCCGTCATCACCTGCACGCTCCCCGCGCCGCCCTCGTGCGCGTGCGTGCCGTCGTCGCCCATCCAGTCCTTGTGCGCCAGTCGCCCGTTGACGATGTACGAGATGATCTCCATGTCCTCGTGCGGATGGGGCTCGAACCCGCCCCCGCCCGCGACGAAGTCGTCGTTGATCACCCGGAGCGACCGAAACTGCGTATTCGCCCTATCGATGTAGCGTCCAAAGCTGAAGGTGTGCCAAGAGTCCAGCCAGCCCCACTTGGTGCGGCCTCGTGTCTGTGCATCGCGAATCTTGATCATGCCTCAGTCCTATTCCGGGGCCTTGCCCCATTCGGCCCTTTGGATGATGGATGCCGTACCCCGATGCGGCAACGGCACCGAATACGTCCTATAACTGCGATTTGACCTTCGGTTGGATTCCGGTCCCTCCGCAGAACGCCGGATTTGCTAGTACGCACAAACAAATCGTTTTTCGCATGAAACAAAGTGCGTTCTGCTCCGTAGTATCTGGTGGTGACGCACGACCGCGCCGCGCTCCCTGGAGGGAATCAGCGGCCAACGGGGTTGTGAGAGCAGCCATGAACAGCCAACTTGGGTCCGAGTCGTTCGAAACAGGTAACCGCACGCGCACGTCCCGCGGCTCGTCCGCAGGACGCGCCCTTGCCCTCTGCGCCGGCCTGGCGCTTCTCGCCCCTATCGCCTTTGCGGGCGGCGGGCGAGGTGGGGGTTGGAGCGGAGGAGGGGGCAACTGGGGCGGAGGTGGGAACAACTGGGGTGGCAGTCGAGGCGGGGGAACGAGCTGGGGCGTTTCTGTTGGGGTTTCCAACGGCGGGTCGTTTGTGGGTGGCTCGTATAGCAGCGGGTTTTATGGCGGACGGGGCTGGTGCCCGCCTCCGAGGCCTTTCTGCGCACCGATCGCTCGACCGTACTGCGCACCCGCGTTCTACGGAAGGCCGGGCTGGGGCTGGGGACGGCCGTATTGCGCTCCGGTGTTCGCGCCCGCTGTGCCCGTGATCGTGGCTCCGTCGCCGGTGTTCGTTTCGTCGCCGTCATACGTCGTTTCGCAACCGTCATTGAGCGTCGGGCTGGGTGTGGCCGGGTCGAACGGCGCGGGCTTTGTTTCCTACTCGTCGGCACCGGTGATTTCGGAGACGGTGTACGCCTCGGCTCCCGTTGCGCAGCCGGTGGTGTATTCGGCGCCTTCGCAGGTCGTCACATTCGTAAATCCGAATCCGACCACGATCGTGCAGACCTCTGTTCCGCAGCCCCAGGCGATTCAGCAGCCGGTGCAGCAGCCTCAGCCCGGTCCGTCAACTGTGTTCCAGTCTGCGGGCGCTTCGGGCGTCATGGATCGGTCGCAGAGTCCCGCATCGATCATCAGTGTGATCCGGGCCGAATCGGGCGATGCGCGGGCGAATGCCGCGGAATCGTTTCTTGGAAGGACACCGGCGCAGGCCTGGCCGGTGACGTTTGAGGGCGTGCAGGAAAACGGGGGCGTGCGAGAGATTCGCTGCCGCCCGATCGATTCCCTGAGCAGCGGCTATCGGCCCACGATCATCGTGCGGGGTACGGGCGACTCGAACACACCGCCCAGGCAGGGCCGGGGCTTTGTGACCGGACGGGTGGCCTCGATCACCGTGGACGATCCGGCCTATCCGGGCGGATTGATCGTTCTCGACGATGGCTGGCTCAAGTGGTGAACGGCTCGACATTCCTGTTCGTTGCGATCTCGTGAGGGGCTGGAAATCCGAACATTGTGATGAAAGCCAAGCGCGGGACGTGACGAACACAAGATTTCATCGTGCGTATGTTCGCGCGAGTTTCTGACACACCCGGCGTTCTCTCGAGCGCCGGGTGTTTTGTTTTTTGGGACGTGGCGTGAGCGGCGGGGTTATTTGGGCTGGTGGGCGAGCAGCAGATCGCAGAGTTCGCGGAGCGCGCCCTTGCCGCCATCGTTTGAAAGCACGAACGTGTCCGAGCGATTGAGCCGGGGCAGCACATCCGGGTGGACGTCGGCGACGACGACGGGCAGGCCGACCCAGGAGAGCGGGCCGAGGTCGTTGGTGTCGTTGCCGACGTAGGCGATCTGGCGGGGAGAGAGGCCTTTGTCTGCCGCGAGCCTCTGGAGCGCCGGGAGCTTGTCGTCGACGCCCTGGAGATGATCGAGTTTCAGTTTCCGGCAGCGGGCGGCAACGACGGGGTTTGCTTCCTTGCTGAGCACGAAGATCGACATGCCCGACTTGCGGAGCATCTCGAGTCCCATGCCGTCGCCCCGGGAGCAGACGACGGCCTCCTGACCGTCCTGAGTCGTGAGGACGCGGTTGTCTGTGAAGACGCCATCAAAGTCGCAGACGAGCAGGCGGATTTCGGAAAGCCGCGAGATCGGGTTGGGTCGAGCGCGGGCGACAGCGTGGCCGAGCGCGTGGGCTTGAAGGTGGCGGGGCGCGACGTGCTCGATCGTGAGCTGGGAATGGATGAATCGTGCCGCTCCCGCGCCGAGCGTCTGGCGCCAATCTTCATCCTGCAGAAGCCCTTCGATGGTCTGTGCAAAGGCTTCGGGTTCGGGCTGAACGCGGATGCCGGTGACGCCGGTCTGTACGAGATCGCGAAGACCCCGGATGTCCGCAACAACGATCGGTGCGCCCGTGCTCATCGCGTCGAGGAGTGCACGGGGCTGATTCTCAAGGGCCGACGCGTCGACGTAGAGCGTGCACTTGGCCATCGATTCGAGCAGGCGGGAATGGCTGATCCAGCCCTGGAAAATCGCGTTGACGCCCAGTTCGCTCGCGAGACCCCGGAGCGCCTGCCCCTGATCGCCTTCGCCGATGATCTCGATCGAGACCTCGCGGCTCAGTGGCTCCGGGAGCAAGGAAACGGCGCGGAGCAGGATGTCGACGCGCTTGCGAGAGATCAGCGGGCCGCAGTACAGGATGCGGGTCTTTTCGCGGGGCAACTCGCTCAGTTCACGGGGCGTGAGCACATGTCCGGGCACGATCGCGGTCCGCGAGATATTGATGCGATCGCGCCAGCAGATGTCGTCGACCATGGATTCGGTGGTGCCGATGACCAGGTCGGAGCAGGCGAGCAGGCGGGATTCGAGCACGCTGGCGTTGGCGGCCTCGCGCGAATCGGCACCGGGATCATGGGCGAGGAAGCGGGAGGGGATCGAAGTGCCCCGGGCGATGAGCGCGGTCTGCACGCCCGCCATACGGAGGCGAGAGGCGAGCGAGATGGGCGTCTGTCCGGCGAGGAGATCATCGGTGACGATCGTCGCGGTTCTGATTCCGGGTGTGATGCGTTCGACAGCGCGGGAGAGACTGGCGGCATCCGAGTACTCGAGCGCAACGACCTCGGCGTTGAAGCCAGCGTGGTCGGCGAGTTTCTGATCTTCATCTCCGGCGCAGGTGACCAGGAACATCTTGCGATAGCCGGACGCGAGGGCGCGATAGAGCGAGAGCTCACGATCGAGCGTTCCGGTCTGCGCCCAGTACCGAAGCGAATGGGTGCGACCGAGCACCACGACCAGCGCATCGGCGATGGGTGCGGGGCTAGCGGGGTTGGAAGGGGCCTGACTCATCGGTGTGGGGCAGCTTCGCGCAATCCCCGGAGATATCGGAAGTTCGGGTGGGGGGCGGCAAGCGATGTTTGCCGCTTCGTGCCGTTCAGTGGCTGTCAAAGTCGCTCAGGTGAGAGGCCCGGAGAGCCGATAACCAGAGGGTGAGCGTAACCGACCCCAGCCGTTCCGGCCACCCCCATCTCCGCCCCCACCCGGCCGATCCCCCGTCCGCCGCGGATGCAACGCCCGCGTGGCCTTCCTTTGCACGGGGCATCGTCACACGCGAGCAACTGACGACGCTGCGCACCATGTTGCGCGAGGCGGGGCTCAGACTCGTCCAGTGTCACGGCTGCTTCGACATCGTGCATCCGGGGCACATCCGGCACCTGCGTCAAGCCAAGAGCCTGGGTGATGTGCTGCTGGTGAGTATCACCGGCGACGACACGATGAAGAAGGGGACCGGGCGCCCGCTCATCCCGCAGGAACTTCGCGCGGACAACCTCGCGGCACTCGACTTTGTGGACTTTGTCTTTGTCGAGCCCGGACCGACTGCTTCCGACCTGCTCGAGTGGGTGCAGCCCGATGTGTATGTGAAGGGCAAGGAATACGAGTTCAACAACGATCCGCGCTTCGCGGTGGAACGCTCGACCGTTGAACGGCACGGCGGACGCGTCGTCTTCAGTTCGGGCGATGTGGTGTTCTCATCGAGCGCGCTGATCGCGGCGATGGAGCAATCGGTCGATCCGTTCCACGCGCGGCTCGCGCAGCTCACGCAGTCGCCCGAACTCGATATGGCTTCGCTCGGCGAAGTGCTCTCCCAAGTCCGCGGCAAGCGTCTGCTGGTGGTGGGGGAGACGATCGTCGATACGTACACGATGTGCGATCGGCCAGATGTTGCGGGCGAGAGCCCGGTGATGACGCTTCGACCGCTGGAGCAGAGGCGGTACGACGGCGGGGCGGCGATCATCGCGAGGCATGCCGCGGCCCTGGGAGCGCACCCGGTGCTGGTCACCGCTCTTCCGGAAACTGCGGAAGGCCGATCGCTCGCAGCGCGGTTGAACGCCGAGGGCATCGAGGTTCGTTCGCTGCCCTTGGGGGGGCGATTGCCGGAAAAGCAGCGGTATCTGGTCGGCACGCAGAAGATGGTCAAGATCGATCAGGTCGAGCAATACGTGCTGGATGCCGCGCAACAGCGGGCCTTGGTTGCGATGGCGGCAGATGCCGCGGGACCGGCATGCGACGTTGCGATCATCGCCGACTTCGGCCTTGGTCTGTTCACGCCCACGCTGACGGCCGACATGTGCGGCGCGCTGCGCCCGCTGGTGAAGGTGCTGAGCGGCGACGTGAGCGGGCGGCGCTCGAATCTGCTGTCGATGCGGGAGATGGATTTGCTCTGTCCGAGCGAGAGCGAGCTGCGAGATGCGACGAGGCAGTTGAGCGAGGGATTGCCTGCCGCGACATGGTCGCTGCTGGAAGCGACCGGAACGAAGAACGCGATTGTGACGCTGGGGGGGGATGGATTGATCGCGTTCGACCGGCTCGCGATGGATTCGCAGAAGTCGCCGGAAGATGGGTCGTATTCGCGCCGGCTTCGCAGCGAGCACGTGCCGGCGCTTTCGCCGATGGCGATCGATGCGCTGGGCTGCGGGGATGCGCTGCTGACGACGGC
Source organism: Phycisphaerales bacterium (assembly GCA_016793015.1). Taxonomy (GTDB): domain Bacteria; phylum Planctomycetota; class Phycisphaerae; order Phycisphaerales; family UBA1924; genus JAFEBO01. The sequence continues at coordinate 22,617 of JAEUJD010000134.1, forward strand.
GTCATTGGCGCTGGCGACGGGCTGCGGGTTGCTGCCCGCGGCATTCCTCGGCGCGTGCGCAGCGAGCGTGCAGGTGCAGCGGCTTGGGAATCTGCCGGTCTCGGCGAGTGAGATCCGCAAGATGGCGACGCGGGTGCATGGGGCGCATCTCACGTTTGCGACGCCCGAAGTGATGGAAGCGCGCGGGATAGGGACGCGGCGGGCAGTGGGGTGAATCGAGCGAGAGGCGAGAGAGAACGCGGAGGTGCGGAGACTGCGGAGTTGCGCGGAGAAGAGAGATAGAGACAAGAGACGAAGTAGAGATCTGTCAGAAGCGATGATCACGTACATCATTCCAACACGAAATCGACCCGAAGTCCTGCGCGAGACGCTGCGGGGCATTGAGGCGCTCGGTGATCACGCTCGGGCGGGCGGGGCCGAGATCATCGTGGTGGACAATGCATCGGAGCCCGCGGCGAAAGTACCGAAGGCGCTTGCGAATGGCGTGACGATCGACCTGGTGAGGCGGACGCAAAACGAAGGTGCCGCGGCACGCAATGTGGCGGCGCTGCACGCGGATCCGGCGAGCGACTGGCTCATCATGCTTGATGACGATTCGCATCCGCTGGATCTGAACTTTGTCGAGAGCCTGCGGCGGCAGCCCGGCGATGTCGGCGCTGTGAGCGCGGATATTTTTCTTGGGGCATCGGCGCAAGAGATCACGGGCCGCGAACAGGGCGGTTTGCCGGAGGTGTTCATCGGCTGCGGCGTGGCGATCCGGCGTTCGCTCTTTGTTGCGCTGGGGGGATACGACCATCGGTTCAACTACTACGCCGAGGAATACGATCTGGCGGCACGCATACTTCTCGCTGGATACCGCGTCGTCTTCGATCAGTCGTTCCGCGTGCTGCACCGCAAGGTGACGGCGGGGCGCGATATGAACACGATCCTGGGGCGGCTGGTGCGGAACAACGGCTGGGTGATGCAGAGGTATGCGCCCGAGGCGGTTCGGCGCGAGCAGCTCCGGATGATGCGGCGGCGCTATCGGCGGATCGCGGAGAAGGAGTCCGCGGTAACCGGCTTTGCGGCCGGGCTTCGCGAACTGCGTTCCACGCTCGCGGGGCAGGAGCGAACCCCGATGAGCGCCGATCTGTGGAGGCGCTTCACTGGTCAGGCTGCCACCCGCGAGGGGCTTGCGTGGAATCTGTCTCTGCGCGGCGTTCGGACCGCGGCGCTCATTGCGGAAGGCAAGAACGCGGCGGAGATTCGCGCGGTGATGAGAGAGCTGGGGATTGTGGAGGTTCCCACGAATCATGCGGAGGCGCTGGTCATCGGGACGTTATCGCCGGGACCAATGTTCGACGCACAACACCGATTCGTTCACGACTCACGCGTCGTCGTTCCGTGGAGATGCGTTGATCAGGCTTCTGAACGCTTGGCGGCCTGATGCATCCATCGATGCGGGGTTTCCAAGACCAGTGCCGCTTTCACCAGCGTCTCCAACCATTCGCCTGCCGGATCGCTGTCGACCACAATCCCTGCGCCAACTGAATAGTCGAGCTTGCCAGCGCCGCTGCGCGGATCCCGGGAGACGCACGCCGTCCGGATCATCACGTTCGCTTCCAACTTCCCATCATCTCCGATCCACAGCATCGTGCCGCAGTAGGGTCCGCGGCGCACGGGCTCGAGTTCGTCGATGATCTGCATCGCGCGGATCTTGGGTGCGCCGGTCACGCTGCCGGGAGGAAATGTGGCCCGCAGCAAATCAAGCAGCGTCGTGCCGCGGCGGAGCCGGCCCGCAACTGTCGCGGTGGATTGCAGGACGCCGGAGGCGTGCTTCTCGATGCGGCGTTCCTGCTCCACACGGACGCTCCCGAGATCGCAGACGCGGCCCAGATCATTCCGCATAAGGTCGACGATCATGGCGAGTTCGGCGCGGTCCTTGGTGCTGGAGTCGAGGTCGAGCCTTGCGGCGGCGTCGGTCGCCTCGGTGTAGGGGCGGGTGCCCTTCATGGGGCGGGTGCGGACTTCGCCGGTGCGCAGGTCGGCTTCGAGAAAGAGTTCGGGGCTGAGGCTCGCGAGCGCGTAGCCATCGGCTTCGAAGTAGCCGCCGTGCCAGGGCTGCGCGGCTTCGACGAGGTCTGCGAACAGTCCGCGGGGAGAGCCCGAGAACGGCGTGCTCAAGCGGTGGGCGAGATTGACCTGATATGCATCCCCCGCGCGGATGTACTCGATGATGCGATGCACGCCCGCGATGTACTGATCGCGGTTCTTTGCCGCGTCGATGCGATCAAGCGTGTATCCATGCACTTCGCCGCGATTATCGGTTCCGAGGGCTTCGGCAGGAATTGCAAGGTGCGCTCCGAATTGTCGCCACTGCGCATTCGTCGAATCGAACGCATCCGAAGATTCAATCCGTTGGAACGCCGCGAACGGCCAGTCACGATCGGCGATCGCCTTGGAATGTGTTGCGCGCGCCGCGGGTTCAAAGAACTCGCCTGCGTCGTAACTGACCCATCCGAACCAACCTGCGCCGGGCATTGATTGGTCCAGTTGCTGCGGATGGAGCGATTGGAGGAGGGATTCCAGTTCCAGCCCTGATTGCGCGACGCGCGTTTCCGTTGGAATACCAAGGACCGCGCGAACTCCGGAATCCGGCAGCGCGTTCCACCGCACCGCGAGCGGATGCTTCGTTGGCCAACGCCGAATCGCTTGTGCGGGATCAGTCGGAAATGTCTGTATCCCCGGACTCACAATGACAGTGTTGGGGGCTCGTCGCGTCAAGGCTTTGGGAAAGCCGTGTAGGGCTGGGCCAGAATGCGGGAATCGAGCGTTCCGCTCAGATTTCTAGATCATTTCTGAAACTTCGCGAGCAGTTTGCCAGGTTTGATCACCTCAACCCGTCGAGTTTCGTGCCGTAGAACTCACCGAAGCATGTTGCGTCGGCGGTACAGAGATACTGGCAATGAGTCGCGATCGCGCCACAGAGGATCGGGACGTCATTCGGATCCTTGAGGCGATACGGCGTGAAGAGGCCAGCCTCATCGGCGACAGTGTGAACCTCGGTCGTCGCGAGCAGCTTTGTGAGTTCATCTTGTAATTCGAGACCGTCTTCGCGATTGCCCAGATTGATGAACGCTTCGTTCGCGGCATACACCGACGTCACGAGCTGCAATTCCGGGATATCCCAGAGCTGAGCGGAGCCTCCTCCAAGCGACGCCGCAAACAGCACATTCGCGTCGAGAAAAACGCGGACGGGTGACAGCAGGCTATCGCTCGGGTCGTTCATGCGGAATCGAGTCGGGGTTGATTCCCAACTGTTTTACTCGATTCCGGGCCTGCTCGTAGTCCGCATCGTCGACGGCGGAATTGAGAATGAACTCGGCCATGCGCTGGTCTGTGTACTTCTCCGCCGGCATGGCGATCGCCTTCAGAACGCGGAAGCTCTTGGTCTGCTCATCAAACTCCAGAATGGCGAGCGAGCCATCCTCGAGCCCGAGGCTCTCCCGGATCGCTTTAGGGATCACAAACACCCCTTTGCTCCCGATCGTGATCGTGTGCTTTACCAAGCGGCACCCCTTCCAAATAATCGTACGAACGACGGGCGTCCATGTTTCCGAGAATCAGATTTTCGGAATTTCAACCTATCGGACCTTGCAGTTTCGCCAGAAACCTACAGCAGCGAGGCAATCCGAGCGGTAAATCCGGTCGTCCCGATCGCTTTTGCGACCTAGAATCTTTGTCCCTGCGCGTCCAGCGGCTGCGCAGCCACAAGTTTCCAGTCGTTCTTTGTTCGGTTGGGATTCTTGCGCTTTGGATCTGCTGGACCCGTCCGTCCCACACGCACGCCGCCGGCATTGTCCGGTCTGCCAAGCAACAAGTGAGAACGAAGGAAATGAGCACCATGCCCAAGCCGGTTTCGGTCAAGCACGCCGCTTCGAGCAACTCGAAGAAGGCTGTCAAGAAGGTTGCACGCATCGCGGGAATGGGCGTCGGCCCGACCCCGACTCTTCGCAACAAGCCCGGCAAGATGGTTTACTTCTTCGGGAAGTCCAAGACCGAAGGCGACGCCACCCTGAAGCAGCTCCTGGGCGGCAAGGGCGCGAACCTCGCCGACATGACGAGCATCGGCCTGCCGGTTCCCCCCGGCTTCACGATCACGACGGACACCTGTGCCGCGTATTACAAGGCCGGCCAGCGCCTGCCCCACGGTCTGATGAACGAGGTGCACAAGAACATTGCCATGCTCGAGAAGGAGCAGGGCAAGAAGTTCGGTGATAACGCCAACCCGCTGCTCGTCTCGGTGCGCTCGGGCGCTGCCGTCAGCATGCCGGGCATGATGGACACGATTCTGAACCTGGGCCTGACCGACGCGGCCGTCGAAGGCCTGAGCGTTTCGACCAAGAACCGCCGCTTCGCGTACGACGCCTACCGCCGCCTGATCAACATGTTCGGCGACGTGGTCATGGGTGTGGATCACCACCACTTCGAAGAAGCGTTCAAGGCGATCAAGTCGAAGTACAAGACCAAGGAGGACACCGAAGTCCCCGAGGCCGGCATCGTTGATCTGTGCAACGAGTACAAGAACGTCTACAAGCGCCACGTGGGCGAAGAGTTCCCGCAGAACCCGTTCAAGCAGCTTGAACTGGCGATCGAAGCCGTGTTCAAGAGCTGGAACGGCGAGCGCGCCGTGAGCTACCGCCGCATCGCCGGCATTCAGGGCCTGAACGGCACGGCCGTCAACATCCAGTCGATGGTGTACGGCAACATGGGTGATGACTCGGGCACGGGCGTCGCGTTCACGCGCAACCCCGCGACGGGCGAGAATCACTTTTACGGCGAATACCTCATCAACGCCCAGGGCGAAGACGTCGTCGCGGGCATCCGCACTCCGCTGCCGGTCGATGAGATGCCGAAGTGGAACAAGGCCGTCTATCAGCAGCTCTTGAAGATCAAGGCCAAGCTCGAGAAACACTACAAGGACATGCAGGACATCGAGTTCACCATCGAGCGTGGCGAACTGTTCATGCTGCAGACCCGCAACGGCAAGCGCAACGGCACGGCCGCGGTGAAGGTCGCCTGCGATATGGTCAAGGAGCGTTTGATCGACGAGAAGACGGCTGTCCTCCGCATTCCGGCGGGCGATCTGACGCAGCTTCTGCTGCCGAGCTTCGACCCCGTCAAGAAGAAGGCGGTCGAAGTGCTCACCAAGGGCATCCCGGCTTCGCCGGGTGCCGCGGTCGGCAAGCTCGCGTTCACGGCTCAGGAAGCCGTGGAGCGTGCGGGCAAGGGCGAGAAGGTGATCCTGGTTCGTAAAGAGACGAGCCCCGAAGATGTGGAAGGCATGCACAGCGCTGCGGGCATTCTGACCAGCACCGGTGGACGCACCAGCCACGCGGCGGTCGTCGCCTGCGGCTGGGGCAAGTGCTGCGTCGTCGGCGCCGGCGAACTCCAGATCGACCCCGCGAGCGGGACGATGAAGGTCAACGGCAAGGTCTTCACGCGTGACAGCGTGATCTCGATCGACGGCAGCAGCGGCGAAGTGCTCGCGGGCTCGGTTCCGTCGGTGGAACCCAAGATGAGCGGCGATTTCGCCACTGTCATGAAGTGGGCCGACAAGTACCGCACGATTGGCGTTCGCACGAATGCGGACACCCCGGAAGATGCGCAGCGTGCACGCGACTTCGGCGCTGAAGGCATTGGCCTGTGCCGCACCGAGCACATGTTCTTCGAGGGTGACCGCATCAAGGCGATGCGCGAGATGATCCTCGCGACGACAAAGGACGACCGGGTCAAGGCCCTCGCCAAGCTGCTCCCGTATCAGCGCGACGACTTCATGGGCATCTTCAAGGCGATGAAGGGCCTGCCGGTGACGATCCGCCTGATCGATCCGCCGCTGCACGAGTTCCTGCCGCACGATGACAAGAGCCAGGCGGAAATGGCGAAGATGCTGGGTGTGTCGGCCGAGCGCGTGAAGCAGCGCGTCAGCGCCCTGCACGAGGCCAACCCCATGCTCGGCCATCGCGGCTGTCGTCTCTGCGTGACGTATCCCGAGATTCTCGAGATGCAGGTCACCGCGATCGTCGAAGCCACGATCGACTGCATCCGCAGCAACATCAAGGCTCTGCCCGAGATCATGATCCCGCTCGTCGGCACCAAGAAGGAGCTTTCCGTCCTTCGTGGCGAAGTCGAAGCGACGATCGCGAAGGTCAAGGAAGAGCAGGATTACAAGCCCCGGCTTGATATCAAGATCGGCACGATGATCGAGATCCCGCGTGCGGCACTCACCGCCGACGAGATCGCGGCCGATGCCGACTTCTTCTCCTTCGGCACCAACGACCTGACGCAGATGACCTTCGGCTACTCGCGCGACGATATCGGCACCTTCCTGCCCGATTACCTCGCCCGCGAAATCCTCCCCGGCGATCCCTTCGTGAGCCTCGATCAGACCGGCGTGGGCCAGTTGATCGACATGGGCGTCACCAAGGGCCGCTCGGTGAAGAGCGACCTCAAGGTCGGCATCTGCGGCGAACACGGCGGCGACCCCAAGAGCGTCCACTTCTGCCACAAGGTCGGAATGGATTACGTCTCCTGCTCACCGTTCCGCGTGCCGATCGCCCGCCTCGCGGCGGCTCAGGCTGCGATCATGCACGGGAAGAACTGAATTCCCCGCTGATCAGTGAACAAACCTAAGCCCCGAGGCTCCATGCCTCGGGGCTTTTCGTTGGTACTGGAATTACTCGCGCTCGCTTCGAATTCCCTTGCGCGTCGGTCGAACGGGCGTTCCACACTCGGGGCAGGCTGAATCGGATGGAAGTCCGTGGAGGTTGTACCCGCAATACTGACACGTTCCCGCACCCCAACTTCGCATTCGCGGCCACCACAGCAATACAGAAGTGAATAGGAGAACGGTCCAAACAGGCCACATCGGAAGCGAGCCAGCGCCAAGATTGCTCCGTTTCCAATCCCATCGATAGGTGTGGGGCGGATAGAGCGTGAAGAGCTTTACCTGGAAGTACGCGCCGGAATTTGGGCACGGCATGATCAGAATCTGGCCTTCTTGTATGCAGATGTGAGACGCGCCGCGGTAGATGACTATTCGAATCAATCGGGAGGTTGCAACGTCGAGGGACGCGACGAGGAGAAGAAGTGCGAGAACGACCCAGCGCAAAGTGCCGCCGAAGCGACGACGGCGCAGCGGCCTCAAGGTCGCGAGGGTTTTTTCTCGGAAGTCGATCGCACCAGTTTACAGACATGCCGGGAGCGATCCGAACTCAAGGAGCGCTCACCAACTCGGCACCGGCCAGGGGTTGCGATCCTTGAAGAACGTCTGGTGCCAGTAGGGATATGCCTTCTGCACCTGGCTCGCGGCATCGAGCTTTACAACTTGTGCTGGCGTGAGGTTCCAGCCCAGGGCGCCGAGGTTGTGCTTGAGCTGCTCTTCGTTCCGCGCGCCGATCACGATGTTGCTCACCGTGGGCCGTTGCAGAAGCCAGTTCAGCGCAATCTGCGGCACGGTCCTGCCCGTTTCCTTGGCGATCTCGTCGATCGCGTCAACGACCTTGTAGAGATACTCGTCTGGAACGGGTGGTCCGGCGTCGAGCGCGGCCTTGGAGGTGAGCCGCGTGTTCGGAGGCAGCGGCTGCCCGCGCCGGATCTTGCCGGTGAGGCGGCCCCACCCGAGCGGGCTCCACACGATGCATCCGACCTTCTGATCGAGGCCAAGCGGCATCAATTCCCACTCGAAGTCGCGCCCGACCAGCGAGTAATACGACTGCTGCGCGACGTAGCGGGGCCAGCCGTAGCGGTCGGATGCCGCGAGCGACTTCATCAGGTGCCAGCCGGAGAAGTTGGAGCAGGCGATATAGCGAACCTTGCCGCAGCGAACGAAATCCGCAAGCGTCGAGAGCGTTTCTTCCACGGGCGCGAGCGCATCGAAGCCGTGCATGTGATAGATATCGATGTGATCGGTACCGAGGCGTTTCAGGCTCGCGTGCAGCGAGTCAACAAGGTGAAAACGAGACGAGCCGGAATCGTTGGGGCCATCGCCCATCGGGAAAGTCGCTTTGGTCGAGAGAAGCACGCGATCGCGTCGCCCCTTGATGGCCGCGCCGAGAATTTCTTCCGAAGCGCCGCGTGAATAGGTGTCGGCCGTATCGAACATGTTCAGGCCCGCATCAAGGCACACATCGACGATGCGGGTCGCTTCGGCAACGTCGCTCGTGCCGAAGCCTTTGAAGAGGTCGGTGTTGCCGCCGAACGTCGCGGTACCAAGGCTGAAAACCGGAACCTTGAGGCCCGAGCCGCCAAGCTGACGGAATTCCATGGATCGTGCTCCGAGCGGAAGAAGGGGGTGGGGGTGGGGGGGGGAAGCGAATGCGCAGCCTGTGGGATGATCCCGGCGCGAAGACGATACGCGGGCGGCGCACAGGTTCGGCAGCGTTACGCCGCCAGTCCATCCTTCATGATCTGCCGCACCGCGCCCACAAACCGATCGAGCTCGCTCGTCAGTGTGTAAATGCTCGGCGTGACGCGGATACCTTCGAATTCCTCGTGCGTGATGCCGTTGACAAGGATCTTGTGACGTTCCCACAGCGCGCTCACGATCCTTCCGCTCTCGATGCCTCGGAGTTGAAACGTCGCGATGCCGCAGGAAAAGCGCGGATCGAAGCTGGTGTGGAAGACGACCGGGTGTGCCGCGCCGTCGCTCGTGCTCGCCAGACGCTGCGCCCAGTAATCGCGGAGGTAGCGCATGCGGGCTTCCTTCCGCGCATCGCCGATGACCTGGTGGAACGCGAGCGCATCGGCAATCGCGAGCGCCGGGCCCGCCGGGTGCGTGCCGATCTCCTCGAACTTGCGGATGTCGTCGTCCTGCTCCGGTTTCGCCGCCATCATCGGCCAGAGGCCTTTGATCTTGTCGCGTCGAACATACAGCAGCCCCGTTCCGTGCGGGGCAAAGAGCCACTTGTGCAGGCTCACGCCGTAGTAATCGCAGCCGAGCTCCGAGAGCTTGAACCGCAGGTGCGCAAACGCATGTGCGCCGTCCACGACCACCAGTATCCCGCCGTTCTTTCCCCGCGCCATGTCGGCAACCCTCTTCACCGGCATGATCTGCCCGGTGATGTTGATCACATGACTCATCAGGATCATCCGCGTCCGGGGTGTGATCGCCGCCTCAAACCTCGCGACAGCTTCCGCATCGTTCTCGCACGGGATCGGCAGCTTGATGAGCACCAGCTTGATCCCGTTCCGCCGCTCCATCTGGCGGAACGTCGCGAGCATGCGTGGGTAATCCTGCGTCGTCGTGACGACTTCGTCGCCCGCCTTGAGGTCAAGCCCGAGCTGGCAGATCTGCAGACTCTCGGATGCATTGCGCGTAAACGCAATCTCATCCGCGCTCACGCCCCAGTGATTCGCGATGGCCTCGCGCACGCTCTCGCGCTGCGGTTCCTGCAATCGCCACAGCACATACGCCGGCGCCGTGTTGGCGTGGTCGGAGTAGCGGCGCATCGCCTCGAGCACCACCCGAGGCGAGGGGCTGATCCCGCCGTTGTTCAGATTGATCAGGCTCCGATCGATCGCGAACGCCTGCTGGGGCATCCGCCAGAAATCCTCATCGGCAGCGATCTGCGCCGGAGAACCCTGCGAGGGACTGTCCGCCCAATCTTCGAGCATCTCTTGCCACGCATCCCGATCAAACCCGGTTTCGGAGGCTCCGGTCGATCGGGCAAACGCGGCAATGGCCGCGGCACTCGGCAAAGCGATCGAACCCAGAAAGCCGCGACGGTCAAGCATGACGTCCTCCCCAGTGTTCACCAGCGTACCGCGCGGCAGAAACCCCTCGAATCGGCCGAAAACACGGCAATTGGTGATTCGGCGCGCAACGAACCCCGCCCGCTTCCGACTACATTGAAAGGAACCACCATGACCCGGATGATCCGTTCGCTTTCACGTTATCTCGGCAGTCGGACTGCTCAGGCAGGCCCGATGGACGACGCCGCGGCACTCGCCCGCTTCGCAACGGTGGGCGATCCGCGCGCCTTCGAGTTCCTGGTGTACCGCTATCAGTCCATGGTGATCCACACCTGCCGCCGTGTGATGGCATCGCAGGCCGATGCAGAAGACGCGGCGCAGGAAACGTTCCTAAAGCTTGCGCGCAAGGCGGGAGAGGTCCGCTCGAATGTTGCCGCATGGCTGCACGCGTGTGCGCTCTGCACCAGCATCGATCTGGCCCGCGCTCGCGCCACCCGCCGGGATGCCGAAGCCAGAGCCGCGGGATCGATGCCTCAACAGGATGACGATCGATCCTGGAACGAGATCAAGCCGCTTCTCGATGAAGCGATCGCGGCACTCCACGAATCGGATCGCGAACTGATCGTCGCGCGGTTTCTTGCGGGTCGGTCTCAGATCGATCTCGCTCGCGAGGCGCATATTCACCCCGGCACAATGCACCGGCGAATCGATGCAGCGCTCGAGCGGCTCCGGGTCGAGCTTTCCAAGCGTGGTGTGACAAGCACCGCCGTCGTGGGGGGCGCGGGGGTCGTGGGGGTGGTGGGGGTGGTGGGGGGCGTGTCGGTTGGTGGCGCAGGGTCTGAGTCACTCGCAGCCCTGCTCGCTCGCGCGAGCGCCGATTCGGTCGCGCAGAGCACAACCAGCAACCTCGTCAGTATCGGGCTTGCAGAAATGGGCAAGGCGAGCGGAGCTGGATCGGCGACTCTCGCCGGCTACGGCATTTCAACACTGGTCGCGGCAACGGTCGCGGGCGTTCTCGGTCTCGGGGCGGTGGGCGGCTATTGGTTCGCTTCGAGCTCGGCTCCCGCGCTCGCTGGGGTGGCCGTTGCGGCGGCGGCATCCACGACTTCGGGAGGATTCGATCGCCCAACGAAGGAGAGCGCTCGCTTCCCTCTCATCGCGATGATCAGCGCCGACCAGTCCGGCGGCACGATGACGCACGCCGGCGACGAAATCCGCCTCGCCTTCCCGTCGAAAAAGTCCGGGGGGAGGCAGATCGAGATCGTGCTGCGCGTGAAGGACGTCAACCTCGGATCGCAGCCGATCGCCGCGAAAGTCCTCATCGAATCAACCTCGCTCCCGGCAGAGAATCCGTTCCACAAGATCGTTGGTTCAACGACCGATGCCCGCATCCGCATCGACGGCGACCACGTCCGGTTTGAACTGACCACCAACTGGACGCCCACCGACGAGGACAAGAAGGCCGATCGCTCGCTCCCCCCCGTCATCGTTTGGACCGGCGGGCGTGCCGATCCCGCGCCAAACGCCGTCAGGAACCGCACGGCATCGATCCCCGACTTCGGCGGCAAGTGGAACTGGGTCGAAGAGTGGTCGCTCCACTTCGACCCCGACAACATCTTCCTGACCACGAGGCACGATGACGGGCACGAGTACAACGCCTTTCGGTTCCGGATCATCGACTGGGAGAACGTCGGCTCGCACTGCCGCGTGCAGGCGATCGTTTCGGAATCCACCAAAGAAAACTCGATGGTCGGCAAACGCGTCAAGATGCTGATCCGCCGAAACCCCGAGAGCTACGCGATCGTTCTGAAAGAGCCTCACTCCAAGGAGATCAACGAATGGCCCGCCGGCTTCAACGTCAAGGCGGGTGAAGGCCAATTGCTGCTCCAGTTCCGGAGGAACGAGCCATGAATTGCGTGCACCATTCCCGCCGGGGCGCATTCACTCTCCTCGAACTTCTCGTGGTCATCGCGATCATCGGAGTGTTGATCGGAATCACGCTGCCGGCGCTTAAGAACGCGCGCATCCAGGCCCGGAACACCCTGTGCCTGAACAACGCGCGGCAGATCATCACCGCGACCACTGCCTTTGCCGGAAGCAACAAGGGGCAGCTCCCCGAGAATCGCACGCTGACCGGAAAGCCGGATGAGCACATCACCTGGCGCTACCGGTTCGTCAAGGAGGGATACATCCCCTCCGGAAGTTCCTGGCAATGTCCGGCCCGACTCGAACCGGCCCCGAGCGAGATGAGTTTCCGCGACGACGGCACAATGTGCGTTGGCGATGAGCCGTCCAACTACGCCCTGAACGGGCATGTGCTCTGGAAGCTCAACAAGGAAGCAGTCACCGTCTCACGGCCCGAGGCCTCGATCTTCCGCCCGAGCCACACGATCCTGCTCGCAGAGTCCCGCGCGATCTTTCCCGATATCCGGGTGATCAACTACATCATCGCGCAGAAGGACGAT
>JAEUJD010000135.1 GCA_016793015.1 Phycisphaerales bacterium
TGAGGGGTTGTTGTTGGTCTGCGCCATCAGCAGGCTCCAGTTGTCGAGCATGCCCTGGCGGTGATGGCCGAGGTAGAGCGAACCGGGCGTGATGGGCAGGAAGTTGATGCCGTGGATCTGCGCCGGATCGCCGGTCCACCACGTTCCGTACGCGATGCCATCGCCCCAGACGATGCCCGCGATGCGCTTGGTCAGGGCCGGGGGCATCACCACATCATCCGAGTTGAACCAGTACTGCTGGATCGCGGCTTCTTCGTTCGCGATCATGTACATGCCCAGGTCGCGGATCTCGTTGTTGCCCATGACCGAGCCCCAGAGCGCGACCGCGTTCGAGTAGTTCATGGATTCGGATGACGATTCCTGGTTGTTGCCCGCGGCAAACGCGGCGTGCCCCGAGGCCCATGAGTGGCCCGCGTACGGATCGAACCCGCGGAGAATCGGGAAGCGGGTGTCGGTGCGATCCCAGTTGCTGGCGTCACGGATAAGCAGTTCGACCATCGGCGCGTAACCGGCGGCCCAGGCGGGATCGAACATGGCGATCGTGGCCGCGGCCTGGATGAAGTAGCCGTAGTGGAAGTTGTGGTCGTTCATCTCTGCCGCGAGATTGAACGAGCCCGGGCTGCCCAGGAGCGTGGACCAAGCGGACTGGTAGTAGAAGACGCGCTCCTGCACGTTGCTGCCGGGAAGGTTGAAGCGGATCCAGTCGATGCGTGCGAGTTCACCGGCGTAGGGCGTGTTCGCCTTGATGTAGAGATCGTGCACGCGGTTGTTGCTCGTGAGGGCACTCACGCCCGCGCCGTTGACGTTCATCATGATCTCTGTCCAGGAATTGATCCCCCCGGTATTGCCGATTCCGGCTTCGGCGAGCAATGGGCCGTTGATGGAATCGACACGGACCTGGAAGAGACCGCTGCCGGGGATTTCGGATGCAAAGCGCATCGTCATGCCGATCGGAACGCCGTCCTTGAAATCAACGTTCGAGAGCTTGAACCAGTCGGTGCCGCTGAAATCAACAACCGCCTGACCTCCCGTGATGTTGCCGACGGCAACGCCGGAGCCATCCGTGAAGTTCTCGCACTGCACGGGCGCGAAAGCGCCGGTGCCGCTGTTGCTGGCGGGCGAACCGACCATGAACCACTCGTTGAGCTGATCCTTCAGGAAGTTGAGAAAGCGCGTCTTCGCGGCCGTGTGGCCGACCTGATCGGCGAGCAGCAGCAATTGCGAGACGCGACCGAACGCCTTGCCCGAGCCATAGGTGTCGTTGGACGGATTGAGATTGGATTCGAGATACGCCTGATTGACGTAGGTGTAGAGCTGGGACTGGTTGAGGCCCGCCGCGGCCGGCAGCTTGGGGAGGACGCCCCGATACGGGAAGTTGACGGTGAACTCCGCCGCCTCGGCCTGCTTCATGATTCCACGCGAGGTGGCGAACGTGCCGCCGACGGTCGGCTGCGTGCTGTTCATCCACTGGTGGCGGTAGAGCGCGATGAGCGGCTTGGTCTCGGTGCCTTCTTTGACTTCGGTCTGGAAGGTGAAGGTCGAATCCATCGACGAAGTCGCGGCGTTGTAGTTCCACGATGCCACGCTGCCGGTGATGAAGACAAAGGCGTGCGCCTGTGCGAGGTCGAGCGAGGCGTTGGACGCATCGGGCAGAACAGCGACCGAGTAGTAATCCTTGCCCGCGAGCGACGATGTTGCGCCGGACGAATTGGTGGTCCACGTCGCACCGGCGGGTGCGCACAGCGCGTACGACACGCCGGCGATGGTGACGCCGATGATGTTGCCCCGGTTGGCAAAGACGGTCGCCGGGCCGGCGGCAGCGCGGAACAGCACCTTGGCGTTGCCACCGGTCACTTTGCAATAAGCAAAGGGCATTCCGTGGCCCATCGTGACTTCAAGCGAGCGGGTCGCATCCGCAAAGCGGGCAGTCATGGTCCAGTCGCTGGCCGCGGCAAGGCGGCAATCGGGCGAATTCAGCCCTTCGACGGAGAGGCTGAGCGCGACGCGCGTGCCGCTGAAGTCGTAGGAGTATCCGGTATCCCAGATTCCCGGCGAGGGCACATAACCAATGCGCATCCCGTCGGCGTCGGGGCGTGCCGAGAGCGGATGCGGGTGCATGTTCTGGCCCCAGTTGTCACCGGCGTAGCGCGGGTAGACAAGGCTCGACCACCATTCATTGGTGGGAACCGGCCCGGAGAAACCGGGTGCCGTGCGGGGCAGCACCGGCGCATTATCGGCATTGCTCGGAACCGGATAGCCCGCAGGGACACCGTTGTAATAGCTGCCCGAACCGGCGGGGACCACGGGCTGGGCGAGCGCGTGTGAAGAGATCAGTAGAAACGCGGACATGGTGACGACTCGACGCATGAGGGAGGGTCCTTGAAGATCAACGGATGGGCGTGGGCTGCGGGCGGGCATGAAATGGGGAGAACGAAAAACGCCGACGGCCGCGGGTGCGAACATCGGCGCGAGTGAATGGAACGGGATCAACACCACATGTTCTTCGGACGCTGTGTTGGCCCACGGCGTTCGACGAACTCATCAATACAAAGTTGCACGGAGCGGGCAGAAGAGCCAGTGCGGCGCGTGCGCTTTGTCGCAAGTCGTGCAGTTTCATCCTTGGATCTGGTGTTACATGGAGGGAGTTCGCCGGAATGAGACAAAGCTCACACGCTCACGGGCAGACGAGTTCGTTATACGGAACAACAAAGAGTGTGAAGTCGGTGTCGTCGACGAACTGGTCATCGTTCAGATCGGCCGGGCAATCGACGGGCATGGCCGGATCGGCGCAGTCGAGGATGTTGTACGCGCCGGCGAATCGGGTGAAATCTTCATCGTTCACGAGGCGATCGCCGTCGAGGTCGGCGGGGCAGGGGCCTCCGATCAGCGAGACCGATGCGATGCCCCAGCAGAGGTGATTGGAGTTGAACTGCCCGGTCGCGGTGGTGACGAGACTGAGTGTGGAAGCGCCGACGACGCTGACTGCGACGGGCATGCTCGGCGCGTTGCGCCCGCTGATGGAAGTCTCGGACTGCACGACGTTGTCGACGAGCACGGTGAAGACTCCCCCGTTGTTGCTGAGCGAGGTTGGGAAATCGACCCCCACGCGTGCGACGAAGACCGCAAGGTCGTAGGTGGTGTGTACGCGGATCGCGCCGAGGTCAAAGTCGATCCGCTTCTGTCCGGACTGGAACGGATGCTGTCCGATGCCTTTCGCGAATGGTCCGGCGTCCTGAAAACTGATGAGCGACGAGGCAAACGTGCCCGGGCAGTCCACGCCAAAGCCGTAGGGCAGCGCGCCGCCGGGGATGGACGTGTAGGGCGGATTCGCGGCAACCGCCGCCGTGCCCGCCGGCGCGCCCAGGTAGTCGCTCAGAGAAATCGGGTCCGCCCCGAACGACGCGGAGGCGAACAGCGATGTGCAGGCGAGGAGCACTTTCATGTGTGGTGTCCGGGTGGGGGTGCGATCAGGGTTGGCAGAGCAGCGTGTCGTACGCGCCGGCAAAGAGGACAAAGTCGGCATCGTCGACGAATCCGTCTCCGTTGAGATCGCAGAGCGGATCTGCCGGGGGGATGACGAGCTCGTTGTAGGACTGGGCGAAGGCCACAAAGTCGGAATCATCGACCTGGGCATCGCAGTTGAAATCGGCGGAGCAGACTTTGATCGTGGCCGGGGTCGCGGCAGATGTGCCGCTGCACGCGGTCACGGTGCAGCCGATTGTGTGTTCGCTCGCCCCGGCGATGTTACCGAGCGTGAGCGTCTGCGTCGCGCTGCCCGAAACGGTGATCCCGCTGGGGAGCGTGCCATCGGACGCGGGCAAGCCATCGATCGTCCACGCGTACGACGGGCTGGCGGTTGCGAGGTGCAGCGCCCGGAACGATGCGGTTCCACCGGCGCAGACGCCGGAGGTGGGGGGCCAGACGGCGACGGCATCGGCGGGGTTGGAATAGAGCGCGTGCACTTCATCCTGCGAGAGTGAACGATCGAAGATGCGGATCTCGTCGATGGTGGCGGGGAGATACAGGCTGAGGTTGTTGAACTTGCCAAACTGCACGGGCTTGCCGTAATCGCTGAGCGCGCCCGATGCGGGGTGCTGATCGACCAATTCACCATTGGCAAAGAAGCGGACGGCGGCGCCGTCGTACGTGCCGACGACGCAGTACCACTGGTTGGGCGACCAGAAGTTGCCGCCGGTCGAGGCGCCGAAAGGCGCGGCGCCGGCACCGCAGTAGAAGCCAAACGAAGCGGGGCTGTTCCCGTACAGATTGCCGGTGGTGTTCAGTTGGTACTGGTAGTACGGATACGAGTGGCCGAAGTAGCCCTTGTCGATGATGGGGTCGCTGCCGCTGCCAGAGAAGGTGCGGGGCTTGACCCAGGCAACGAGCGACATCGCGCCGGTCGGGTTGAGCGAGGGGGCATTGGCGACGCGGACGAAATCGGTGGTGCCGTTGAGTTCGAGCGCCTGCCCCGCTTTGCCGGGCACGTAGTTCGGAGTCGAACCGAAGAAGATGCCGTCGTTGGCGAGGCCGGAGGAGTCCAGTGTGTTGCCGTCGAAGCGCCAGTGACCGACTTGGCCCGCGCAGGATTGGGCCGAGGCCTGGCTGGAGACAGCGGCCAGAGCAACGAAAGAGCCGAGAACGAAGCGGTTCATGCGTGTGTCCTGTGCGAGGTGAAAACCAGGCGAAGAGCGATCAAGGGCAAAGCAGAATGTTGTACCCAACAACAAAGACGACAAAGTCGGCGTCATCGACGAAGCCGTCGTTGTTGAGGTCGGCGGGGCATCCGGCCGGGATCGCGGGATCGGCGCAGTCGAGGAGGTTGTATTCCTGGACGAAGATGACAAAGTCGGCGTCGTCCACCAGTTCGTCGTTGTTCAGGTCCTGAAGGCAGCGGCCGCCCAAGGTGAGGTGATCAAACGCGATGCCGTCGCCGAAAACTCCGACGCGGCTGTTGGCGAAGCGGATCGAGGAGATGCTCGAGCCATCGAGCGCCTTGATGCGGAAGAAGCCTTGGCGGTTGCTGTTCTGCGAAAGGCCGGAGAGCGTGCTGAAGTCGCCGATATCGCGATCGTTCACGATGATGCGGGTCGTGCCCTCCATCTGCTGCACGCTGACGCCCACGCGTTGCTGGGGAGGAGCGAACTGGAAGATGATGTCGCCCCAGTTGGTCCCGGCGGAGTAGTTGAAGGATTGATTGCCTCGCCCGCTGATGACGCAGCGCGTGCCGTCCCAGACGCCGCCCACGAACGCGTTGCCGAAGGCGTCGTCGGTGATCGGGTTGAAAAGGTGGGGGAGCGTGCTCGAGAGCGCGATGTTGCCGGCCGGCGCTTCCCACGCGATGGAAAGCCCGGGGATCAGCGCTGCATCCTCGAAGTTTTCAAAGACGGCGTTTGCGACGCCGAGCGCGGTGTTGTCGATGCCCCAGTAGGAAGGGCCGAAACCGCTGATGAGAAGGGATGGAGCGGGCTCGGTGCTGAAAGCGAGGTGATCGAACGTGAAGCCGTCGCCCGAAGGTACGGAGCCGTTCTTGATCGTGATGGACGAGATGGTGTCGGCGCCGTCGGCCTTGACGAGAACGTAGCCGTACTTGCCTCCGTTGGGAGACAGACCGGTGAGCGTGCTGAGTTTGCCCTTGCTCACGCCGTTGATGAAGAGCCCGAGATCGGTCTCGTTTTGATGGATGCTGAAGCCGGCGATGCGGATCGGAGGATTAAAAATGAACGTGACATCGCCGTAACTCGGGCTGTCGCTGTAGGTGAAGGGTCGATTGGTTCGGGTGTTCAAGAGACAGCGGGTGCCGTCGTATGTGCCACCGATGAACGCAGAGCCAAACGCATCGTCGGTGTTCGGGTTGAACGTGCTGGGAAGCGTGGAGGTCGGGCCGAAGTTTCCGGCCGGCGCTTCCCACAAAATCTGCAAGCCGGGCGCGAGGTTGACGTCTTCAAAGTCTTCCACCGTGGCGTTGCCGACGCCGATCGCACCGCCCGTGAGACCCCAGCGCAGGGGTGTGATTCCGTACACGGAAACCGCGCCTGAGGCCCGGTCTGCAATCAAACCGATCGTGGCGAGCAGCAAGGGAACGAAGAGAGAACGAAGAGAACTCGGCATGGAACAAATCTCCTGGGCCAAGATTGTCGCGAAAGAGGTCCGAGACGACAAGCACGATGTAAAAGAGAAGTCGCGCCAAAAACGGGTGAAAACATGGTTTTCGGACCGTGCCGGGTCGCTGCTATTCGGTCAGTGGCAGATTCGGGCCGCGAGGGAGCGTGAGAGAGGGGGGAGAAGACTGCCGCCGGGCGTGGGAATCTCACGGAGAAACGGGAGTGTGCGACGCATGAAGAAGTCCGTGGTAGAGGGAGTCGATGCAAATGGAGCGTGAAGAAGCGGCGCGTGCGGCCCGCGTTCAAAGGCAGTCTACCCGATAGCGAGGCACGCCGCGGTCTCGCGGCGCGAGAATGCGACGAATAGACAGCTTCTTTTCGAGATTCTGCCGGGCCAAAGGTGTGGAAGCGCGTTTGGCCCGGTTCCGGCAGGTCAAGAGCAAAGCAATTGGTTGTACGCGCTGACGAAGATGACGAAGTCTTCGTCGTTGACGAATCCATCCAGATTGAAATCGCCGGTGCAGCCCGGGAACGGGCCCGGGCAGAAAACCTGCTCGTACGCGTGAACAAACTCGACGAAATCGGCATCATCGACGTAGGCGTCGTAGTTCAAATCGGCGACGCAGCTCGCCGGGCGCACGACAACATCATCGAGCGCGGGGCCGCCGAAGCTGCTGGGGTTGCCGCTGTAGAACTCGAGCGTGGTGGCGGTGCTGACTGCACGGAAGGCGTAGATGTACTTGGTCCAGCGCATGTCGGAAAAGCTGGTGCCGGTGTTGTCGAACTGGACGGAGGGATTCTGGCCGACGACGGCGATCTTGAGGATCTTGATCGCGGGCGCGGCGCCGCCATTTCCCGCGACGTAGAACGAGATGGTGTAATCGCGATTTGGCGTGGTGGCGAAAGTCTGGGCGACGCCGCCGGAACCGGGCGAGCCGTTGAGATCGAGGCTTCGCAGCCCGTCGATCTGCTGCCAGGCGCTGGTGACGATATCGATCTGGCCGCGCGTGACGATCCAGCCGGGCATGGCGGTGGAACCGGCATCGAGCGGCAGGAATGCCCCGGGGATCGCGGGACCGTTCTCGAAACTGGGGTTGACCAGCATGTTCTGAGCGAGCGATGACACTGCGCAGCAGGAAAGCGCTATCGAGACGAGACCGATCCGCACCGTGAACGGGTTGAATGAATTCCCCATCGTTCGACTCCTTTTGTTCAGAGTCAGCGTCTCACGGAGCGGGCGCTCCGGCAAGCAAAATCCGGGGGGATTGAATGGGTGCGACCCGACCCCCGCGTTCAAGGGCAAATCAGCGAGTCGTAGGCTCCGACGAACGAGACGAAGTCGGAATCATCCACGGTGGAATCGGCATTCAGATCCGCGGGGCATCCTGGCGGCATGGCGGGATCGGCGCAGTCGAGCAGGTCGTAAGCGGCCGCGAACAGGACGAAATCAGAATCATCCACAAAGCCGTCGGCGTTGAGGTCGCCCGGGCAGGGCGGGGCGCCGAGGGTGATCGAGAGCGTGGCGCGTCCGCCTGCCCACTGCTCGTAGCCGGAGAACCCGAAGATGCGTTGTGCCGCGTTGCCGACCAGCGTGGTGATGCTGCCCCCGATGATGATGGAGCCTTGCGGGATGCGGCTGCTCAGCGCCTCAAAAAAGGCGGGCGCGGTGAGGGCCACGGGGACCAGCCCGGGGCCGGTGTTGGGCGCCGGCTCGTCGGCGATGGAGATCGAGCGTGCGCCGTAGTTGTTGCCGGTTCCGAGGTCGTCGAAGACGTCGGTGCGTCCGCTGATCGATGCGCTCTCGTTGATGAGCACGGGGTAGTTGGCGGGAGTGACATCGAAGAGCGTCCAGGTTTCCGACGCATCAACGCTGAGATATCCATGCCAGGGGAGTTTGCCGATCAGGGTGGCCGCGATGATCTGTTTGCCGGGCGGGACAAGATCCGGCGGCAGGTTGAAAACAAAGTAATTGCGGAAGATGGTCGCCGTATCACGCCCGCAGAGGATGTTCCCTGGGCCGGCGTTGTGGCCTTTGTTGTTCTGACCCCAACTGGTGAAGATGCCCTGGACGGAGGCATCGATTGATACGGTTGTGTCCGCCGAGGCACGCAACGCGGCAAGCATGAGCGCGGCGGATGCGAGGACGATGCGATTGGTGCAAGTGGGCATGGCAACTCCTTCGTGCGAACGGATGTGTTCGCGCATTGGAATTGCGGTACCGCCGGGCCCGGGCCCTCACGAAAAACCGAAGAAGGGGCGAAAAATCAGAAGCTGCACAGCAGGCGGTTGTAGGCCTGGGCGAAAAGCGTGAAATCCGCGTCGTCCACGGCGCCATCGAGGTTGAGGTCGGCGGGACAGCCGACGGGCATCGCGGGGTCGGCGCAGTCGAGGATGTTGTAGCCGACGAGGAAGCCGGTGAAATCGGCATCATCGACGGCGGCATCACAGTTGAAGTCGGCGCGGCAGAGCGCGAACGGGATGTTGGGTGTGGTGAAACTGCCGTAGGCGTTGGTCACCACGCACGAGTAGTTGCCTTCGTCCTGCGCTCCGGCGTTTGAAAGCAGGAGCGAGAAGGTGGCGGCGGTGGGGTTGAGGTTGGTGTCGATCGGGTTGCCGTTTTTGTACCACTTGTAGGTGAACGGGTCCGTGCCGACGCCGTAGACGTTGATGGTCGTGCTGCCGCCGGGGCAGATGCCGGCGTACTGCTGCGCGAGCGCCCGTGCCGGAAGGAACCCGAAGGCAAGCCCTCGGGCCTGGAAGTTGTCGGCGAGCAACGGGCCGTTGACGTAGGAATTACCGACGAGCTTGATGAGCCGCCGACCGTCGCCGTCGATGAACCAGACGTCGCCGTTGGCGGGGTTGATCGCGGCGTCGAACCAGTTGGCCTTGGCGGGCGGCGAAGCAAACGCGCCGAACGCGGGATTGGGAAGGAGCGTGGTCAGGTTTTTCACGCGCGGTGCGGAGGTCGCATTGAGATCAAAGAAGAGATCCTGGGTGGCGGAACTCGCGATGTAATCCAGATCAGAAATGCCGGCGAGTGCTCCGGTCGTCGAGAGGACCGCGCCGTTGAGCGGGTTGACGAGCGCGAGGCGGTTGGTGCCGAAGTTTCCGAATGCCCCGAAACTGACGAGGAGCGCGTTGTGGCGAGGGGAATACTCGATGCCCTCGGCGTAGGACGTATTGAGCGGCGTGCCGTAGGCCATCGTGGCGGATGTGCCGGTCGTCGGATTGATCTTCATGTAGAGCGAGGCGGAGTTCGCCGTCCCGTCCACATAGAGAGACGCGGCGAGTGTGTTGTCGGGGAGGGCAGCAAGGAATCGCATCTCACGCCCGGCGGGCACTGTCACGGACATGTAGGGAAGGTGCGCGCCGCTGTTTGGGTCCACGATGAAGAGATCGACGTTGGTGCCGCTGGTGGGGCTCGATGCGATCATGGTCTGGGCGTGCGCGGAAGCGGCTGCGCCGGCGAGCATGGCAAGAACGGTGAGCGTGCGGGGAACGGATCGCATGATGGGGCCTTTCGGATGGAGCCGGCGAGCGGCGTCTGCAGACCAGAGCGGAATCCGCTCTCAGGCCCCGCAGAGAAGCCGGTTGTAAGCCTGCACAAACAGCGTGAAATCGGCATCATCCACGACGGCATCGCTGTTGAGGTCGGCCGGGCAGCCAGCGGGCATGGCCGGGTCGGCGCAATCGAGCATGTTGTACGCGGAGAGGAAGCCGATGAAATCGGTGTCGTCCACGCCTCCGTCGCAGTTGAAATCGGCGCGGCAGAGGATGAAGGGGACGGCATCGGAAATGTGCTGCCCGCAGGCGTTGGTGATGACGCAGACGTAATCGGCTTCGAGCGTCGCATTCGCCGGTCCGAGTTCAAGATCGGGCTTCAGCGCGGTCGGATTGGCGATCGGATCGATATCGATGTTGTTTCGGCGCCACTTATAGCTGAACGGGGGTGTGCCGACGGCGTGAGCGCTGATGATGGATGAGGAACCGGAACAAGCGCCGGCATACGCGGGCATGATTGACTTGGGTGGAAGGTTGGCCCATGCGAGGCCTCGGATGGCGGCGCCATCCGCGAGCGTGGCGCCGTTGACGTACGCATTGCCGACCAGGCGGACCAGTCGCTTGCCCCCGGTGTCTGTGAAGATGATCTCGCCGGTGGTTGGATGCCGTGCGCCGTCCCAGTAGTTGGTGAGAGACGGAGGGGATGCAAAGCTCGCGAATGCTGGTGTCGGCATTAACGCGGTCAGTCGCTTGACACGCCCCGAGGCCGAAGTGGCGTTGTAATCGATGAACAGATCGTCTGTGTCGGTGCTGAGGATGTAATCCATGTCGCTGATACCAGCGAGCGCGGTGGTAGATGAGATGACCGCTCCGTTTGCCGGGTTGATGAGGGCAAGGCGAGTGGTGCCGAAGTTGTTCAGCGCGCCGAACGAGATGAGGATTGCACCGTGTCGTGGCGAGTAGTCCATGCCTTCGGCGTAGAGTGTGCCGACAGGCGCGCCGTAGTTCATGATGTTCACTGTCGAGGTCAGCGGGTCGATCGTGACCAATTGAGAAGTGACGTTTGCAGAACCGATGTCGCGGTAGAGGGACGCGGCAAGTTTGCAGCCGGGGAGTGCCGCGAGGTGATAGAGCAGCCGGGTGCCGGTGGTGTCGTGCGGGACGCGCATGTAGAAATCGTGTGTGCCGGTCGTGGGATCGATGACGATGAGGTCGCTTCCGGTGGCACCTGCTTCGGGCGGCATGGCACCGATGAGGGACTGGGCATCGGAATATTGAGCGAGCGCGCCCGCAATCAAAGCGGTGAACGCGAGAAGACCTTTGGGCTGCATCATGACCCTCCTGAACAGGTTCATTGTCTTCGCGGACGGCTTCTCGTCAAGGAGAATTCGAGCATTGCACGCCGGCTCGTGTCACAGCGGCCCGTCTGGTGTTATCGGGTTTGTGAAATAAGAAGGATTTCACGCTGCGGCCAGGTGAAGCGGTTCTCGCTTCGAGAGAGTCAGGGACATACCAGCTCGTTGTACGCCTTCGCGAACAGGACGAAGTCGGTGTCGTCGACGAATCCGTCGAAGTTGAAATCTGCGGGACAGGGAGCCGGCATGTTGATGTCGGCGCAGTCGAGGATGTTGTACGCGCCGACGAACGTGACAAAGTCGGTATCGTCGACGGAGCGGTCGGCGTTCAAGTCACCGATGCAGAAGGGCGCGAAGGCGCTCCAGGATTCGAGGGCGTTGCCCGTGAAATCGAAGAGCGCGAGATTCTCCCAGGGTGTCGGGAGACCAGGGAAAGCAGCAAACTCGGGCGCCCAGTAGCAGACGCCGGCGCCGAGATTGCCCGAGACGCGGCGATGCGCGTCGAAGAGTTTCAGGAGGAAGTCGCGCTGGCCAGAAACGCTTGCGCCGTACTGCGGCAGCAATTGCGAACTCTGCCAGACGAAATTGTTCTGCGTGTCGGCCCAGCCGAGAGTCCAGGGGTATGCGGTCTCGGCGATGAGCACCGGTTTGTTGTAACGGGAGGCGGCGTCCGCAAGGTTCGCGCGCAGGTCTTCGAGCGAGCCGTGCCACCACGGGTAGTACGAAAGCCCGATCATGTCGAAGGCGACATCGTACTGCTGCGCGCGATCGAAAAAGGCGCGGGTGCCGGCGTTGTCGCCGCCCCGATCGATGTGGAGCATGATGCGGATGTTGTTGCCGCCGGGCGAGAGCCGAACACCTTCGGCGCCGGCGTTGAGCAGCTCGGCGAGATTCTGCCAGTTGGGATCACCCCAGAAGGAAACCTTGCCGTCATTCCAGAGCATGCCGCCGGTGATCTCGTTGCCGAGCTGGACGATGTCGGCGGGCGTGCCCTGTGCCGCGAGCGCGGAGAGTGTTTGAAGGGTGTAGAGCCGCATCGCGACTTTGAGTTGAGAGAAGGAAAGCGACGACCAAGACGCGGGCTTGGCCTGCTGGCCGGGGTCGGTCCATGTGTCGGAGTAGTGAAAATCAATCAACAAACGCATTCCCGAGTCGTGCACGCGCTGCGCGAGGGCGAGGGTTTGGGATGTGCCGCAGAAGCCGTTGATGGGTGAATGCCAGACACGGAGCCGGATCGTGTTGACACCCTTGGAAGCAAAGAAAGCGATCGGGTCCACGGGCGTGCCCTGAACGCGGAAGACACCCCCGAGTGATTCGATCTGGGGGATGAAGGAGCAATCAACAGCGCGGATCACTTCCGGTGGATCGGGAACTTCCGAGGCATGAGAGCCTGCAACGAGCATCAGCAGCGCGGCGAAATACGGCGCGCAGGAAGCACGCCGGAACGAAACAGAAGTGTGGCGATCGGGGAGTTTCACGGACAAACGAGCAGGTCGTAGGCGGCAGCAAACAGAACGAAATCGGTGTCGTCCACGACGCCGTCGAAATTCAGGTCGCCCGGGCAGTTCGCGGGCATCGAGGGATCGGCGCAGTCGAGGATGTTGTACGTACTGGCGAAGATGACGAAGTCGGTATCTTCGACGACGCCGTCGTTGTTGAGGTCGGCGGGGCAGCCGGTCGCGACGACGAAGTTGGTGATAGAGCCTGCGCCGGTGTCGAGCGCGGAGTTGATGGCGACCGTGCCGATCGAGGGGCTGTAGGAGAATGAGAAGGGCGAGCCGTTGCGGTAGACGCCGGCGATCGTGCTGTTCGCGGGAATGCGGACGACGGTGTTGACGGAGAGTGCAAAGCCGCTGTCGTTGCGGAACGAGTGGGTGTAGGTTGGGGCGCTGGGGACGGAAGTGTTCTCGCTCACGGTCAGATCGACCTGATGACGCCTCGCGCTCGGCTGGTGTTCGAGGATCAGGTTGTTGAACGTCATCGTCGTCCAGGCCGAAGGCAGCTTGGGCTTGAAGTTCATTGTCTGGTTCGGTGCATCGGGGTCGTATCCGGCAAAGGCCATGACGGAATCGACGAAGGTGCTCATGCTTTCCCACGCGTTGGGCCACGCGGTTTGCAGGACGAAGTTGGGATACTGAACCGAGTTGTCGTAGCTGATCTGCTCGGCGCCCATGCCGGCCGGGCCGAGGCGGTCGATCATGAGGTCCATGCGCGACTTGTGGTTGTCGATATCGGTCTTGCCGGGCGTGACGTCGGCACGCTGGGCGTAGTAGAGGCCGTACCAGAGAGTGGAGAGGAACCAGGGGCCGCCGTTCCAGTAGTTGTCGCCCCAGTAGCGGTTGATGGTGTTCTGGTGCTGGCCGCCGAAGTTGATGAGCGGGTGGTTGTTGCCGAAGGTGTCGGTCGCGACGCCGTTGATGCGGTCGACGACTTTGGCAACGCGAGCATCGGTCGCGCTGTGACTCTCGAACGGATACACGATGCCGAGCTGCGAGATGTCGGTGTTCTCGCCGTTCCAGTCGAGTCGCGCGTTGAGTGCGGGGAGCAGGGCGTTGGCTTTCCCGTTCGCGGTCGCGGCCTCAGAGCCGAGCCCGAGCACGCCGAAGATGTTCGCGGCATCTTTCAGCCCGCGATGCACATTGGCGTTGCTGTAGATGAACGTGTCGTAGGAGTCTTCCCAGACGTTATTGGAATACATCAGGCCGAAGGCGACCTTCAGGCGCGACGGGTCGCTTACCGATGTCTGCGTGATGGTGTAGACCGAATCGCGGACCTGATCGACGAACGAGCC
Source organism: Phycisphaerales bacterium (assembly GCA_016793015.1). Taxonomy (GTDB): domain Bacteria; phylum Planctomycetota; class Phycisphaerae; order Phycisphaerales; family UBA1924; genus JAFEBO01. Next base: position 13,749 of record JAEUJD010000135.1, read on the forward strand.
GAGAAGGCCGGCGTCGGCGTTCATCTTGTAGTGGAAGTAGAGGCCCCAGGGGAGCACGGCCGTCTCGTCGATCTGCGGGGCGCCCCAGATCACGTAGCCATCGGTGCTGTACTTCTGCTTCCAGAACCCCTTGCGGGTGCCGTAGAGCGGGTTGTTGCCGATCGCATTGCCGGGGGGCGTGTTGCCCGCATCCCAGGTTTCGAAGTCGCGATAGCAGGTGTCGCGCATCCACTTGTAGACATTGAACGATTCGAGCAGGTGGCCGGTGCGGGCGAGCGTGACTGCCGCGTAAACCGCGTCGCGGGGCCAGACGTAGGGATACGCGCCGTTGTGGAAGCCCGCGATCACGCCCCCGTTCACGGCATCGCAGTGGAGCGCCGTGGCGAGAAGCCCTCGCTTCATGAGCGCGTTGTAGTCGGCATCGGGCGTCGTGACGGTCGTGCCCGAGTCGAGCCAGTTCGCCCAGTACAGGTCGGTGATCTGGCGGATCAGGCCGATGTCGGTGTTGTAGAGCCAGTTGATGATGTTGGCGGCTTTGATGTTGTATGTCTGTGTTGCGCCAGCGAAGTCGTCGTGCACGCCGACCATCAGGATGTCGATCGTGACGGGAACTCCTGGAGAAAGCGTCCACTTCAGGCCCATCCAGCCTTGGCTGTTGTCGGAGGAGGAATCGCGCCAGAATTCGGTGCCGGCGGAGAGCGTATTGCCCCCCGGGCCGTTCACCTTCATCGCGCTGGCGAGATAGAGCGACTTGTCCTTGGTGTAGCCGCCGGAAGTTGTGGGGTTGTACTCGTTGGGATCGCTGAAGCCGGTGCCCGTGCCGGTGACGACCCGGAAGGTGTTGTCGAAGGCGACCATCGCGCTGCGGGCGGAATCGACGAACATGCCGTCGTAGTTGTCGCCCCCGTTGAGCGCGGGATCCACATACCAGTAGACGTTGACATCCTGCGCATTCGCCGTGTTGTTCGTCAGCGTCAGCCGCTTGATATAGATCTGCTTCTGCGGCTGAAAATTCTGATCCGCGGGCCAGTTGATTCCGGCCGGGGCGAAATCGACCTGCAAAACCGCGATATTGTTGCCGTTCGCGTTGAGCGTCTGCGACGTCAGGATCGTGTTGCTGGTCGGGACATACGACTGCTGGATGTTGGTGTACGAGACGCCGTTGGGGTTGCTGAGCCAGTGCGTGAGGCCGTCGCCGGGCGTGCGGATGCCGATCATGGCCTGGTTGATGTGCATCTGGCCGCGCCAGCCCTGGGGGAGGCCGGGCGGAAAGGTGTCGGGGCCGTCGACGTAGCCCTCGTTGCGGGTGCCGACGCCGTAGATGCCGCCGACCGTGGGGAAGTGGAAGTCGTAGAGCGTGCCGTTGCGATCGAGTTGCCCCGCGCAGAAGTTGTTGCCGAAGATGGCTTCTTCTTTATAGAACGAAATGGGCGGGTAGCCATCGCCGGGGTTGGCGTTGCCCGCGCCGCGGCCGGGCCAAGCGAGCTTGGTGAAGTAGGAGTATGCAGCGCCGCCGTTGGCGAAGACTTCGCTGCCGTTGAACGGTTTCCAGGCGCTGATCTTGTACTTGATGTTCTTCGCGTATGCGCGGGTGCCGGGCGGGAGCGTGCCTTTCCACCAGTCGCGCGTGCCGCCGCTGTTTTCGTTGCGGACGAAAGAAATCGTCGCGGCATCGTTTGTGAGAACCTGCGTTGTGCCCGTCGGCGATCCGAACGCGCCGGAAGGGTCGCTGCCGTCGATCGTGTAGTAGATGCAGACCTTGTCATATGTGAACTGGAAACTGACGCGGAAGAAGAGGCCGACCGCTTCCTCTTCCCGGGGTACATCGGGCTCGCGCTGGGTGATGCCCGAGGGCTCGCCGAAGGTCTGGGAAGCGGGCACATGCTCGACGCTGCTGGGCTGGGCAAAGGCGAGGCAGGAAAGGCCCGCAGCGATTGCCGCGGCAAGGAACTTCTTCGGTGACATCGGGGTCGACTCCTCTGGGCAGGCGGGAGGGCGAAGGCCTGCACATCAACTATCGCGGAAGGCGGGAGATGGGTCAACGAAAAAGCGGGGAATCCGCCCGATTCGGGCGTGGAACCGGGCCGCTCGCCGCAACCGGTCGCAGGAAGATGCGGGAAGAAGAAAGTCCGATAGACTTGTGCCCTGCCGGCGACGGAGTCTCTTTCGCCCGCTTCCTCGGAACCCACTCATGCACGCATTGATTTCCAGCCGTCCTGTTCTCTCGCTTGTCCGCACTCTGGCGCTCGGCGCGGGTCTGGGGCTGACCGCCCTGACCGGCTGCGACCGCGGCAGTTCGCCCAGCAACGCGGGCGCGGGCAAGACCGCTTCGAGCGGAACCCCGGCGCCAGCGCCCGCAGCGACGGTCGGCGACATCGTGATCGGGCATTACGGCTCGCTGACGGGCGCGGAAGCGACGTTCGGGCTCTCGACCGACAACGGCATCAAGTTGGCGGTGGAGGAGATCAACGCGGCCGGCGGCGTGACCATCGCGGGCAAGAGCCACAAGCTCGTGCTGAAGTCCGAAGACACCGAAGGCAAGCCGGAAAAGGCGGGCACGGTCGTGACGAAGTTGATCACGGCGGACAAGGTTGCCGCGGTCATCGGTGAAGTTGCATCGAGCGTCACGCTGGCGGGCGCGCCGGTCGCGCAGCAGTTCGGCGTCCCGATGATCACGCCCAGCAGCACGAACCCGCAGTGCACGGCGGTGGGCGACATGATTTTCCGCGTCTGCTTTATCGATCCGTTCCAGGGTTTCGCGTGCGCGAAGTTCGCGGCGAGCGATCTGAAGGCCAAGAAAGCGGCGATCCTGTTCGATCAGGCCGCGGCGTACTCGGTCGGCTTGAAGGATGAGTTCGAGAAGAACTTCAAGCAGATGGGGGGCGAGATCGTCGCGGTCGAGGCATACACCAAAGGCGAGGCGAACTTCAATCCGCTGCTGACGAAGATCCGTGAGAAGGGCGCGGAGCTGCTGTTCATCCCGGGTTACTACACCGACGTGGCGAACATCGCGCTGCAGGCGCGGAAGTTGGGAATGAAGATGCCCCTGCTGGGCGGCGACGGCTGGGATTCATCGGACCTTGCAAAGAACGGCGGCGCGGCGATCGAGGGCAGCTTCTATTCCAACCACTACGCCAGCGACCAGCCGACCCCGGAGATTCAGGCGTTTGTAACGAAGTACAAGGCAAAGTTCGGCGAGACGCCCGACGGGCTCGCGGCGCTTGGCTACGACGCGGCACGTGTGCTCGCGGATTCGATGCAGCGCGCCGGCTCGACCGACGGCAGCAAGCTCCGCGACGCGATCGCAACCACGAAGGATTTCAAGGGCGTGACCGGCACGATCTCGATCAACGACAAGCGGGATGCCGTGAAGCCCGCCGTCATCGTTGAGATGAAAGGCGGCAAGCCGGTCTTCCGGGCGCGGGTCGAGCCGTAAGCGCATTCAGATCGCTCACAATTTATTTCTTGTCCGGGTGCCTCGCGGCTTTCCCATGTGTATTTACGCGCATGGTCCGAGAACGCGACTGTTACACTTGAGAGCTGTTCGCAGTGGAAAACAGGCGACTTCCGCGGCATGAATCCCCCTCACGGAGGTTTTTCATGCGCGTGATTCAGAACGTGGCGGCGGGGTTGGGGTTGTTGTTCGCGAGCGGGCTTGCATTCGCCCAGCCGACGTACGACGTGCTCGATGTTGGTGATTTGCAGAACGGCATCGGAACCTCCTCTCCGCGCGGCATCAACAACTCGGGTCAGGTGCTCGGGACAGCCTCTCCCGCGAGCGGAGCGGCCCGGGGCTTCCGCTGGGAGCCAGGCACCGGAGTCAAGAACCTTCTGAGCGCCCTGCCCGGCCAGATCAACTCCAACGCTGTCAGCGTGGATCCGTTTTTCATCGGGAACGACGGCGCGGTCTTGGGCGGAGCGCCGGTTTATAACGGTGCGAGCTTCGTGAACTTCCACGCCGCCAAGTGGACTGATCCGACGACCGCGATCGAGATTCTCAATTCCGGCTCGCAGCGCTCAACCGCCAACGCCGTGAACGCTCTCGGCGATATCGCCGGCTACGAGAACGTCCCGCCCGGTTTCAGCCGCCCGCGCGTGTGGAGGGCGGATGGCACGACTGTGCTCATTCCGCTCCTACCGAGCGAAACGATCGGAATCGCTCAACGCATCACCGACGATGGCCGCACGCTCGTCTACGTGAATCAGTCCGGCGCGCCGTACTTCAAGGCGTTTATCCACGGCCCGAGTGGAACCCGCACCGACATCCCGTTCATTCCCGGAACCGAGCAGTTCACGCCCGCCGATATGAACAATCTGGGGCAGGTTGTGGGTGTGGTGCGTCAGGGCAGCCTGAGCAAGGCAATCATTTGGGACGAAGCGGGCGGGACGCGTTTTCTGCTTCTGGGCACCATGACGCAGTCGGGCGCGATGGGCATCAACGATGCCGGCGCGATCGTGGGCTGGGTGCAGGGGCCGGGCTTCCCGGCGCAGACTGCGGCGGTTTGGTACACGCCCCAGTCGAACCCGGTGATCCTGTCGCAGCGGCTTTCGACGACCTCTGCAGCGTGGGGCCTGATTGGGGGCGAGGGCGTGAGCGATATCAACGAGAGCGGGTGGATCGTGTTGACGGGGTTGACGCCTCCGAAGCCGGGGCGGTTTCAGCATGCCGTCGTGCTCGCGCCGGCGTATCCGTGCCCGGTCTTCAGCGATCACCCGGACAACGTGCGGTTCAACTACGCGACGCAGACGATCTTTCTTGGTGCCGCGGCAAGCTCGAATCAGGTCATCACGTACTCGTGGAAGCGCAACGGGCAACCGGTGACCGACGGGCTGTACGGGGCGACCCGCGTGATCGGCGCATCGACAAACTCGATGCGCATCCAGAACCCGACGCCGGCGTGGGCGGGTGAATGGATCTGCTACGCGTCCAACGCGTGCAGCACCGTGGAGAGCACGCCCGCGCAGGTGACGATCTGCCTGGCGGACTTCAACAACGACGGCCAGGTGGACGACGCCGACTTCAGTACGTTCGCGGTTTCGTACAACGTGCTGGACTGCTTTGATCCGGGGATGATCCAGGGCTGCCGCGCGGACATGAACGGCGACTATGTGGTGGACGACGCGGACTTCATCGTGTTTGTCCTTGCGTACACCGAGCTTGTCTGCCCATAACTCGGGGCGCGATTCCTCGACCTTCGGAGGAGTCCATCGCGCGTGAATTGTTCGGGCGACGCGTGGCGTAACCTCACTCGGCGTCAATCTGGACGCCGAGAGGGAACCACGAATGATCCAGGGCAAGCGTGACAACTCGACGGTGACTCCGGAAGGCAAGCCGATCCGGAAGATCATCGACGGGGTGATTGTGCGTCAGGCAACGACCCACGCGGACGAGCGAGGCGAACTGTGCGAGATCTACGACCCGGCCTGGGGCATCACACCCGAGGCGATGGTGTATTGCTATCTGACCGTGGTGCGTGCGGGCAAGGTGAAGGGCTGGGTGTACCACGAGGAGCAGATCGACCGGCTCTTTGTGGCGACCGGGGCGCTGAACGTGGTGCTGTTTGATCGGCGGAAGGATTCGCCCACGCACGGCATGGTGAACGTGTTCACGCTGGGAGAGCGGAACCGCGGTTTGGTCGTGATTCCCAAGCAGGTGCTGCACGCCGTGCACAACGTGGGGACGACCGAAGCGACGTTTGTGAACCTGCCCTCGAAGCCGTACAACCACGCCAAGCCGGATAAGTTCCGTGTCCCGTTCGAGTCGCCCGAGATTCCGTACAAGTTCGACAATCGGCTGGGCTGGTAGGAAGCTCTGTGCCGCGGGTCAGCGTCATCATCGCAACGTACAACTGGAGCGAGGCCCTCCGGTGCGCCCTGCGCTCGCTTCAGTTGCAGACTTTTACGGACTTTGAAGTGCTGGTGGTGGGCGATGCCTGCACCGACGATTCGGCGGATGTGGTCGCGGGCTTTGCGGACCCACGGTTTCGCTGGATGAACCGCGAGCGGAACGCGGGAGGTCAGTGGGCGCCGAACAACGACGGCATCTCGGAAGCGGCCGGCGAATTCATCGCGTATCTCGGGCACGATGATCTCTGGTATCCGACGCATCTCGAATCCCTGGTGCGTGCTGCTGATGCGAACCGCGCCGACGTGGCGTGCGCCATCGCAATGATGTACGGCCCGCCCGAAACCGGCGTGCGCGCCGTCTGCGGCGTCTTCCGCGACGGCGCGATGGATGCGAGCCAGTTTGTCGTCCCGTCTTCGCTGATGCACACGCGGACGCTGATCGAGCGCATCGGTCCGTGGCGCGATCCGGATGGTTTGCAGATGCCCACGGATTGCGAGCTGGTTCGGCGCGCGTTTGAGTCGGGCGCGCGTTTCGTCGCCACGGACGAACTGACGGTGTTCAAGTTCAATGCCGCGTGGCGGCGCGATGCGTACGGGCGCAGGCGAACCGACGAGCAGCGCGAGCTGCTCGCGAAGATCGAGAGCGGGGTTGATTTTCGTACCGGCGAACTGATCGGTCTTGTCCGGGCGTTCGTCAGCAACCGGACGATCGAGATCCGGATGCCCGTCGCCGATGAGGCGACCGCAGGGGCGATGCGAAGCACGCGAACCTTCAAGGGCGCGCGGGCCAGCGGCCAGACGATCGAGCCGCTCCGGCTGGCGCGACTCTTTACGCTGGCTGATCAGCCGCCCTCGCTTGAGTGGTACGCCCCGCAGGGCATGGACGGGCTGGAGTCGTACCGATGGTCGGGTCCCAGCAATCGCTCGATGCTCCGCTTTCCCGCTTCGCTGGCGGGGACAACGGATATTCGGGTGCATGTCGTCGGGGTTGCCGATCCGGACCGGCTGGAGGCGCTCGAGATCGAGGTCGACGGTACTCCGGTGGGGCACGCGATCTCGACCAATCCGGACGGCTCGCACACGGTTCGGTTCCGGGCGGAATCCCCAACTCCCTCGGGAAACGCGGTTTCGATCCAGTTCAAGGTCGAGGGTACAACGCCCCCGGCCAAGGACCCCGATCGCCGCCCCCGCGGGATCGCGGTCGCATCGGTCGAGTTCGTCCCCATCAACAGCCGGTGAGAGTCGGCTAAACTCTCCGCCCTCACCAGGCCCGATGCTTTTCCAAGCATCGGACCGTGTGAGGATTGGGTGACGACTGGGCGACGATTCTGTAGCGATTCGCGAAATGGGCACACTCTCCGCGTGGACACCCTGCTCCAAACCCTCAAGGACGGCCTGACCATCGGGAGCCTGTACGCGCTCATCGCGCTCGGCTACACGATGGTCTACGGCATCCTGAAGTTCATTAACTTCGCTCACTCGGACATCGTGGTGCTCGGGGCGTGGCTGAGTCTGGTGATCGCGACGGCGATCGTGAAGGCCCTCGGGCTTGAGGCCGGTCAGACAGCGCCGTGGTGGGTGGGGCCGTTCGTGCTGCTCTGCGCGATGCTGGTCTGCGGGCTGATCGGGTTCACAATCGAGCGACTGGCGTACAAGCCTCTGCGAAAAGCGCCGAAGCTGAACGTCCTTATCACGGCGATCGGCGTTTCGCTCTTCCTTCAGAACACCGGGCAGTTGCAGTTTGTGTTCGGGACGAGGCCGCAGCCGATCCCGTCGCTGCTGTCCGATCAGGTGCTGTTCGCCATCGGAAACATGCAGGTGAGGCTGCTCGATCTGGTTGTGATCGGGACGGCGTTCGTCCTCATGATCGCGCTCGAATGGCTGGTCTTCCACACCAAGCTCGGCCGGGCGATGCGGGCGGTGAGCTTTGATGTCCGCACGGCCGGGCTGATGGGGATTCCGGTTGACCGCGTGATCAGCATCACGTTTGTGATCGGTTCAAGCCTTGCCGCGGCAGGCGGATTCCTCTGGGCTCTGAGTTTCACCTCGATTAAGCAGCCCGCCGACACCAGCTGGGTGCTGCTGGGCCTGAAGGCTTTCGTCGCGGCAGTGGTGGGCGGGATCGGCAACGTGCGCGGAGCCATGTTTGGCGGGTTGGCGATCGGGATGCTCGAGGTCTTCGGGCAGCAGTACATCAACCCTGCGCTTAAGGACGTGTACGTTTTCGCGGCGCTCATCGTCGTGCTGCTCGTGAAGCCGGGGGGAATTCTCGGGAAGGCGACGGTGGAGAAGGTTTAGGAAGAAACTCGGAACTCGGAACGGGGAGCGCGGAACGCAAGACACCGGACTCGGGACCAACGGACTCAGGACTCTCTTTTCATGGCGTCACTTCAGGACAGAGCCGCTCACTTCAAGCCTTCGCCCGCGGGTGGGGTTTGGCGTGCGCTTTGGCCGCTGGTTCTGGCCATCGGCTTTGGCGTGATGATGCAGTTGGTGGTGCGTCCCAACATCGACGCCTATTCGTCCACGCAGGTTCTCAACATCGGGATCGCGATCATTCTGGCCGTCTCGCTGACAATCGTGAACGGATTCACGGGGCAGTTCTCGATCGGGCACGCGGGGTTTCTTGCGGTTGGCGGCTATGTCGCCGGCTCGCTCGCGTACTACGGGTCGTTTGCGTTCTTCGGATCGGGCGCGGCAAAGCTCGGCATGCTGAGCGGGCTGTACGGAGCTCCTGCCGGTGCGCCGATCTTCACCGGGGGCGAGGTTCTTTTCTTCCTGTCGTTGTTGGCGGGCGGGCTGATCTCGGCTCTGCTGGGCGTCGCCGTCGGCCTGCCGAGCCTCCGCCTGCGAGGTGACTATCTCGCGATCGTCACGCTCGGCTTCGGCGAGATCGTTCGCGTGCTCATCCAGCAGACGCCTCAGGTCTTGATGACCAGGGAAGCGATCGCGGAATCGCCCGCGTGGAAGGTGCCGCTCAGCGTCGGCGGTTCGCTGGGCTTTGGCAACGTCCCCAAATACACCAGCCATTTCTGGGTGTATGCCGCGGTCATCATCACGCTCATTTTCGCGTACCGGCTCAAGCAGAGCTCGACAGGGCGGGCGCTGCTCTCGATCCGCGAGGACGAGATCGCGGCGGAGGCGATGGGCATCCGGACCACGTATTACAAGGTTTGGGGCTTCGTGATCGCGGCGTTTTTCGCCGGGATTGCGGGCGGGCTCTATGCCCACACGCTCGGCATCTCGCTCAGCCCCGTCGATGCGGGGTTCCAGAAGAGTTTCGACATCATCATCATGGTGGTGCTGGGCGGGCTGGGGTCGATTTCGGGAGCTGCGATTGCCGCGGCCATCGTGACGTACCTGCCCGAATTGCTCCGCACGCCCGACACGCTTCAGCAGTTCGCGATCGTCGGCGTCCCGATGCTGATCGTCGGTTTCTCGATGCTCGGTATGGCGCGGCGCAAGGGCGATGAAGCGGAGCTGCGGAGCGGCCGCGATCGGCGTGCGCTACCCCGCGTGATCATCGGGATGGGCACCGTCATCGTCGGCTTGAGCGCACTGGCGTTCTTCGCGAAGCGGTTGAACATCAACCTGAGCGAGTACCGTTTGATCATCTACGCCCTGGCGCTCATTGTGATGATGATCACGCGTCCGCAGGGTTTGCTCGGCGTGCGCGAACTCTGGGATGGTGCCCTCTATCGCCCCCTCCGCGATTTCTTCGCGCCGCGAAACAGAAGCGGGAGGGGGGCATGACCTCCGGACCTGCTGGTTCGATGATGGACACGGCCGATGTGCTCGCGGGCACGGGCGCGGGGGGCGATGCGCTCGAAGTGCGCGACGTCTGCAAGTCGTTCGGCGGCCTGAAAGCGGTTCAGAATTTCAAGCTCAGCCTTCCGCCACGCGGACTGTTCGGGCTGATCGGTCCCAATGGCGCGGGCAAGACGACGTGCTTCAACCTGCTCACCGGGGTGTACAAGCCCGATCAGGGCGAAGTGACGATCGGCGGGAAGTCGCTGGTGGGTTTGCGACCCAATCAGATTGCCGCGGCTGGTCTTGCCCGCACCTTCCAGAACATCCGCCTTTTCGGCGAGCTTTCCGTCCTCGAGAACGTGAAGCTCGCGTGCCATCTGCGGACCACGCATTCCATGGCCGGTGCGATCATGCGTTCGGGCTGGCAGCGTGCGGAAGAAGCGGCCATCCGCGAACGCTCGCTCGCGCTGCTTCAGGTCTTCAAGCTGCTCGATCGTCAGGATGAATCGGCCCGCAATCTGCCGTATGGCGATCAGCGCCGGCTTGAGATCGCGCGTGCTCTGGCGACGGGGCCCAAGGTGCTTTTGCTCGACGAGCCCGCGGCGGGCATGAACCCGCAGGAAAAGAAGGACCTCCGCAAGCTGATCCGCGAAGTCCGCGACGTCTTCGGCGTTTCGATCCTGCTCATCGAGCACGACATGGGGGTGGTGATGGACCTGTGCGAGCGGATCACCGTGCTCGATTACGGCGTCGTCATCGCCGAGGGGCCGCCCGCCGAGATCCAGAAAAATCCAAAGGTCATCGAGGCGTACTTGGGAAAAGAATAAAATGGCCAAATTTCCAAAGAGCCAAAGCAGAATCCAACGCCGTTCTCTCGTATTGAATTTGGCCATTTGGAACTTTGGCCATTTGGAGCTTTGATGCTTTCTGTTTCCAATCTCCAAGTCAGTTACGGCGCGATCCGCGCCCTGCACGGCGTTTCGCTCCAGGTGAAGCAGGGCGAGATCGTCACGCTCATCGGCTGCAACGGCGCGGGCAAGACGACGACGCTCCGGGCGATTTCCGGCCTTGTGCGTGCCGCCAGCGGCAGCGTGAATTACGAAGGCCGCGATATCACGCGGGTTCGGCCGCACGAACTGGTCCGAATGGGCATCGCCCACTCACCCGAAGGTCGAGGCGTTTTTGCGAACCTGACGGTGGAAGAGAATCTCGAGCTCGGCGCATACGCCCGCAACGACCACGCCGCGATCGCGCAGGATAAGGAAAAGGGGCTCGCGCTCTTCCCCCGGCTGCGCGAGCGGCTCAAGCAGCTCTCGGGCACGCTTTCGGGTGGCGAACAGCAGATGCTCGCGATGGCCCGAGCCCTCATGGCGCGTCCGCGATTGCTGCTTCTCGATGAACCTTCACTCGGCCTCGCGCCGCAAGTGGTGACGACGATCTTTCAGATCATCCGCGAGATCAACGCGACCGGAACGACGATCCTGCTTGTCGAGCAAAATGCGCACATGGCGCTCAAAGTGGCGCACCGGGCGTATGTGCTCGAAACCGGCGAGATCGCCATGGAAGGGCCGGCGCAGCAACTGGCCGAGAGCGACGAAGTGCGCAAGGCCTATCTGGGCATCGGATAAACCGGCGGATCGTGAGTCCGGATTCCTGTTCTTTCCCGGCGCGGAATTTCGCGCCCCCCAAACGAATTTGACATTCAAAGTCCAACGGGCGTGTGGTAGACTCTTCATCGGAGGGAAGGCCATCGCGGGCCTGCCGCGTGAGGGAGAGAGTTCAATGTCGACCACGCTTTTCGGGTGCGTGTGCGTCGCTGGGGCAGCTTCGCTTTTTGCCGCTGCAAACGCCGGGGCCGGAGTGATTTACGTTCGTGCAACTGCTCCAGCTGGCGGCAATGGTTCGTCGTGGGCCGCCGCTCGCAATGACCTACAGGCCGCACTTGCTGCGGCCCAGGCCGGCGATGAAATCTGGGTTGCTCAAGGCACGTACAAGCCCCATCCGACCAATCGCGCGATCAGCTTTGAGCTCAAGGACGGCGTCGCGATCTATGGCGGCTTCGTTGGCGTCGAAGATTCCCTGCTCCAGCGCAATCCCGCAAACACCAGCACGCTTTCGGGCGAGATCAACAGCGGCTCCACCAACGATAATTCTTTCCACGTCGTGCGAGCGGTTGAAGTGGGTCCGACCGCGGTGCTCGATGGTTTCCTCATCACCTCCGGTCAGGCCGTTGGCGGGGCTTGGTGGGATCAGGCGTACGGAGGCGGGCTTTATGTCGACGCGTCATTGGGCACGGCACCCACGATCCGCGGCGTGATGTTCTCGAACAACGCGGCCACTTCCAGCGGAGGCGCGGTCTATATCGCCGGAGGCCAGATACGTCTGGAGCGGTGCTTCTTCTTCGGCAACCGAATCAGCGGCAGCAGCGGCGTCGGCGGCGCGATCGGGGTCGGCACTGTCGTCTCGACCCATTTGACGCTCGCGAACTGCGTCTTTGCCCAGAATTTCACGTTGTCCGCAATCGGCGGCGGCGCGATCCACGCCGACTCGGGCGATGTGCTGGAAGTTTACTCATCGACGTTTTACAACAATTCGGCTTCATCCGGCAGCGTTTTCGCCGGAGGAGCTTCGGCCAACTTTCGCAACTGCGTCTTCGCCGGCAGCGGCGGCTCGGGCGCGTACTTCGCGGCACCGGTCAGCGTGCAGTCGAGCATCGTTCCGGGCGGCATGACCGGCACCGGCAATGTCTCCACCGGCGCGACGTTTGTGAACGCACCGGCAGCGAACTTCCGACTGGCCCCGGGCTCGACCGGAATCGATGTCGGCAGCAACGCCGCGATTCCGCCCGGCGGATTGCCGAAGGACTACGACGTGAACCCGCGTGTGCTCAACTTCGTGATCGACATGGGCGCGTTCGAGTTCATCGCGCTCACCTGCGCCGGCGATCTGAACAAAGACGGCGTGGTCGATGATTCCGACTTCGTCGTCTTCGCTGCCGCGTACAACAACCTGCTCGACCGTGCTGGTGACCTCAACGCCGATCTGGTGACCGACGACGCGGACTTTGTTATTTTCGCTTCAGCCTACGACACGCTTGTCTGCCCGTAGAAGGCAGGCGCTTCAGACTACCACGTTCACCATTTTGCCCGGCACGACGATGATCTTTTTGACCGGCTTGCCGCCGATGGCTTTCTGCACGGCCTCGTCCGCGAGGGCCATCGACTCGATGGCTTTGGCTTCGGCGCCGGTCGGGACCATGAGCCGCGCTCGGATCTTGCCCTGCACCTGCACGGGGATTTCGACCGCGTCATCGACGAGCATGCGTTCATCTACGGCGGGCCAGGTTTGCGTGCTGACGCAGCCCGCGCTCTGGGTCAGGCCCATGCGTGACCAGATTTCTTCTGCGATGTGTGGGGCGAGGGGCGAGAGCATGATGCAGAAGCGCTCGGCTTGGCTCTTTGAGAATGCGCCGGGGCCTTTTTCGCCTGCCGCGGACATCGCCTCGTTGACGAGCTGGATCATCGAAGCGATGGCGGTATTGAACGAGAGGCGCTCAAAGTCCTGCCCGGCCTTGTGGATGGCGCGCTGCAGGGTTTTCTCGAGCGTCGGGCTCTCCTGTGGCGCGAGCCGGGGCTGTCCGGTTTGCTCATCGATGAGCACGCGCCAGGCCCGCTGGAGGAAGCGGAAGAGGCCGGGAATGTCCTTGGTATTCCAGGGCTTGGTCGCTTCGAGCGGGCCCATGTACATCTCGTAGAGGCGAAAGGTGTCGGCGCCGTACTCGTTAATGACGTCGTCGGGGTTGGTGACATTTTTGTACCGCTTCGACATTTTGGTCACAATGGGCGTGACCGGCTGGTTGTTCACGATCTCGACGAACTTGCCGTCGGCAACTTCTTTGACTTCGTCGATCGCGATGATGGTCTTGTCGGCGCGCTGGTAGGCGAAGCTGGTGATCAGGCCCTGATGGAACAGCTTCTGGAACGGCTCGGGCGTGCTCAAGTGGCCAAGATCGAAGAGCACGTTGTGCCAGAAGCGCGAATAGAGCAGGTGGCCGACGGCGTGCTCGTTGCCTCCGATGTAGAGATCGACGCCTCCCAACTGGTTGTTGTCCTTCTCGCCGTCGGCATCGCCCGTGAGTCGCTTGTCGATGCCGCCCATCCAATAGCGTTCCGCTTCCTTGCCGACAAGCCGCTCGGAGTTCTTGGGGTCGCAGTAGCGGATGCAATACCAGCTCGAGCCCGCGCTGCCGGGCATGGTGTTGGTCTCGCGCCGCACGGGTGTTTCGGGCGCGAGGATGTTGGGGTCGACGCCCGCCGCGAACGCGGTGATGTTGGTCCACTGGCGCGCCTTGGCCAGCAAGGGCTGCGGATCGTCGGATTCCTCGGGCTGGTAGTCGTTCAAAGGAGGAAGAATGACCGGGAGCGACTTCTCGCCCACCGGATAGTGATTCCCCGCTTCATCAAAGACGATCGGGAAAGGCTCGCCCCAGTAGCGCTGGCGGCTGAACGTCCAGTCGCGCAGCTTGAAGCGGGTCTGCGCCGTGCCGACGCCGGCGGTTTCCATCCACGCGATGATGGCCTTGATGGCGTCGTCGCTCGAAAGTCCATCGAGGGAAACCGCGGGCAGGTCGCCCTTTGCCGGGCGCGACGAGTGAACCGCCACGCCGCCCGCGATTCCTGCTTCGCCCCGCCACGACTGGAACCCGCGCCGATCGAAGATGTGCTTGAGCTGCGCGAGCGTCGCAATGTCCATCGACGCGAACGCTTCGAGCCAGGTGATGCGGATGGCGCCGCGGGATTTCATGCCGATCGCGTCGAGTGCCGCGGCATCGATGTGGCCGGTGCTCTCGTTCGAGCCCGAACTTGCTCGCCTTGTTCGGACGACTTCGAGCGCCTTGGCAAGGTCGGGGGACTCACCCGTGACAATCCCCAAGTAGTCGGCGAGCATCTGCTGCCAGACGCTGTCGTTCCCTTCGGCCTCGGTCGCGTGGTCGCAGAAGTACTTCATCGCGAGCGCGGTGCGCGGGTAGAGAACGTCCACGATGGGGAGGTTGAACTTCCTGGCGAACTCAAAATCGCGTTCGTCGTGCGCCGGCACCGCCATGATCGCGCCGGTGCCGTAGCCCATCAGCACGTAGTCGGCGACCCAGACGGGGATCTTCTCGTCGGTGAGCGGGTTGATCGCGTAGACGCCGCTGAAGACGCCGGTCTTGTCCTTGCCCTCCATCCGGTCAACGTCGGAGGTGTTTCGTGCCTTTGCGACGTACGCGCCGAGCGCTGCAGCATCCGTCTCTGAACTCGGATGGCGCAGCACATGATCGATCAGCGGATGCTCGGGCGCGATGACCATGAAAGTCGCGCCGAAGATCGTGTCCGGGCGGGTGGTGTAGACCGTGAGCGTCAAAGGCATATCCGCCTTCGCGCTCTTGAGTTCGCTCAGGGCCTGGAGCGAAAGAGAATGCCCGTCGATATCGAAATCGACCTCGGCACCCGTCGACTTGCCGATCCATTCCGCCTGCTGGATGCGGGTGGACGATGGCCAATCGAGCCGGCCGAGCTGTTCGAGCAGGCGATCCGCGTACGAAGTGATGCGGAACATCCACTGCTTGAGGGGCTTTCGCAGCACCGGGTAGCCGCCCCGCTCGGAGCGCCCATCGATCACTTCGTCATTCGCGAGCACGGTGCCGAGCTTGGGGCACCAGTTGACCGTCTGCTCGCCCAGATACGCGAGACGCTGGTTATCGATGAAGAGCCGGCGTGCCTCCTGCGTGAGTTCGTGCCACGCGCGCCCGAGGTTCATGCCCCCTTCGAGCGGCGCAGCAAAGCCGGAAAGCCCTTCGCGGACGATCTCGCCGCTCGGGCCGACGCGGATCGCGCCGGATTCGAGTTGAGAGATCAGGTCCGAGATCGGCCGCGCCCGACCCTTCGAGAGCCCGCTCGGTGATTCTGCCTCTTCATCAAACCACGAGTTGTACACCTGAAGAAAGATCCACTGCGTCCACTTGTAGTAATCCTCGTCGATCGTGCCGAACTCGCGCGACCAGTCGTAGCAAAAACCAAAGCGCTTCAACTGGCGCCGGAAGTTGTCGACCGCCTTCCTGGTCGTGAACGCCGGATGCACACCGGTCTGGATCGCGTACTGCTCCGCCGGCAAACCGAACGCGTCCCAGCCCATCGGGTGCAGGACGTTGAAGCCCTTCAGTTTCTTATAGCGGCAGACGATGTCCGTCGCGGTGTAGCCCTCCGGGTGGCCGACGTGCAGCCCCGCGCCCGACGGGTACGGGAACATGTCGAGGCAGTAGAACTTGGGCTTGGAAGCATCGAAGCCCGCCTCGCCCGGGTTGGGCTGGCGGAAGGTCTGATTCGACTCCCAATAGCCCTGCCAGCGCTGTTCAAGCTGATCCGCAGCGGCAGCGTTGTAGCGGTGGGGGAAGTCGGATTCTCGCGAACTGGAATCGGGCGCGCTCTGGCTCATGGGAAGGCAAGGGTAGCGCGAAAGCCACTCTTACGGGCAGAGCAGCACGTTGTACGCGCCGGCGAAGATGACGAAATCGGTGTCATCAACAAACCCGTCATTGTTCAAGTCGGCAGGACATCCGGGCGGCATCGCCGGATCCGAACAGTCAAGAATGTTGTATGCGAGCGCGAAGGTGACGAAGTCGGCGTCATCGACATAGCCGTCGCCACTGAGGTCGCCCGGGCACGGGCGCTGAAAGAGCTCGAATTTGAAGTAGGGTCCGTTCTTGAGCTTGATGGCGTAGTCGGCTGTTGTATCTCCGCCGTGAAAATTCACGAGTGTGAAATCCCACGAAAGGTGATACTGGACTCCCAAGTCGAGCGCTCCGGTCTGCGTTCCAAACTGGGGCGACGAGGGCGTCCAAAGCACGCCCGGGCCGTTCAGCGCGACGCTGTTGGTGTACAGAACCGGGCCGTGCGGAATGGCGATCTTGAGGTCGACCAGGCTCGACGCGGTTGTCGAGGCGGGCGTGCCGAACTCGACGACGTTCATGAAGCCGGCAAAGGTGTAGGAAAGATTCGGAACGATGGGGGTGAAGTACAAATTACCCCGGACCCCCACTTGCGCGCCGGGCCCCCCGCTGTAGTACCCGGCCGCCATCTCGATCACTTGGATCAAAAGCCCGGCCGGCTGAAGTGAGACGTCATGCTTGCTGACGATAATCGTCTGGGACGGCCCCGTGAGCGGGTTGATGACGGCACCCATGTAAAGGGGCGGGTTGTTGGATCCGATCGCCTCGGCCTGAATCGATGTGCCGGCATCGACGGTAATCGGCACGACGCCGAGCGACAGCGACTGTTGCGTGCACAATCCAGCCAATAGGCAAAGAGTTGCAAAGGGCTTTCGCATCAGAAGTCACCGAGATCGTCGGTACCCAGCAGAACTTCGCCATTGTACTTTGATGCGAACCGCTCAACAACGCCCAATTCAGGGGCTTTGGCGGTCTGAGTACCGAATGCGCCTCTGAGCTTTCAGCGCCGGGACGGGGCTTTGTTCGCTCCCGCGACAACGCGGACTTGCGCATCACGAGCCTTGCGTGCTTCTACCAGCCGCTTTGCTTCACCCGCGAGATAGAACGAGCCGGTCACACAAATCAGGTCATCCCTTTGCGCCGCCTTGGCGGCAATATTGATGGCCTCTTTCAATGACGGGGCAACCTGCGACATTTTTCCGGACGTTTCGGTAAACCGGCGATGCAGTTCGCGCGGGTCCGCGGCACGAGAGTTCAAATCGGCCTTGGTGAAAATGATTTTGTCCGCACCGGTTCCCAAGCGAGAGAGCATGCCCGCGATGTCCTTATCCGCGGCACAGCCGAAGATCACGATCAGCGAGTCGTACTTGATGTGAGAGCCGAGCGATTTCATCAGCGCGTGGATCGACTCGGGGTTGTGGGCGCCGTCTACGACGATTCTGGGCTGCGAATAGATCAGTTCCATCCGGGCTGGGTTCGGAGTCTGGGCCAGGCCTGCCGCGGCACGCCGCTCGGTGATCGCGACGCCGCGTTCTTTGAGGCGGTCGAGAATGGCGAGCGCGATCCCGCAGTTCAGCGCCTGGTGCTCTCCCTTGAGCGGAACAGCGACGTGCTCGAACTGCATGCGGGGCGTCGAAAGCGAGACCCGCATGTGCGCGCCGAGCTGCGAGGTGCTCTCGAAGCGGCTCGAGAAATCGATGGTCTGGCCGACAACAGCGATTGGGGCGCCCTCACGGGCCGCGACTTCCTTGATGGCCTCGAGGACCATCGGCTTCTGCTGCGGGATCGTGATGATCGGTATCCCGGGCTTGATGATCCCGGCCTTCTCACGGGCGATCTTGTCGAGCGTGTCGCCCAGGATGTGCGTGTGCTCGAGCTGGATCGAGGTGATCGCGCAGACATCGGGCGTGATGACATTGGTCGAATCGAGCCGCCCGCCCAGGCCGACCTCGATCACGGCGACGTCCACGGCCTCTTTGGCAAAGTGAACGAATGCCGCGGCGGTCATGAGCTCGAAGAACGTGGCCGTTCCCGAGCGGCGTTTGATCGATTCCGCCGCGACGGCGACCTCGGAGACCAGCGAAACAAAGTCACGCTCCGAGATCATCTGCCCGTTGAGACGGATGCGTTCGCGGATGTCGCCGATGTGCGGGCTGGTGTAGAGGCCGGTGGTAAGCCCGCATCCGACGAGCGCCGCGCTCGTCATTTCGCAGACGCTCCCCTTGCCCTTGCTGCCCGCGACGTGGACGCTGCGGAAAGTGCGGTGCGGGTTGTCGAGCGCTTCCATCAGCGCTTCCATCCGGTCGAGCTTCCAGACCTGCGCCGGTACCTTTTTGGGATTGAGCGCTTCGACGTTGGTGCGGCTGTAGAGGTAGCGCGTCGCTTCGTCGAAATCGGCGAAGCCCTTGAAACCCGGGCCGACGGCCGGCGCGGGCGTTGTGCTGTCCTTGCGGATGACGCGCAGCAGCGTGTGACGCCGACGCTTCTTCGTCAGCTTGCTCGGCTTCTTTCCATCACGACGCGGGGTTGGCTTTTTGGCTGGAGGCATGAGGGGTTGCGCCGATCGTAACGCGGCGCTTGCCCCGGTCCAAACAAATATTCATTTGCACGCAAGTTCGCATGTTGTGCGCGCCCACAGATTTGTGGAATCTGTGCGTCAAAAATCCGTAAAACCACCCGGTCCGCGCGCGGTTCCCGGTCGCTCGGGCTGCTCGCAATCCGTTATCCGACAAGCCGTTTCATCTCGCGCACCGCTTGTTCCATGCCCACAAAGACCGCCCGCGCCACGATCGAGTGACCGATGTGCAGTTCGCGGATGTCCGACCGCGCTCCGGGCAGCGATAGCAGATCCTGCGTGTTTTCATAGTTCAGGGCATGCCCGGCATGGATGCGGAGCACGTGCGAAAAATCACGCACGCAGTGAACAAAAGCTTCCCGTGCTTGCTGGTACGCGGCGCCGCCCGCGCCCGTGCGATCGGTCCACGCGTGAGCGAAAGCGCCGGTGTGGATCTCGATCGCGTCGAACCCGGCCTCGGCCGCGGCGGCCGCCTGTTCGGGCTCGGGCGTGATGAACGCGCTTGTCACGATGCCCGCTGCCTTGAGCGGTGCGAGGAACTTCTTCCAGTGCTCGATCCGCCCCGCAACCGCGAGGCCGCCTTCGGTCGTCACTTCCTGCCGGCCTTCGGGCACAAGCGTGACCTGGTCCACCCGCTGACGCAGCGCGATCGCCTGCATCTCGGGCGTGCCGGCCATCTCCAGGTTGAACTTCACATGGCACGAGGCACGCACTAATTCGACATCGCGGTCAATCACATGGCGGCGATCCTCGCGCAGGTGGACTGTGATGCACTCCGCGCCGCCCCGAACCGCCGCCGCTGCGGCGGGGACGACGTCGGGCTCGCCGTAGCCTGAGCTGCCTCCCGGGCCGCTCCGATAGCGGGCTTGACGGATGGTCGCGACGTGATCGACGTTCACTCCGAGTAGCGGCATCGCCCGATTGTTAGTCGAAGCCGGAGGGGCTATCGCGTACCGTCTGGGCGTGCGCATTCTCTTCGCCACGCTCGGCTCGGCCGGGGATACCCACCCCTATATCGCGATCGGCGAGGAACTGGTCCGGCGCGGGCACACCGTTGCCATGCTGGCCAACCCGCACTTTGAAGGCCGCATCCGCCCCTGCGGCATCGAATATCTGCCTCTTGGCGAAGAGAAGGATTTTCTCGAGGTGCTCCACGATCCGAGGCTGGCGCAGCAAGGCAAGAGCCCCTACCTGGTCATCGAGGCGCTATTCAACAAAACGGTGGAGCCGGCGTACCTGGCGATGCAGGACGCGGTGCGGAGCTTCCGGCCGGACGTGATCGTGCGTCACCACATCCTGTTTGCCGCGGGCTGGGTGGCGGAGCAGCACAAAATCCCGTGCGTGACGGGGGTGCTGACACCGTCGATGTGGTTCCATCCGGACGAACCGACGATCCTGCGTTCGTATCTGCCCCGGTCGGTACAGAGGGCGCTTTCCGGGCCGATCCGGGTCGTGGGCAAGTTTGCCCTGAGGTGGTTCATCGATCGGCCGGTGAATCGGGCGAGAGTCCGGCTTGGCCTGCCACCGATTCGGGACGTCTTCTTCCACGAGAGCAAGGGTGGCGATCGGGTGCTTGGGCTGTGGTCGAAGCATTTCCGCCCGCCTCTCGCGGGCGATCCGCCGGGTTCGGAAGTCACCGGATTTTGCTTCTTTGATCGAGCCGGAGGAGATGCGGATCGGGCTCTCGACCCGGAACTCGAGCGATTTCTCGCGCGCCACGAGGCTCGGCCGCCGGTGATCTTCACGCTGGGGACAACGATCGTTCATCACGCGGGCGACATGTTCGATGTTGCGGTTCGCGCCGCGCGCGAGATCCGGCGTCCGATTGTGCTGCTTGTTGGAAAGAAGGGGGCTTTCGAGGCGTTTGGTGATGCGCCGGACGTGTGCGTCTGCGCGTATGCGCCGCACTCCTTGCTGATGCCTCGCGCCGCTGCCTCCATTCATCACGCCGGCGCCGGGTCTGCGGCGCAGGCGCTGCGAAGCGGCCGCCCGAGCGTTTCGGTTCCCTTTGTGAACGATGAATTTGATATCGCCCACCGAATGCAGAAACTCGGTGTTTCCGCCTACCTGCCGGCGGGGCGGCTTTGGTCGAAAAATGCGGTCCGGAATCTTGCGGAGGCTCTGCGGCAAGTCACGGAAACACCGAGCTTTCTGGAACGGTCGACCGTCCTTGGGAACCAAATTCGGCTTGAATCCGGCGCGGTTATTGCGGCGAACTCCGTTGAAACGCCCGCGTCCTGCTAGGCGCGGCAACCCAAGGGATTGTGCCAGTTTCCAGAATAATTGCCACAAGCCACTAGACAGACACTTCGATTTCGCCTACAACATGTGTGTTCGGGACGGTTTCAACCAGCCCCCACCCCAAAGCCCGCGATTGGCCCAAAAGGCAGATCGCGGGCTTCTTTTTCCGGACGACTTTTTGTAAGCGCTGAGCGCCGCACGCGAGCCTGATGTGCGGGTTCCATTTCAGTGCGCGTTCCACGTTGCAGCTTGGTTCGATCGCGTGAAGTTTTCGTGTGTGCTGCGCACAGGCGTGCGGCATGCGGTGGATCGCAGACGCATGTGGCTCGGTGGCCCTCGCGCGAAAGTGTCGGACAACTTCGCGCCGCGGCGAGGCGCTGAGACCGGCATCGGACCGAGCAACCGGGTTGAAACGGTCGCGATGTTGACCGAGAAGGAGCCTGCTGCACCGGGAGAACCCGCCCGCCCGGGCAACGTACACTTGCTTTCTTGAACGTGCGGACGGGGCGGGCCCCGGCCGCGGAGCGAATTTGTGGCGACCACCGCGATCAGTACCCAGCCTCTCCGCCTCTCGGTTGTTGCCGGTCCGGCGATGGACAACCTGGAAATCGCGCCGGAGAAGCCCACCGTTCTGGGCCGAGCGGGTATTGCCGACATCCGTCTTCTCGATGAGACCGTTTCGCGCCGCCACGCGCAGCTTGCACTTCGCGCCGATACCTGGCTGATTACCGATCTAGAGAGTCGGCACGGCACGACGCTGAACAGCGTCCAGCTCGCGCCCAACGCGCCCGCTCCGCTCCAGCACGGCGACATGATCCGTATCGGCCCGTGGATCTTCCGCGTGCTGCTCCAGGGTGGCGGGCCGACCACGAGCATCGTCGCGACAACGGACGATGCCGGTGGAAGCATCAGTCGCGTTCAGAAGGTGCCCGAGAGCGAACTTTCGCTGCGGGCTCAGGAACGGCTTGATCTGCTCATCGATGCCGCGGCTGGCATCGCCGGAGCCGATTCCGAAGTCTCGCTCGCCGACACGGTGCTTGATGTGCTGGTCAAGGCGACGAGCTTCCCGCGGGCCGCTTTCATCAAGCGCGTCGGCGATTCGGATGCGGTCGAACTGGTCGGTTACAAGGGTGCCGATGCCGCCAACTCGACGCCCGTTCCGGGCGCACCCGGCGCATCGAACGTCAAGTCCACCGAAGGCGGGTTTCCGAGTTCGTTTTCGCGATCGGCAGCAGCCAAGGCGTTTTCGCCCAGCCGCTCGCTCATCCGGGCCGCGAGCGAAGGCCAGGTGGTGCGCATCGATGCGGGCAGCAGCGCGAACTACGGGCAGTCGATCATCGACATGGGCATCCACAGCGCGATCTGCGCTCCGATCATGGTCGGGCCCAATGCCGCTGCATACCTGTACCTCGATAGCCGGGGCGGCGAAGATGCCGTGGCGCCCGATTCCGCTGCGTTCTGCCAGGCGCTCTCCAAGATCTGCGGGCTTGCGATGGCCAAGATCAGCGCGATGGCGCTGGCCGATCGCCAGAAGAAACTCGAGGCCGATTTGCAGGCCGCACGCGATGCGCAGAGCCTAATCATGCCGGTGCCGACGGCGCGTGTCGGCGCGATCACGTACGCCATGCACAGCGAGCCGGGCCGGATCGTGGCCGGCGATTTGTTTGACGTCATCGCGCTCGACCCCGGGAATCCGTACGGCAAGGTCGCCGTGCTGCTCGGCGACGTGGCGGGCAAGGGCGTCGGCGCGGCGCTCCGAATGGCGACGGCCCAGGCGTTCATCAACGCCATGCTCACGCATACATCCGACCCTGCGCAGGTGATGAACGCGACCAACCGGCACCTTTCGACCCGGTGCGATGCCGGGCAGTTCATCTCGATCTGGTTCGCCATCATCGATCCGCGTCCGGAGAGCGAGGGCGGTGGGACGCTCACGATTGTCGACGCTGGACACGGATACTGGTTGCTCATGCCCCCGGGCGAAGAGCCCCAGCGCATCGAGACCGTGGGCGGCGTGCCGATCGGCGTGGATGGCGACTACTGCTACACAGCCGAAACGGTGAAGATCAAGCCGGGCTCGCGCATCATCCTGTACAGCGACGGCGTGCACGAGCAGCCCTCTCCGGCCGGCGACGAGTTCGGCCTGCAGCGGACGGTTGCGGCGCTTTCCAGCAGCGCGAATCCGGAAGAGGACGTGGTGAACCTGGTGCAGTCGGTGAAGGCGCACGCGGCGCCACAGTTGATCGCTCAGGCGGCCCAGGGTCCGTTCGCCGCGGCACCGATCGTGCCGCTCGCGGACGACGTGACGGTCGCGAGCGTGTATATCTGGGAATAAGCCCGATCAGCCGCGTATCAACCGTTGGGGTCGGCGGGCGGGTCGGTCGTTCTGAAACTCATGGCGTACTGCGAGCCGTAGAGCGGATAGTCCGACGCGACGCGATAGCCCCGCAACTTCATGGGGTCGTACGCCAGTTTCGAGCAGATGAACTCGAGCATCTGGCGGTAGCGGGGGACATCGCTCGACGCGAAGCGGGCCAGACCGGTGCCCAGGTGTTCGACGGTCTCGAGCAGATCGAACTGATCGATGTCGCGTGCCGGGTCGTTGCGGTCGGCGGTCCCGCGGATCGCGGTGTCGTAGATGCGAAGGTCCGGGTGCTCGCCGGGGAACAGATCCTGGTGGACGATGGTGTCGAACTGGAAGCGCTGGGCGGGAATGGCCAGATCGCTGGAGGACCACGCACGCCGACCTCGCGAAGTCTGGACGTAGCGGGCGATCTCCGACCGGTTCACCTCGCAGGTCATCAGTTGGATCGAGTCGCCCAGCTTGACGCCTTCGAGCAGGTAGTGGGTCTGCTCGCCGACGATCTGCGCCGTCAGGGCGGGCGTCGGGCTGGTGCAGAATTCGGGGACGACGGCGTTCTGGACCGAGTCGATCGGTTCGCCCTGAAGCGTCACGGGCAAGCGCGTGTTGGGCGTTTCGACGCCCCGCTTCGATGTGAATTTCACCACGGCCGCAGGGCGGAGCCGGGAAAGGCCCGAGACGGCCTTAATCCAGACCACATCGCAGTGCTGGCCGTCGGCGCTGGGGGTGAAGATTGCCGTTTCAGCGAAGACGTTGGCCTGGACTCCCTTGAGCTGGCTGATAGCCCGGAACGCGGCCTGTTTGCGCCGAAGCTCGAACTCACGTCGGGCTTCGGGCACCCACGCGCTCAGGATGGCCTCGAGTGAACTGCGGTCGCCGGCGGCGCTGTCGATCAGGTTCTCGAAAGCGTCCACGGCCTCGTGGGCTGCCGCGAGGACGTCGGCGGGCACGCCGTGCTTGGCGCTGGCCTTCAGGACCCGCCGGAGTGGCTCGGGCCCTGGAGTCCGGTGGATCATGCTCATGGAATCGGGCGAGCGAACCGCCTTGAGCAAGCGGGAGGCGAGCACGGTGTCCACACCCAATTCGGTTGCCAGCCTTTGGGGGCCGGCATCGTTGCCGGGGACAAACTTCAGCACCTTGGTCAGCCCGCTCATCAGTTCGTCACCCGTTCGCATAATGCGGACGTCCAAGGCATCGCTCGGAGGTAAGCCGGCGGCGGATCGGTGGGTGGCGACTGGTGTCATGGGTGTAAGCAGATCGTAAACGGGCTCGAATTCTCATCATAACACGGGATCCAGACAATTTGCGATAAATCTCGGAAGTTTCCTTGAAACTTCCTTGAATGTAGTTCTTGGGCTTGGTATACCTTCACAAGTGCCGTGGAATTGGACTCTTGGAGTTTCGATTGCACGCGGCAGGAACCCGCGTATTCCGCACGCTGAGGAGAGCAAGACATGACCCGCACACGTTCACTGTTCATTGCAGGCGCGATGGCTGTTGCCGGCGCGACCGCCGGTTCGGCGACTGCCGCGACAATCTGGGATACCGGCTCGCCGGAAGGCGGCTTCTTTGGGTACACCGGTTACGACGTCTTCGTCGGACAGTCGGTCGCCGTGGCGTTCACCGTCACCCAGACCTACTCGCTCGATCGCATCGGC
The DNA here is from genome assembly GCA_016793015.1 of Phycisphaerales bacterium. Taxonomy (GTDB): domain Bacteria; phylum Planctomycetota; class Phycisphaerae; order Phycisphaerales; family UBA1924; genus JAFEBO01. The sequence goes on from JAEUJD010000135.1 coordinate 38,669, forward strand.
GTCTGGATGATGAGCAACGACTGGGAGAACTCGGGCCGCACGTACACGCTGTCGATTCGCACCGACGCTAACGGCGGCGCGACGAATCCGAGCAACACGATTCTTGAATCTTGGAATATGGCGACTGGGGCGGTGGGCTGGAGCCCGGTGCTCGACATGGCCGAATCGTCGCTGCACCCGATTCTGACTGCGGGCCAGACCTATTGGATCGTTGCGGAAAGCACCGAGGAGCCGTTTGTCGATCCGGTCTGGGTTTGGGCGAACTACTGGGATGGAGCGCTCTCGGGCAACATCGATTGGATGTCCAATCCGGGTGTTTGGCAGACGGGCGTGACCTACGGCAGCACGCCGGGAACGGTCATCGAGGGCACGCTGGTTCCGGGCGCTGGGACGCTTGGACTCGCGGCGATGGCGGGCCTGGTCGGCTCGCGTCGGCGGCGGCGCTGAGCGAATTGAACAACCATCTCACGGAGCGAGACCCCACGCTCGCCCCGTGCACACGAACAGCCCCGAGCAGGGGCTGTTTTATTGCCCGGACGCGGCGTGGATTCGCGATTCGAGTTTCTGCTTTACGCCGGGCCATTCCGAGGCCAGGATGCTGAAGTAGACGGCGTCGCGGACCTCCGGGCCGGAGGGCGTTGACGCGATGCGCGAATGTCGGAGCGTGCCCTCGCGGACTGCTCCGAGTTTGCTGATCGCGGCCTGGCTGTGGAGGTTGGTGCCCCCGGTGACGAGTTGCACGCGGATCGCCGCGGGCGCAAGCGTCTCGAACGCGTGGCGCAGCATGAGATACTTCATTTCCGGGTTGATCGCGGTTCCGTGATACGCGCGGCCGATCCAAGTACGACCGATTTCGACGCCCCGGTGCTCGGCCTTGATGTCCATGAACGTCGAGCGGCCGATGGCTTTTCCGGTCGATTCGAGCACGACGGCGAGCGCGACCGAATCCGGGATCGCGTTGACGGAAGCGATTTCAAGTTCAAAGCCCTTGGCGCTCCATTCGGGAGGCTGCTGGGCGGTGAAACGAAAAAGGTCGGGGTCTGCCGCGGCGAGCAGATCCGGGGCGTGCTTCGCCTCGAGCGGTTCGAGACGGACGCGCCGGCCGCGGAGTGTTGCGGGCGTGATCCAGGTCTGCGTGGCCATGTGGGGGCGGGGCTATTCCTCGGGAACGGCGTTGCTGGTCACAATCTCGCGGAACTTGGCGCGGAGCTTTTTGGTGATCGGGCCTTCGCCGTTGCTCGTGCCGATCTTGTTCGCCTTGGTGATGTTCTTGCCGTCGTGCTGATCGATCTGCGAGACGGCGATGATCTCCGCGGCGGAGCCGGTGAGGAAGACTTCGTCGGCCTTGAGCAATTCGTCGAGCTTGAAGTTCTTTTCGATGCACTTGAGGCCGAGCGCGGGGCAGAGGGTCTTCTGCACGAACTCGCGAGTGATCCCCTCGAGGATGCCGGCGTCGCTGGGGGTTGTGTAGACCGCGCCGTCCTTGATCAGGAAGATGTTGTCGCCCGAGCCTTCGGTGACGTATCCATCGGTGTTGAGCATGACGACTTCGTGGCATCCGTAGTCGATGGCCTCGCACTTGGCGAGGATGTTGTTGAGGTAGTTCAGGCTCTTGATGCGGGGATCGAGGCAGGGGATCGGCGTCTTGGGGCGGTTGGCGACGACGACGCGCATGCCTTCTTCGTACATCTCTTTGGGGAAGAGGTGGATTTCGTCGGCGATGCAGATGACGCCTGGGACGGGGCACTTGCGCGGGTCGAGTCCGAGCGTGCCGTAGCCACGGCTCACGACGAGGCGAATGTAGCCTTCGGAGATGTTGTTCATCTCGATGCAACGGCGCTGCACGGCGACCATCTCGCTCGGCGTAATCGGGATTTGGAGTCGGATCGCCTCGGCGCACTTGTAGAGGCGGTCCATGTGCTGCTTGGACTTGAAGATCCTTCCTCGGTAGACGCGGATGCCCTCGAAGACGCCGTCGCCGTAGAGCAGGCCGTGGTCGTAGACGCTGACCATCGCCTTGTTCTTGGGGAGCATCTGGCCGTTGACGTAGATGAAGGGGCGCTCTTCCTGGGCGCTTGGGACGTGGAAGACGGCGGGGCCGGGGAGCGCGACGGCTGTGTTGCCGGCGGCGTTCGGAGCGATGGTCGAGGTGCCCATGTAAAGACTCCAGGCGGCTGCGAACAGAACCCGTCGCCCCGCGAAACTCCCTTGGCCGGGCGGCGGTCTGTCTTCCGAAACCATGATACGGATGCAAATTGGCGGGGGACTGAAACGGTTTCAGCGGTCGATCGGGGAGAGGTGCGCGTCGAGGACGCGAGCTGCCGAGCGGGGCTGGTTGCACTTTCCTGCGGTGGTCCCGAAAGAAAATCGGGGAGTCCGGGTTTGGCCAATTTCCTCCAAAATCGACTTGGGCTCTGAGTGGCTTGGTTGAGGTGCGCATCTGACAGCCTTGCCGATCGCCGTCTTTCGGGCCGCGAAGCCGGGATTTGTATGGAAATGCTCTTGTGAGCGGCCCGTGCAACTTCTCGATGCGGACGCCGAATAAGCGGGGTTGCTTCCGTGGGCTTAGGGAGCTGGGATGCGTTCGCAAACGACGGTACTTGTCCGAACCAATCACTTCGAAGCGGGCGTGTTCCGGTCGCTGAGCCGGACGCCTGGGGAGCTGCGCCATTCGGTCGCGCGGTCACACCTCATCGCGATTCCGCGCAGCGTCATCGCGGTGACGCAGGCGGGCCGGGGCGAGCGGATCACGACCCCTGTTCGGGCGGTTTTTTACAACAAGGGTTGTCGTTACACGGCGCGGAGCGTTTGCTCGCTGCGCGAGACGACGCTTTTTATCCGGGTTCCGGCGTCGATCCTTGCCGATGCGATTCGGCCCCACGATCCGCGGGTGGATGCGCGGCGGGATCAGCCGTTGACGTTCGTGGATGGGCCGATGAGCGACGCGACGTATCTGGCGCTTTCGCGACTCGCGAACGAGCTGCCGCGCCGGGGGGAAACGGACGACGTTCTGCGAGAGGCTGTCGGGTCGCTGATCGACGGCGCGTATGCGGAGCGAACGCTCCGCGCGCCCTCACGCCACGGGGTGAAGGACGATGACTATGTGCGGTGGGCGCAGGAACTGATTTCGCTGAGCATCGGCGAGAACATCGGGCTTGATGAGATTGCGCGCCGCGTGGGTGTTTCGACGTCGCATCTCTGCCAGGCGTTCAAGCGGCGGATCGGGATGACGACGCAGGAATTTCGGGCGTGTCTGCGCCTGAGGTCCGCAGTGGATCGGCTCGCGGCGGTTCGAGCGCCGATCGGGGCGATTGCTTCGGGCTTCGGGTATTCGGACCCCGCCCAGTTTGCGATGGAGTTCCGCAGGCGCTTCGGTCTTACGCCGGAGCGCGTGCGGTCGGTTCTTCGAGCCGGCGTGCTGCACCCGGCGGGCCGCTTGGCACGGGGCGGGTAGTTCTCAGAATCAAACGCCCCGGAACTCGGCGTGAAGATCGCTCTTCATCCGATCCATCAGTACGTTCACTTCGGGGTCTACTTCTTCGTGGCGGAGCGTTTTCGCCGGATCGCGGAAGACGACGCGGAGCGTCACGCTCTTCTTCCCCTCGCCGAGCTGCTTGCCCCGGTAGGTGCCGATGAAGCGGAACGATTCGATGCGTTTTCCTTCGTTCGATGAGCCGACACCCTGCACGAGGCGGGAGACATCGGCCCAGGTCGTTGATTCCGCAACCACAGGCGAGAGGTCGCGTTCGACGGACGGGAACGCGGGGAGAGGCGTGATGCTGCCTCGCGGTGGATAGAGCGCGAGGAGCGCATCGACGAGGAGTTCGCCACCGGCGAGCGGCTGCTCAAGGCCGAAGCTCTTGATGGCGGGGGCTGCGAGCAGGCCGAAGTGCCCGAGCTTGGTTTCGCCGAGATGGACGATCGCGAATGCGCCGGGTTCGAAGGCGGCGGAGGTCGCGGGTGCGGGCTCGAAGCGGAGAGTCGACGCGGCTTTCGTGCCGCCCAGGGAAGTGACGACGGTTTCGATCACGCCCCGCAGCGCACGAACGCCGTCCTGTTTTTCGATAAGCGAGACGGATTTGCCGGCGACGGCGACATCCATGAGAAGGCCGAGGCTGCGGTGTTCGACGGCGTTTGCGTCGGCACTCTTCGCGAAGACGGACGCGGTCTCGTACAGGCGGATGCCGCCGGAATTGGTGACCTGGCCATCGAGATTCGCCTTGCGGCAGGCGAGCAAGCCGGTGAGCAGGCTCGGACGCAGGGTGGGTTCTTCGCCACGGCGGTCGTCATCGACCCCGATGGTGGTGAGGCCAGCGGGAACGAACGCTGCAGCGCGCTCGGGGCGGGTGAACGAGAAGGTGACTGTTTCGAAGAAGCCGAGGCCACCGAGCACCGCGCTCAGCTCGCGGCGGGCGCGCACGCGGTCCTGCGGGCGCTTCACGGAAACGGCAAGGCGCGGCGCGAGCGGGATCTGGTCGAGACCGTGCTGGCGGGCGATTTCTTCGATGAGGTCGATCTCGCGGGTGAGATCCGGGCGGAAGGCGGGGATCGTGCAAATGAGCGAGCCGTCGGAAGCGTCCGGCACAGTCTTGATTTCGAGTTGATTGAAGATCGCTTGGACTTTGGAGAGGGGGACTTCAATGCCAAGAATCTTTGAAATGCGAGCCGGACGGAGCTTGACGAAACGCGGGGCTTCGAGACAGAGACCTTCGGAAATCACACCGGAGAGTAATTGACCGCCGGCGACTTCGACGATGAGGCTTGCGGCGCGACGGGAGGCTGATTCCAGCGTGCGGGCATCGACGAAGCGTTCGTAGCGATGGCTTGCATCGGTGCGGATCTGGAGGCGGCGTGCCGCGGATCGGACGCGGACGGGATCCCACGTTGCGACTTCGAGAGCGACATCGGTGGTGGAGGCGGAAACTTCAGAATCGCCGCCGCCCATGATGCCGGCGAGGCCTTGGGCGCGCTCTGCATCGGCGACGACGATTTCGCCGGCTTTGAGCACGCGCTGTTTGCCGTCGAGGGTGAGAAGTTTCTCGCCTTCGGTTGCTTCGCGAACGACGATGGCGCCACCGGTGAGTTTCTTGAGGTCGAAGACGTGGCAGGGGTTGCCGAGTTCGAAGTTGATGAAGTTGGTGATGTCAACGACGTTGTTGATCGAGCGCTGGCCGACGGATTCGAGCGCCTTCACGAGCCACGTGGGGCTGGGACCGACCTTGACGCCTTTGATGACGCGGAGCGTGAAGAGCGGGCAAGCCGGGGGCACGCGGTTTTCGAGCTTGATGGCGGAAGTGACGCCTTCGGACGCGGGCGTGGGCTCGGGCTTTTCCTTGCCGCCGGTTCCGGGTGATTTGAGCTTTCGGCCGGTTTTCGCGGCGGCTTCACGCGCGAGGCCGACGAGGCTGAGGGCGTCGCCCCGGTTGGACGTGATCGCAACGTCGAACTTGGTGTCGCCGTCGGGAAGCTTTTCCTGCGATTCGATTTCGAAGCCAGCGTCGATGAGGGCCGCTTCGATTTCGGCAGGGGTCAGATTGCCGGGTTCGAGGTAGGAATTGAGCCAGTTGGCCGCGATATGCATAGGGCGGAAGGGTAGGAAAGAGGCGGGTCGTGAAAGACCCGCCCCGTTGCGATCTCTGGCGGGCTTTGTGACGCCGGAAGCGGCGCGGTTACTTGCGGGGCTTGATTTCGGGCGCGGTTTCGATGTCGCCGTTGGTGTGGCTGTCCGCCCTGTTATTCGCGGCCACCCGCCCCAACGCGGGCGGCAACTCGATTCCCGCCTGGCTGGCCAGTTCGTGGAGTTTCGGCAGTGCGCCGACCATGCCGGAGACCCAATCGGCGGTCGTGTTGCGGCCGCTGCCGTTCTGGTTGCCGCTGTCCCAGACAGTGATCTTGTCGATCTTGAGGTTCTGGACTGCCTTGACCTGCTCGGCCACTAGCTGCGGCAACTGTTCGATGAGCAGCAGCGTCGGTCCAACTTGCGGGTTGCTGCCGCAGGCCTCGATCAGTTTGCGGTAGCCCTCGGCCTTGGCTTCGAGGACTTTCTGCGTACCCATCGCCTCGGCTTCGTACTTGGCGAGAATGGCGTCGGCGGTGCCTTGCGCTTCGATGCGCTGACGTTCGGCCTCGGCACCTGCTGCGATCTCGATGCGTTTGCGTTCGATCTCCTGCGATGCGAGAATTTCCTTGCCGAGTCGGGCGAGTTCCTGTTCGCGTTGGGCGATCAGGATGGCTTCCTGAGCCTTTGCCGCGGCGACCTCGGAGCGCTTGCGCGAATCAGCCTGAATCTCGGCGAGTTTGGCGTTGCTCTCGGCCATGGTTGCGCGGGCGGTGTTTTCGCCGGTGGTCGCGAGCGTTTCGGCCTGGGCGATGGAGATGCGCTGTTCCTGCTCGGCCTTCTTTTTCGCGGCCATGGATTCGGCATCGCGCTGGGCTCGCGAGACTTCCATATCGCGGTTGGACTGCGCTTCACCGGCGATGGCCTGGGCTTCCAGCGCCGCGACCGCCACGCGGCGATTCTGTTCCGCGTCCTTCTGGCCCTTTTCCGCCATTGCGGTTTCGTTGGCAACTTGCACGTTTCGCTCGCGGATGGCAAGTGCCTCACCGATCGCACCGTCGCGTTCCTGCTGGGCGACTTCGACCTTGGCGCGGTTGATGGCTTCTGCCGCGGCACGCTTGCCTATGGCCTGGATATAGCCGGATTCGTCGGTGATATCGCGGACGTTGACGTTGATCAGTTCGAGGCCGATCTTGTTGACTTCTTTGGCGACGTTTTCGTTCACCAGGGTCATGAACTTCTCACGGTCCTTGTTGATCTCTTCGATCGAGAGGGTCGCGATGACGAGGCGGAGCTGGCCGAGGATGATGTCCTGGGTTTGCTCGCGGATGGCCTGGAGAGGCAGATTCAACAGGCGTTCCGCGGCGTTGTTCATCAGCACCGGATCGGTGGAGACGCCGACGGTGAAGGTGGCGGGAACGTTGACACGGATGTTGTTCTGAGAGAGAGCGCCTTCGAGCGGGATGTCGATGCAGACCGGTTCGAGCGAGAGATACGAGTAGTCCTGAATGAGCGGGACGACGAACGCGCCGCCGCCGTGCATGCACTTGGAGGCGCGATTTCCACCGACGCGGCCGTAGATGACGAGGATGCGGTTGGAGGGGCAGCGTTTGTACTGCTTGACCACGAAGATGACGAAGAAGAGCATGAGCAGCAAACCGGCGCCGACAAGGCCGAGCCAGATAAGAGGCTGGGTTTGCTGCGTGCCGACCTGTGCGAGCGAGTTGATCTGGTTCATGGTTCCCTCTTGGTGGTCTCGAAGACCGATCCGGCCCGTACGGCCGTATTCCTCGTTCTCTCCCGGGCTGGCCCGGAGCATGAAAACCTAGTTTTCGACCGCGATGACGCCGACGGTGTTGTCTTGGTGAACTCGGACAACGCGGATGCGGCGAGCCGAGGCGATCGCATCACCTTCGGATTTCGCGTTGACGATCCGCATCCGATCGTTCATCACGAGACGCACCTGACCCGAGCCCATTCCGGAAGCCGGGATGTTGACATACACCTCGCCTTCGCCACCGAGAGCGGAATCGAGCGAGATGTTGCCGCTCTGTTGCATGTCGAAGATGGCTTTGAGCATGAGAGCGAGGAACCAGACCATGCCGATGCCGGCGACGACGCCAACGAGCACGCTGGTCTGCCAAGGCCATCCGGCCCCTCGGTAGCCACCGAGTCCGCCCCAGCCGAAACCCATGGAGAAGGTCGACACGCTCTGGAGGCTGAGGAGTTTGAAGGCTTCGCCGGGATCGGGATGGGAGCCGTCGACGTGGGCGTCGACGTGAAGATCCATGCCGTGGGCATGGCCCAGCATGAGGAAAGCGAGGCGGAATAGGAAGAACGCCGTCCCGAGTGCCGCGGGAAGTGCGAAGTAGCCTGCATTGTCACCGAAGAAAAGTTCGAGCATCTGCACCCCCTTTCAACGCATGATCGTAACCGATCTGCGCTGGCTCCTCGGCGGCTTGTTCCGAAAAGCGACCCTCTGGTTTCACGAAGGCTGTTGGGCGCGAATATTGACACGGAGCGCGCAAGTGTTCACTATCGTTGTGCGTGGCAGAAGGCGCTCCATCCAAGTCTTTCACAGTCGGCATCGACCTGGGCACGACCAACAGTCTTGTTGCCTTTTGTGATGCGGGCGGGCCGCGCATTCTGCCGGATGCGAGCGGAAGGGCGCTCGTGCCGAGTGTGGTCCGGTTCGAGCAGAACTCGGTCGTGGTGGGCGGTGCGGCGCGGGACGGCGCGAGCGAAGACCCGGAGCGCACGATCTCCAGCGTCAAGCGGTTGATGGGTCGATCTCTGAAGGATGCGCAGGCGGATCTGCGCTATCTGCCTTATTCGGTGGTTGCGGGCGAGGGTGAGACGGCGCGGGTTTCGATTCCGACGGCGGGCGGCGGCGCCAGCATTGTTTCGCCCCAGGAAGTGTCGGCGCAGATTCTTCGGTCGCTGAAAGAACAGGCGAGCGCGGCACTTGGCGGTCCGGTTTCGCGGGCGGTCATCACGGTGCCGGCGTATTTCGATGATGCGCAGCGTCAGGCCACGAAAGACGCGGGGCGGCTTGCGGGGCTGGATGTGATTCGGATTGTGAATGAGCCGACCGCTGCGGCATTGGCGTATGGGCTTGGAGCGGGACTGTCGGCGGAACATGTCGGCGAGCGGACAATCGCGGTCTTTGACCTCGGTGGCGGCACGTTTGATATCTCGATCCTCCGGATCACGCCGGCCGACTCTGGCAATGAAACGAGTTTCTTTGAGGTGCTCGCGACTTCGGGCGATACGCACCTCGGGGGCGACGATGCCGATCACGCGTTGATGAGGTTGCTGCTGGGGGGCGATCCGGAGTCGCTGTCGGCGGCGGATCGCCGGATCCTGAAGCAGGAGGCGGAAGCGGTCAAGATCCGGCTGAGCGAGTATGAGATGGTGCAAGCCGCGTTCGCGCTCAGCAGTCGCCGGATCGACGCTCGCGTTGGTCGCGCGGAGTACGAAACGATGATTGCACCGCTCGTACAAAGAGCGATTGAGAATTGCCGGAGGGCGCTCGCGGATGCGGCACGCACGCTCAAGCAGGCGGCCGCTCCGTCGATTGATCGCGTCATCATGGTCGGCGGGATGACGCGCACCCCGCTTGTGCGGAAGGCAGTGGGGGAGTTCTTCGGGCTGGAGCCGTACATCGCGGTCGATCCGGATCAGGTGGTTGCGCTCGGGGCGGCGGTGCAGGCGTCGATCTTGTCAGGCGAGACGAAGGGGGCCTTGCTGCTGGATGTGATTCCGCTTTCACTGGGGATCGAGACCGTGGGCGGCGCGGTGGCAAAGCTGATCGTGCGGAACAGCACCGTGCCCGCAAAGGCGAGCGAGTTCTTCTCAACCAGTGTGGACAATCAGACTTCGATTCGGCTTTCGGTGTATCAGGGCGAGCGGGAGATGGCGGCGGACTGCCGCAGGCTGGGAGAGTTTCATCTTCGTGGCATTCCGCCGATGCCGGCGGGGATACCGCAGCTCGAAGTGCAGTTCCTTGTCGATTCGAGCGGAGTGCTGAATGTTTCTGCGCACGAACGTCGGAGCGGGAAGCGGGCGACCCTGCAGGTCGTTCCGAATCACGGATTGACGCGTGAAGAAGTGGACAAGATGGAGCGCGATAGTTACACGCACGCGCGGGAAGACATGAAGCGTCATCGCATTGTGGACCTGATTGCCAATTCCAAGCTGGACCTGAAGTGGATCGGCGAGCGATTCGAGCGATTCAAGGACATTCTCGAAGCAGAGAACCGCGTGGTGCTGCAGCGCGCCATGGAGACGTTGCGGGAGTTTGTCTGCAAGGCCGAGGCGGATTGGAACTCGGTGGATGCGGATGAATTCCATCACGCCAAGGAACAGCTCGATCGCGCCAGCATGCGGCTGCAGGAAGTGGGAATCGCGATGTCGCTCAAGGCCTCGCAGCCGAAGATCTGAAGATCAGGCTGTGGGAGCCTTCAGTTCCGCAGGGCCGACTGTCTGAATGGTCATCTGGCCGAGCTGGCGCCGCGACAGGTAGTCGTTCACGCGATCGAGCGTGAGTTCATCGACTTCGCGGGCGAGTTCTTGGAGGGTGCGGCATTTGCCGAGGCGGAAATAGTCGGAGCCGAGTGCCGCGGCACGGGCGGCGGACGATTCACCGGAGAAGACGAGTCGGCTCTTCATTCCGATTCGAGCACGTTCAAACTCCTCTGCCGTGATCGCGCCCTCGCGGGTCAGGATTCGGCGGAGTTCGGCGACGAGGACATCGAGGCTTTCCTGAGCGCGCTCGGGCTTGGTGCCGACGTACGCGACGACACCACCGGTATCGCGATCGCCCCGGTAGCCCGCGCTGACGCTGTAGCACAGGCCGCGCTTTTCGCGGACTTCGCTGAACAGGCGGCCCGACATGCCGCCCGAAAGAACACTGACGGCGATCTTCTCGAGCAGCGCATCGGGCGAGGACTCGGGCGGGGCGTCGTAGACCAGCACGATCTGCATCTGGTTGGTTTCGTCGGCCTCGTGCGCGTATCCGCGCGGGGCGATTCCTTCGACGGCGGGCTCGGGATCGGTGCCGGTCCAGTCGGCAAAGAGTTCGTCGAGTTGCTGGGCGAGTTCGACCGCATCGACCGCGCCGGCGGCACAGAACATCGAGCGCGAGGGGTTCTGGACCTCGCTCCAACCCTTGACAAGTTCGTCATGGGTAATGGAGGTGAGGCCGGCCTCGGTGCCCAGGCCGGAGCGGTTGAGCGGGGAGCGGAAGTGCCGCTCGCGTGCCGCGAGGACGGCTCGCTCCTGCGGATCGTCGGCGAGCGAGGCGATGGCCTGAAGTGCGAGATCGCGAGCGGGCTCGACGGCGTCCTGATCGAACCGGGGACGGAGCACCATGTCGGTGAGCAGGGGCAGCGTGGGCCGGAGGCGCTCGCCGAGCAGGATGGAACTGACGCGAAGGAAGTAAGTGCCGTTGTCGACGTGGCGCGACGCACCGAGGCGATCGACGGCGTCGGCGTGGGCGCGGGATTCGAGCGACTGGGTCCCCCGCATCAGCAGCTCGGTCCACATCGCGGCGCGGCCGAGCCGTGAAGCCGGGTCTTCGGCGGAACCTCCGGGCACGAGCCATGAGAGAGCGAGGGAGCGGACGGCGGGATTGGGCTCGACGAGCAGCGCCATGCCGCAGCGGAGTTTGGAAACATGGATCGACATGGGCTGCGAGTGTAGGAAACGCGGCTTATCGGAATACGGCAAAGTACCGGAACGCATCGGTTGGCCGGGCGGGCTGGACCGGCCGCGGCAACCGTCCGATGGGGGGGATGGGGGTTCTTCTCGATGCTCAGAGTGACGACCTACCAGGCCCGGGACGGCATGATTGTGGCGATGCCGGTGCTTCACCCGCGACGGCCGGAAGTGGTTCTGCTGCGCCCGGGCGCGGTGCTGGATCCGCACACGATCGCGAAGATGCGCGAAATCGGGCTGCACGAGGTCTGGGTGAAATACCCCCGCCTCGACCGGCTCAATGAATATTTTTCTTCCGGGGTCGTGCAGGCGTGTTCGGCGGTGACGGGGCAGATCCGGCTCGCGCTCGACAGCGTGATCTCCGATGCCCATGCGCGCCTCGACTATGTCTCGTACAAACGGGCGGTTTCGGGTCTGCTCGAGAAGTTCTGCGAGCGGCCCAAAGCGGCGATGTTTGTGCACGAACTTGGCGAAGGATCGTCGCCGGCGCTCCGGCACGCGAGCAGCGTGTGTTTGCTGAGCGTGCTGATGGGGATCAAGCTCGATTTCTATCTGATACACGAGCGCATCCGGCTCGCGGCACACAGCGCGAAGGACGTTTCCAATCTCGGCGTCGGAGCGATGCTGCACGATATCGGTATGCTCCGGCTGGACCCGGCGGTGCGCGAGCGGTGGGAAAAAACCGGCGATGAATCCGATCCGGGGTATCGCGAGCACGTGCAGATCGGGTACGACCTGGTGCGGGATCAGGTCGAGCCGTCTGCCGCGGCGGTCGTTCTGAATCACCATCAGACGTTCGATGGCAAGGGCTTTCCGGCGCGCCGTGACGAAGAGGAAACGGCGCCGAAGGGCCAGGAGATTCACGTCTTTGCGCGGATTGTCGCGGGGGCGGACCTTTTCACGCGGCTGCACCAGGGCGGCGGGGCGAAGGGGGCATCGATCCCGACTGTGCGCGCGCTCAGGATGATTCAGCAGCCGCAATATGCACGTCGGCTAGACCCGATCGTGCTCAAGGCGATTCTCAACGTTGTACCGGCGTATGCGCCCGGCACGATCGTGACGCTATCCACCGGACACGAGTGTGTGGTGACGCAATGGACGCACGACAAGCCCTGCCGGCCGGTGGTCGAGACGCTTCTGCCGCACGGAAGGGAAGGGGAGCCGGAGGTGTTCGATCTGCGAATTCGACCGGATATTGCGATCGTGCGAGCCGAGGGGCATGCGGTCGCGGACGACAATTTCGCCCCGCCCACGCCGCATGCGTACGACCTGATGCACGGCGCGCCGGGGCTGGAGAATCGTGCCGCGGAACTGCTCCGGCAGCGAAAGGCCTCGTAAAAAGAGGGCGGCCCGCTTACTTCGCGGGCTGCGAAGCATCGGCCTGCTTGGCGGCTGCCTGCTTGGCATCGGCCTGCTTGGTATCGGCTCTGACCTGTGCCGGAGTGGCCGCAGCGGTTGCCGCGGGCTTGGCGGTATCGGCGGGGGGTGTTGCTTCGGTGCTCGGCTTGGATTCGGACTTCTTCGCTGAGGCGACGGCGCTCTTCTGCGCTGTGTTTTCTTTGACGATCGGGTTCCCCTTTTCGTCGAGCGAGTAGCCCGCGAGTTCGAGCTTGGGCTTTTCCCAGCCGCCCGCGAGAACTTCCGAGGGGGTTGGATCGCGGAGCAGAATGGTGCGACCCGCATCGGCACCGGCGAGGATCTCGGCGAAAGTGTCGGAGCGTTTGCCCAGCTTGATCGGGATGCGCTCGTAGCGCCCGGATTTCTGGGCGTACACGAAGCGGACGGGTCCATCGGTAAAGACGCCCTGGACAGGAATCGCGATCGCGTTCTCGATGCGTCCCATGGTGAGGCGGGCCTCGCAACGCATGGAGGGTTTCAGGAGCGCGATGTCGTCTTCGCCTTCGATTTTGATCTTGACGGTGTATTCGCGACGATCCGGGTCGCGCCAGCCGCCGGATTCCGCCAGGACGCCGATGGAATCGACGACCCCCTGAAAGACTTTTCCGTTCGCGGCATCCACTTTGACGGTGGCGCTCATGCCCGCCTTCACATCGCCCGCGAGGCTCTCGTGGACTTGCACCGAAGCAACCATTTCACTGGTGTCGGGGAGGACGATGAGCAACTCGTTGGGATAGACCTGGCGGCCGATTTGCAGCGGGCCTTCGTTTCCGCCCCAGCCGTTTCGGCGCATGCTCGTCGCGTAGACGACCAGCCCGGCGGACGGCGCTTTGACCGTCGAAGCATCGAGTTGCTGGCGCTGCTTGGCGAGAGAGTTTTCGCGGATGGTGAGCTGGGTGCGCTTGTTGTTGCGCTGTGCCGCCTTGCTGGCCAGGTCGATCTCGGCGTTCATCTTGACCTTGACGAGTTCGCTGTTGGCTTGTTCGAGATCGCCCTGCTTCTGCTTCTGATCCTTCGGGAACTGGAACTCCTCATAGACCTTGTCGTCCAGCTGCGACTTGATCCACGCGCTCTGGTTCTTGATGTACTCGAGTTCGTCCTTGTCCATCTCGTCCTTGGAGAGGAAGCCCTGCTCCTGGAGTTTCTGAGAGCGGATCACTTTTTCCGCGAGACGGTCGAGTTCGAGTTTCGACTGCGACAGCGCGAGCCGGTTTGCCTCACGCTTGGTTTTCACTTCGCCTTCGAGCCACTGCTGGAGTGACAACTGCGCGAGCGTGACTTTCAATTCGGCGTTGCGGAGGTTGTTGGCGTTCTCGTTGACCTGGATGTTGTAGCCGTTCTCTGCCGCGACCAGTTCGCTCTTGGACGTTTCGATCTGGAGCAGTTGCTCGTCGATCGACGTGAGGATGCGATCGGCGTTCAGGCGCACGAGCACATCGCCTTCCTTCACGCGTGTGCCCTCGGGCAGGATCTCCTGAATAACGGCCTGCTGCTCGACGCGCGAACGGATCTCGACCTGCTTTTTGGCTTCCAGCTCGCCCGTCGCGAGGGTCGTGATATCGAAGCTGACCCGGGAGATTTCGGCCGTGTCGGTCGTCGGGAGCATGTCCGACCCCGCCCCCTGCCCGCTCGAGGTCGAGCCGCCCCGGAGCGACCAGACGGTCCCGGCGACGAGAACCAACGCCACACCCGCTGCGACGACCCAGGTCTTTCGCCTTGATTTGACCATGCTGGGTCTCCTGCCCGGGCGGGCTCGATCGGCGGGACGAGGATCGTTCCACTTCATCGCCGAACCGCTTACCGGCTATCGTGCTGCTGGTTGCCTCCGGATGAATCCGGGGGCAGCCGCAATACGCCTAAGGATAGCGAAGGAACGCGCGAATCCCAAGCGCGATGGCGATTGAAACGCAAAGGTTCTCCGAAATTGATCACCCCGAAACGATCCGATGAACGGTGTTTGATCGTGGTCGCGGCCCCTGCGGAGGCTCGGGCGATCCTTGCGGGGTTCGGAAGCAATGCATCAATTCCAGACGAGTGGAATTCGATCAGTCTCGGCGCGAGCTTTGACCTGCTGCTCAGCGGCGTGGGCAAGGCGAATGCTGCCGGCGCGACGTCGCTGGCGATCGCGCATACCGCTCCGAGCCGGGTGCTGAATCTTGGAATCTGCGGGGCGCTGCCGCACGCGGAGCCTGTGAAGATCGGAGAGTCGGTGCTCGCGACCCGGTGCCTGCTCGCGGACGAGGGCATCGAGACTCCGAGCGGCTGGATTCCGCTTGCGAACGCGGGATTTCCCGGAGCGATCGATGCGGATTCGATCTCGCCCGATGCAACGTTCAATCAATTGCTGATGCCGCTCGCCGATCGGGCCGGGGTGATCGCGACGGTCTCCTCGTGCTCGGGCAGCGATGCTCGCGCCGAGGAAATCAGCCGGCGCTGCTCGCTCGAAGGGCTTGCGGAGGCGATGGAAGGCGCCGCGGTCGGTCTTGCCTCAGCGAGGCAAGGCACGCCGTTCGCGGAGCTGCGTGTGGTGAGCAACCGCACCGGGAACCGTGAATCACAAGGGTGGGATCTTGCCGGGGCGATCGCGGGGCTGCAATCGATCGCGGCGCAGCTTTCCGCGCTCGTCGGAACACGATCCTCGATCTGACACAAAATACAGCGATGTCGGCGCGTTATCGGTCGGGGCACCGACGCGTGCGGGTTGTAACCGTCGCGCCGGTTGGGTGGATCGCGCTGGGGGGTGGGGGCGAGAACACGTCGGAGCTTCCGGCCCTTGATGCGGGCGTCAAGCACCGGCGGTGTCGGGTCGATCCACTCGCGTCGCTTTCGACGACGCGGGAGGGATTGCAGCGCATGGCGCTCGAATTGTTGCGAAAACTCAACTCCGTCGGGCTTATGAAGCAGCTCTCGCCGGCGATCGGCGTCGATTTCGGCGTCACGTCGCTGAAGCTGATCCAGGTGCAGCCCGGGCCGGTGCCCACCCTTATCGCCGCGGCGATGATCGACACGCCCGACGAAATGGTGGACGACCATGCGCAGCGCCTCGATTTCCAGCTTGCGCAGCTCTCCAAGCTGATCAAGAAGGGTGGTTTCCGGGGCAAGCGCATCATCTGCTCGCTCCCGAGCTGGCAGCTCTTCTGCAAGCATCTTCAGGTGCAGCGCATCGACGGCGTCCCGATGAGCCAAGTTGTCGGCGCCGCCGTCGGCCAGCAGATCGGCTGCGATCCTGGCGCGCTGGTGCTCCGCCACCGCGAGGTTTCTGCCGCCGGTTCGGCCAAGGTCGAAGTGATCGTCAACGCGGCCGCTCGCTCCGCCGTGCAGCACATGGTGCACACGATGCGCAAGAGCGGACTCGAGCCCGTGGGGATGCACAGCGAGTTCGATGCCGCGATGAAAGCGTTCGAGATCGCCGGCGGCGGCGACCAGGATGGCATCGCGCTCTATCTCGACTTCGGCGCGCACACGACGAAGGCGATGATCGGCCATGGCAAATCGATCGTCTTCGAGCGGATCATCGAAGTCGGCGGCCGCCAGCTCGACCGGGCGGTGGCGAAGCAGCTCAAGTGCAGCATGAACGAGGCGAAGCGGACGCGTCTGGCGCTCGAGCGCATGATGCCCGAGTCGCAGGCTGGTGAAGGCATGGCGATGCTGCGTGCGGCAGAGCAGGCGTCGCCGAACGATTCCGAGGTCAATCTGCGAGAGCCGCTCGAGATCCTTGCGGACGAGATCCGGATGGGTCTGCGTTATCACGACGGTCTCTTCCCCGGCAAGCGCATCGATCAGGCGGTCTTTCTCGGTGGCGAGAGCCGCCAGCAGGCGTTCAGCCGCGCAGTCGCGACTGCTCTGGGAATGAACACCAAGCTCGCCGATCCGCTCGCCAAAGTGGCGCGCACCGGTTCGGAGCCGAGTCAGGGCGTTGATCTCAAGCAGCCCCAGCCGGGCTTCGGCGTCGCTGTCGGACTCTGTCATTGCCCCGCGGATCTCTAGTTCCTGTTCCGGAAAGGTCACACCATGAACCCGTTTCTTCGACAGAACAACGAGGCACCCGCCGGGACGAGCTTCCTCCCCGAAGATTACGTCGAGCGGCAGAGCTCGTCGCGTGCGAACGCCCTCGCGCTCACGCTCTTTGCCATCGTCATGGTGGTCGTCATCGCGGCGTTCTTCGTCACGACGCGCCGGTGGGAGACCGTGCGCGCCGAGCAGAGCAAGATCAACGAGCTGTACGCTCAGGAAGCCAAGAAGATCGAGCAGCTCAAAGCGCTCGAGTCGCAGCGATCGCAGATGCTCGATAAGGCCGAGATCACCACGGCTCTCACCGAGCGTATCCCGCGGAGCGCGCTGCTCGAGCAGATCGTGAACCGCTGCCCCGACGATTCGCTCGCGTTCTCTGAACTGGAACTCAAGAGCAAACGCATCGAACCGCCCAAGGAAATGCCCAAGACTGACGGCAAAGCGCCGACCGTCAAGTCGCTGACCGATGCCAAGAAGGACCCGGGCAGCGAGAAGAAGGATCCGATCCGGGCGCCCAAATTTGAGTACACGCTCACGATCAACGGGCTTGCGCAGCGCAACACCGACGTGACCGATTTCCTGGCCAAGCTGGGCGAGTGCAACCTGCTCGATCGCCCCGATCTGCCGTTCATCGACACGGTCAAGATCGATCAGACGACGTTCCGGAAGTTTCAGATCACGGCCGGTCTGAACGCCACGGTCGACGCCCGGATGTTGCAACCGATGGCGAGGGCTGAAAAGAACGAACCCGTCAAGGGGCCCGTGAAGGCGACCGCCGGTGCGGACACAAAGGCCAACGACTGAACACGTCCACCGGAGTGAACACCCATGCGATTCGGATTTCGCGAACTCGTGCTCATGCTCATCCTTCTCGCGGTGCCGCTGTCGAGCTACTGGCTCGTCTTCCGCCCCGTGAACGCCGAGATCGAACTGGCCAAGGCCGAGGTCGATCTGAAGCGTGACCGCCTCAGCAAGCTGCGAGAGGAAACCTCGCGCAACGCCGACCTCGAAAAGGAAAATAAGGACATCGCCGCGAGCATCGATGCCTTCGAGGCCAAGCTCCCGAGCAAGAAAGAACTGGACGCGATCGTGCGCCAGGTCTCGGAGCTTGCAACGCAGCAGGGCCTGAGCTCACCGACGGTGAAGAGCCTCAAGGCGGTGAAGGCCGCGATGTACATGGAGCAGCCGCTGGAGCTGTCGCTGCAGGGGAACTTCCGATCGTTCCACGACTTTGTGCGCAAGCTCGAGCAGTTGCCCCGGATCACCAAGATCCCCGACTTCAAGCTGAAGCGGGCGACGGACAAGAACGGCGACATGCTGGCCACGTTCACACTGAGCATCTACTACGTTGACGAAGGGGCAAAGACACAATGAGCGCCGCCAACAAGGAAAAACGTCTCCCCGGCGAGGTTGCTCCCGGTGAAGGACAGGCGATGCCCGGAGCGTTTGCTGCGGGAATGGCGATCGGTGATGCGCACGGTCTTTCCGCCGCCCCACGCACGCGATTCCATACGCAGCACGTGATCATTGTCACGACGCTCGCGCTCTCGGTGGCGCTGATCTACGGCATGCGTCGCTACGGCATGCAGTCGGGTCTCAAGTTCAATATCGCCGATCTCAGCTACAAGCGGGATGAATCGCAGCACCGGCGCGCCGAGGGCTTCCAGCGTGTGATGGCCGAGCTCAACGCGATGAACCACCAGAGCACCGAGGGCGTGCGTCTGAATCCGTTCAAGCTGATGGGCGCCGAGGCCGGTGATGCCAAAGCCGAGCCGACCCCACGCGACGACAGCGCGGACATCGCGCGGCGCAAATCCGAGGAACGCAGCAAGAAGCTCGCGGACGAACTTGCGACCTTCAAGCTCGGCAGCATCATGAAGGGGCGCGTGCCGCTGGCGCGTATCAACGACGAACTGGTTCGGGTGGGCGACCGGGTCGGCGAGAATTTCACGGTCGTCTCGATTCAGCCGCTCAGCGTGACGTTCGAGGCCGACGGCAAGAAGTTCACGATCGAGCTTGCCGAAGAAGGCGCCGCCAAGCCCAGGCCAGCCAAGGCGAAGTGACTAGTTCCAATCTTCTCAACCCCCGCGGCCGATCGCTCAAGGCCGTCCAAACCGGATCAATCGCGCGTGGCCAAGTACAACATCGACGACATTCTCAATGAGCTGGGCGTCGACAAGCCCGCTAAGGCGTTGCCCTCCAGAGGTGAAGATGCGCCCTCGCGCACCCAGCCCAAGCGGGTGAGCGTCGATGACCTCGGTTCCATGCCGGCGTCCGTGCGAGCCGCCGGACCCGATGCGCAGGAACTGGCGATGAGCCCGATCCCGGCCGTCCCCGCAAACCAGCGCACCTACGGGGAACTTGTCAAGCTCCGTGAAGGAAGCGACTCGGGTGAACTCCCCGCCAACGACGACCCGGCTGTCAAGCAGATCCTGCCGGCAGCGCCGCGATCGTCGGTCGGAAGCGCGATGTCCGATCTCTACCGCCCCGAGCAGGTTGCTGGCGCACTCGCAAAGGGCGGCGGCGCTGACCTTGCCGAGTACCTCCTCTCCCGAGGGCTGGTTCCGGCGGATCGGATGACGGTCGCGCAGGGCGTGCTCAAGCAGTCGCCCGGACGCCGCCTCGCCGACATCCTGATCGAGCAAGGCGTCGACGAGGTCATCATTCAACGCGCCGTCGCCGAACTTGCCGGCATTCCGTTCGAGCGCATCGATCTCTCCAAGGGACTCGACGGCGGGTTCGATGGCAAGCTCCTGCAGTCGCTCACGCCCGATTTCTGCAAGAAGAACGGCGTCATCCCGCTCCGAATGGACGGCGCGCGCGGTGTGCTTGGTGTCACCCGACCCGACGATGTCTTTCTGCTCGACGAGATCAGGGGGCGGCTGCGGGCTACCGGCATCAAGGTGGTGATGGTGACGGGCTTTGACCTGCGCGGCGCGATGGAGATCGTCGGCGCCGGCAGAGAAGAGGCCAGCGTCGATGTCTCCGAACTGCTTGCCGAGGTCAGCGAAGGCGACGTGCAGGTCGAGAAGAGAGAATCCAACGAGGTCAACCTCGAAAAGGAAGCCGCCGAGTCGCCGGTCATTCGCTACGTCAACTACATCATCCAGACCGCCGTGAAGGAAGGCGCATCGGATATCCACGTCGAGCCCGCCGAGAAGAAGCTCCGCGTGCGGTTCCGAATCGACGGCGAACTCTTCGAGATGATGAACCCGCCCGGCGCGATGTCCGCGGCGATTACCAGCCGCCTGAAGATCATGGCGAACCTCGACATCTCCGAGCGTCGCCTTCCCCAAGACGGGCGCATCCGGTGCGTTGTGCAAGGCAGAAAGCTCGACCTTCGCGTTTCCACTCTTCCCACCGGTTACGGTGAGAAGACGGTCATGCGTATTCTCGATACCAAGAGCATCAACGTCGAGCTCGACAACCTCGGTTTCCACGCCGACACCCTCGAGGTCTGGCGCAAGATCATCGATCTGCCCCACGGCATCGTGCTTGTCACGGGTCCGACCGGCTCGGGTAAAACCACCACGCTGTACTCGTCGCTGCGTCAGCTCGACAAGAACACGATGAATATTTCGACGGTCGAAGACCCCATCGAATACCACCTCGACGGTGTCACACAGACCCAGATGCACGAGAAGATCGGCATGACCTTTGCCGCGGCGCTCAAGAGCCTGCTGCGGCAGGATCCGGACGTGATCATGCTGGGCGAAATCCGCGACATGGAAACGGCGCACATCGCCGTCCAGGCCGCGCTCACCGGCCACTTGGTGCTCAGCACCTTGCACACCAACGACGCGCCCGCGTCGATCACGCGCCTTGTCAACATCGGGCTCGAGCCGTTCCTCGTGGGTGCCGCAGTCAACGGCGTGCTCGCGCAGCGGCTGATCCGCCGTCTCTGTACCCACTGCAAAGTGGAGGAGACTCCTTCCGCCGATATGGTCGAGTATCTCACGATGCAGGGCCTGCCCACCGACAAGATGTGGGCCGCGAAGGGCTGCGAACGCTGCCGCAACACCGGATATAGCGGCCGTGTCGGCATCTATGAACTCCTGACCGTGGACGATCAGTTGCGCGACGTCATCGCCCGCAACCCAAACGTCTCCGAGTTCCGACGCATGTGCCTCGAGCGTGGCATGGTCAGCCTCCGAATGGACGGCGTCCGCAAGGTTGCCCAGGGTTTGACCACCGTTTCGGAAGTGCTCCGCGTCACCGAAGCAAACGCGTAATCGGGCCGCGTGCCGTCTACCGTTCCCGGTGAGCAGCTTTGCCCGCCCCAAAGTCGCGATCTCGCTTGGCGATCCCGGTGGCATCGGCCCCGAAGTGATCGTCAAGGCACTTGCCGATCCGGCTTTGCGCAAGCAGGCGCACTTCCGGATCCTCGGCGCGCAGGCACCGCTCGATGCCGCGGCACACGCGGCGGGGATCGAACCCTTCTGGTGGCGTGTCAGTGCGCAGAGCCCAGCGGCCGAAACCGCCGGAGTGCACGATGTTGTCCTTCTCGACTACGAGCCAGGTGGTGTGGTACACGCCCCCCGCGCCACAAAGGCCTGCGGCGAGCTTTCTTTCCGCTTTATCGACGATGCCATCGCGCAGGTCAAGCTGCCCGTTTCCCATCCGCTGCACGCGGACGCGATTGTCACCGGCCCGATCAATAAGGCCGCGTGGGCAAAGGCCGGTCACAAGCAGTTTCCGGGACACACCGAATTGCTCGCGGATCGCTTTGGCGTCAAGCACTTCGGCATGATGTTCCATGCCGCGGGCGAGCGCGGCTCGCCTCAGATGCCACACGATCTGAATGTCATTCTTGCGACGGCCCACATCCCGCTGATGGAAGTCCGCAATGTTCTGACGATCGGCCGCGTTTCGGACACGATCGATCTTGGATCAGACGCGTGCAAACGGCTGGGAATCAGGAATCCGCGCATCGCCGTCTGCGGCCTCAACCCCCACGCCGGAGAAGAGGGGCTGCTCGGTGATGAGGATCAGCGTCTCATCGAACCGGCAATCAAGATCGCGCGGAGCAACGGAATCGATGTCTCCGGCCCGTTCCCCGCCGACACAATCTTCATTTCCGCGATTCAAGGCAAGTTCGATCTGGTGGTCGCCATGTATCACGATCAGGGCCTGATCCCGGTAAAGCTGCTCGCACGCGACCGTGCGGTGAACATGACCGTCGGTCTCCCCGCGATCCGCACCAGCCCGGATCACGGAACTGCGTTCGACATTGCCGGTAAGAATCTGGCCGATCCGGGCAGCATGCGCAGCGCGATCCTGCTTGCCTTGCGGATGCTCGCGGCGCGATAGGTCTCGGACGCTTCTCCTAGGATCAGCCCCCTCACCAATGTCGCACGCTACCGAAACAACCTCCTCCCAGGCTGTCGCCGCCTCCCAGCGCTCGCCGCTGATGGAACTGCTCGCGATCGCGATCCCCACGGTCGCGACCATGACCAGCTACACACTGATGACGTTTGTGGACAAGCTGATGGTGAGCAGGATCGGTCCCGATCCGGTGTACGTTGGCGCGCAGGGAAACGGTGGCATTACAAGCTGGGTCGCGGTCTCGATCGTCTTCGGTGCGCTCACGGTTGTGAACACATTCGTCAGCCAGAATTTCGGCGCGGGCCGGGCCGATCGTGCGCCGGCGTACGCGTGGAACGGTGTCTGGCTTGCGATCGTGGCGTGGATGGTGCTGATCCTCCCGTACGCCGCGGTTCTTCCGATGGTGTACGCAGCGGTGCGTGACACGAGTTTGCCCCCGGAGGCCTTGGCCGACGTGATCCGCCGCGACAAGATGGCGGTGTCGTTCGCCCAGATTCTGCTGGTTGGCTCGATCATCACGATGGCCCGCCAGGCGATCGGCCAGTTCTTCTACGGCATGCACAAGCCGACGATCATGCTCGTTGCGGGTGTTGCGGGAAACATTACCAATTTCGCGCTGAATTCGATGCTGATTTACGGCGCCGCGGGGCCGACCCGCGGCACAGGCACCGGCATGCTCGATGCCGCGATCAATTGGTGGTTCGCTGGTGCATCGTCGATGGCCGCAACGCTGCACATCCCGGCACTTGGCGTCACCGGTGCCGCGATCGGGACGGTGCTGGGAACGGTCATCGAGTTCGCCGTCATGCTCGTTGTCTTCCTGTCTCCCAAGTACAACGCCAAGTTCGCGACGCGCACCGGTTGGCGGCCATCCTGGCAGCATCTCAAGGACATCTTCCGGCTTGGGTGGGCACCCGGTCTGATGTTCGGCAACGAGATGGTCTGCTGGGGTCTGTTCATGGTCTACTTCGTGGGCCACTTCGGCGCGCAGCACTCGACCGCCGGCTTTATTGCCCACCAGTGGATGAGTCTTTCGTTCATGCCCAGCGTTGGCATTTCGGTCGCGGTGACCGCTGTTGTCGGCAAGTGCATGGGCATGGGCCGGCCCGATCTCGCGGCACAGCGTGCCCGCCTCGGACTTGGCTTGTCGATGGCCTACATGGGCACGTGCGCGCTCTGCTTTATTCTCTTCCGGCATTGGCTGGTCGGTGTGTTTATCGACCCGCAGACCGCCCCCGAAGTCGCTGCCGAAGTCCTGCGCCTTGGCTCCAGCTTCCTCATTCTGACCGCAGTCTTCCAGGTTTTTGATGCTATCGCCATGACGCTCTCCGGCGCCCTGCGCGGCGCAGGTGATACCACGTACGTCGGCGTCGTCACGGTCATCAGTTCGTGGCTCGTCATCGTCGGCGGCGGGTGGGTCGCGATCCACTACTTCCCGCAGTTTGAATCCGCCGGACCATGGGCCGCGGCAGCGCTCTACATCATCACGCTCAGCGCGTTCATCCTCGCACGCTTTCTTGCCGGAAAGTGGAAGAGCATCAGGCTCGTGCGCGATGACAAGCACCCAGGACCCGAGCCGCAGGTCACCGCCGGAAGCGTCGCGGATGGCGTGCTCTGATGTTGGAAACGCGACAACATGTCGATCAGCGTCGGGCACCATCCGATCGATGAATCAGCGCAGGCGGTCCGCTGATGAGAAAAACTGCTTTTGGTGAGGCTGTTTGTCAGGGTCCGGTTCGGTTTTGCATTTGACCGGCGGCTTCTGGCCTCTAGTCTCCTCTCAGACCTCAACCCGTCGGCATGTGCCGCACGGCAACCGGCCCTGATTTGGGAGCATTCATGAGCAGCGATCCAATGGACATGGTGATCGGTTCCAGCACCGCGACGCGTGACGTCGCGGCAGCGGGCAAGCACATCAGCGCCGCCAAGCAGGCGACACAGTCGGGCAACCGAGGCGATGCAATCATCGAGCTTCGGAAGGCCCTTTCGAATGACCCCAACAACGCCGAGGCGCTCTTCAACCTGGCCTACCAGCTCGATCTGGTCGGCGAAGAAGACGAAGCGGTTTCGCTCTACGAGCGTGCCGCGAACCGGCAGCCCGCGCACATCAACGCTCTCATCAACCTCGCGGTTATGTACGAAGATCGTGGCGATCTCGTCCGCTCCGAGCGCTGCCTGCGTCAGGTGCTTGACACCAACCCGAATCATCCCCGCGCCCGCATGTACATGAAGGATGTGATGGGCAGTAAGGAGATCATCGTCGAGGACGAAGCCGATCGCGATATCTTCAAGCGTCGCGCTCTGCTCGATACTCCGGTGACGGATTTCGAACTCTCGGTTCGCGCCCGCACCTGCCTCAAGAAGATGAACATCCGTTCGCTCGGCGACCTGCTCAAGATCACCGAGGCCGAACTGCTCAGCTACAAGAACTTCGGCGAGAGCAGCCTGCAGGAAATCAAGGCCATGCTCGTGCAGAAGAATCTGCGTCTCGGTCAGGGCCTTGAAGATGCGCACCGTGCCGCACGCCGCGCTCTGCAGGATCAGTACAAGGGCACCGGCCAGGAGCAGACGCTCGGCAAGCCCGTCACCGATCTCAATCTTTCCGTCCGCGCCCGCAAGGCTCTCCAGCTTCTCAATATCCAGACGCTGGGTGACCTCGCGAGCCACACCGAGGCGGAGCTCATGGGTATCAAGAACTTCGGCGCGACCTCGCTCACCGAAATCCGCGATCGCCTCACCGAGTTCGGGCTTGGTCTTCGCAAGCTCGACAGCTAAGCGGTTCGAATCCGTCCTTTCCAGGCCCCCGATTGTCGGGGGCTTTTTGTTTTCACGCGCCCGTTTCTGCATCGCCCGGATTGATCACCTTGACGTGCGTGAGATACGTTGCGTCCGGCACGCGGGCGTTCGCTTCTTCGCGCCGTGCGTATCCCCGGGATTCGAAAAAATGCAAATTCCGTGTGTGCTCGGCATCCGGCTTGGAGAAAGCCGGCAACTTCACAGACACCGAGCGCACGCCGCTGCCCGCGAGCCGGTATTCCGCGTGACTCAGCAGTCTCGTGCCGATCCCGCGGCCACCAAAGTCGCGGTGCACCGCGACGCAACGCACTTCCGCAGAAGATTCGGCTTGCCGCTCGATCGTGACAAACCCGACATCCCGGTCCACCCCGTGGTCCGCCACCCAGGCAACAAACGTCGGCATTCGCCCGCTCGCGTCGATGAATGCTTGCGATGCTTTCGCCGCGCCCGACCTGACGAAGGCAGATCGCACGATCGGCTCGATCCTTCGCGGCGCGTCTCCATCGCAGAGCTCAATGCGAATAAGACTCACATCTCACCCCCGATCGAGTTCTTTCGTCGTCTCCGCATCCCGCTCGTCGGTCCTGTGATACGTCAGACGCGAGCTCGCGTACTCCTCCGGCGACACTTTCAGATCCGGCGTTTCACCCCGCTTGTGCTGCGCGTGCAGGTGCTTCAAGAACGGCACGCACCACATGCAGCCCGTTCCCGCGCTCAGGCACTCGCTGATGAGCGACGCCACCGGCGGATTTTCCACCGAGAGAAACGTCCTGATCTTCCGCAGGCTTACGCGAAAACACAGGCAGACTTCATCATCGGGGTCCACGTCGGATTGTACGGGTAGGGGCGGTGAAGGGGTGGGGCGGCGTTGTCCGTGCACGCTCAGGGCGCGAGCGTGTCCGGCTCAACCGGAGCGGGCAGCACCATCGTCACGCCGCCCGCTGTGAGAATGAGCCGCCCATCCACCGCGTGCAGGCTCGACGGTGTGCGAGAGAGCGAGATTGGCTTTGAAGAAACAAGCTTGCCGCTCGGCAGCACAAGGATGCGCAGGTCGAGCGTGCGATCCGGCTCGTCGTCCGGAATCATGGCGACCTTGTCAGCGCCAAGGGCAAACAACTGCGCCGCCTGCTCACCGGCCATCACGCCGCTGTCCATGCCGATCAGCTTCCCATCCCGCTCGAAGACCGCGACGCCGCGCGATGATGCGAATGCAACCCCTCCGTCGGGCAGTTGCACCACGCCAACCGTCGAATCCGCCTGGATACGTTCCTTGCTGTCGAGTTCACCGACGGGGGATTTGCCATCACCCACCGTCAGGCCCACGATCGCGTGGTCCTCGTTCAGCACAAACGCACGGTCGCCGACGATCCAGCACTCGAGCGAGCGGCCCACCGACGGCTTGTCGTAGCTCCAGAGCACGCTCTCATTGGAGGCATCGATCGCGACAACGCGATCGTACAAGCCGAGCAGCACTTTGCCCGCGCCGAGGCTCCGGATCCATCGGATCTGCTGCCGATCGCCGGGACCCCCGTTCTTCGCGTCCGCCGCGTTGAACAGGGTCGACACCATCGGCTTCAGGTCCTTGAACGCGCCGCCCTTGCGTGCATCGATCGAAAAGAGCGCCAGAGGCAACACCGACATCCGCCCCGCCGGCACCCGCACATCGGGCCTTTCGGTGCTTGCCCCACCGATGACAAGCGTTCCGGCGCTGATCGCGCCGTCGTACACGTGCATCGACGGGATCTTCTTCGACCACAGCGCCTTGCCCGTTTCGAGATCGATACTCACGATGCGGCCGACCCGCTCGATCAACACCAGGGTGCCCGCATCCATCGCGACCAGC
>JAEUJD010000174.1 GCA_016793015.1 Phycisphaerales bacterium
CCTGCAAATCGCCAATGGGGCAAGGACGATGCGGACGACTACCGCGTTGTCACGTTCAACATCCAGGACCGGATTTGCTCGACCAATCTGAAGCAGGAGGGCCAGAACGCCTGGACGGCGATCGCGGTGCAGATCGCGGCGCTGAAGCCCGATGTGCTCGTGATGGTGGAGTGCGGCGACAACAACGCCAACGGCACGGGCGCTGCCCAGGGCTACGACACGGTCGATACCGTCGCCCGCCTCACCACCACGCTCAACCTGTTCGTACACGGAGGAACCGACCCGTATGTTGCGGGGAATCCGGCGGTGACGGCGTATGTGACCAAGTACGCCCCCACGTTTGACCTGCCCTACATGTACGTCTCCGACCAGACCGACAACTTCAATCGCAACGTTGTGCTCTCGCGGTTTCCCCTGGCGGATCTGAATGGAGATGCGCGGACGGCGATCGGGACATTCACACTCTCGGCGGATGCCGCGAACCCGTACTACACGGCCGGCAACGCGGGCGTGCGCGGTTTTCTGTTTGCCGAGATCAACCTGCCGGACGACCGGTACGGGGGCGACTTTGTCATGGGGGGCGGACATCTCAAGTCCGGCGGCGCTTCGGGCGATTTGTCCGAGCGCCTCGTCGCGAGCCAGCGGATCGCATATTACATCGACGCGATCTTCAACGGTCTTGGCGGCAACACGCCCGATCCGAATTTCCGCTGCAGCAACTTTCCACGGCCCAACAAGGTGCTGACGGCGCAGACCCCCGTCGTCTGGGCGGGCGATTTCAATGAGGATGAGTTGAACAACGGGCGCGACGGCCCGGTGCTGTGGACGACCCGTGCCGCGGCGACCAGTCCGGGCGCGACCGACGGCACGGATCGCGATCGGACCGACAGTTCGTACGACGATTCGCGTGATCCGTTCACCAACAACCGCAACACGCAGGGCTCGAACGCCAACAACAAACTCGATTACATCTGCTGGCAGGATTCGATCGCGGTGCTCCGGCGTTCGTTTGTGTTCCGCGCGAGCACGATGCCATCGACAGCGACGCCTCCAGAGTTTGCGAATTTCCCCGGCCTCTACTTCAACATCTCTGCGTTTACCGATCACCGCGCAGTGGTGGCGGACTTTGTCCTGCCCAGCCCGCTGGTGCCCTCCGGCCATGTGCTGACCGGCCCGGCGGACTTCTCGCAGAATCTCGGCAAACAACCGACGCTGGGTTGGACTGCGGGCGCTCGCGTGAGCAGCTATCAGCTGGCGGTTTCAACGAACAGCGATCTCTCGTCGCCCATCTACACGGCGCCGGTGCCGAGCAGCGGGCCGTATTCGCTTCAGATTCCCGCGGGGCTGCTCGCCAACTGCGGCACGTATTACTGGAGCGTTTCGGCCACCAATCGCGGAGGCACGGCGCTATCACCCAGCGGTGTCTGGAGTTTCCAGGTGCGCGGACTGTGCGACATCAATATCGATGGCTTTGTCGACGACACCGACTTTGTGCTCTTCGCAACTGCGTATGACCTTTTCGAAACAACCGACGGCGATTTCAACGGCGACGGGTTCACCGACGATGCCGACTTTGTTCTCTTCGCCAATGCGTACGACGCGCTGCTCGCGTGTCCCTGAGCGCGGATCGGGACGAGTCAGGCCTGAACGAACGGATTGGTCTTCATTTCGCGGCCGATCTGCGTCTGGGGGCCGTGTCCCGGATAGCAATCGGTATTCGCCGGGAGCGTGTAGAGCTTCTCGCGGATGCTCTTTTCGAGCTGCTGGAAGCTGC
>JAEUJD010000003.1 GCA_016793015.1 Phycisphaerales bacterium
GTGTGGCGGCACGATGCCGCGGGAGACCAGAATCATGGCAGAGACTGTTTACGATCGTGTGAATGACTACTCGGCAGTGAAGGTGACGCTCGCGTCGCCCAACGACATCCGCGCCTGGTCCTACGGCGAGGTGAAGAAGCCAGAGACCATCAACTACCGCACGTACCGCCCCGAGAAGGACGGTCTGTTCTGCGAGCGCATCTTCGGACCCGAGCGCGATTACGAGTGCGCGTGCGGCAAGTACCGCGGCACGAAGTACAAGGGCATCATCTGCGACCGCTGCGGCGTCAAGGTGACGCACAGCCGCGTCCGCCGCAAGCGCATGGGCCACATCAACCTGGCCTGCCCCTCGGTGCACATCTGGTTCTTCAAGAGCATGCCGAGCCGCCTGGGCACGCTGCTCGGGATGAAGACCAGCGACCTCGAGCGCGTGATCTACTACCAGGATTACGTGGTCATCGACGCCGGTGACACCGAGTTGACGTTCAAGCAGATCCTGACCGAAGACGAGTTCCGCGCCGCGCAGGACAAGTTCGGCAACGCTTTCAAGGCCTCGATGGGCGCCGACGCCATCCGCGACCTGATCGAGCGCACCGACCTGGACGCCGAGGCCGCTCAGCTCCGTCAGAACCTGAACGAGACCAAGAGCAAGCAGAAGATCAAGGATTTCGCCAAGCGGCTCAAGCTCATCGAGCAGATCCGCGGCAGCCAGAACGATCCGGCGTGGCTCGTCATGGACGTCATCCCGGTGATCCCGCCGGACCTGCGTCCGCTGGTGCTGCTCGAGTCGGGCAACTTCGCGACGAGCGACTTGAACGATCTCTATCGCCGCATCATCAACCGCAACAACCGTCTCAAGAAACTGATGGACCTCAACGCCCCCGAGGTCATCATCCGCAACGAGAAGCGCATGCTTCAGCAGGCGGTGGACGCGTTGTTTGACAACAATCGCTGCCGCCGGCCGGTTCTGGGTTCATCGAACCGTCCGCTCAAGAGCCTGACGGACATGATCAAGGGCAAGCAGGGTCGCTTCCGCGAGAACCTGCTGGGCAAGCGCGTCGATTACTCCGCGCGTTCGGTCATCGTCGTCGGACCGGAACTCAAGCTGCACCAGTGCGGTCTGCCCAAGAAGATCGCGCTCGAGCTCTTCCAGCCGTTCATCATCCGCAAGCTCAAGGAGCATGGTCTGGCCGACACGATCAAGAGCGCCAAGCGCATGCTCGAGCGTCGCGATGCCGCGGTGTGGGACATCCTTGAAGAAGTCATCTATCAGCACCCGGTGCTGCTCAACCGCGCTCCGACGCTGCACCGAATGGGCATCCAGGCGTTCGAGCCGGTGCTGGTCGAAGGTAACGCGATCCGCATCCATCCGCTGGTCTGCGGCGGGTTCAACGCCGACTTCGACGGCGACCAGATGGCCGTGCACCTTCCCCTGAGCGTTGAAGCCCAGGCCGAAGCGCACGTGCTCATGCTCAGCACGCACAACATTTTCTCCCCTGCGAACGGCAAGCCGATCATCTCGCCCTCGCAGGACATCGTCATGGGCGTGTACTTCCTCACGTACCAGGCCCCCGACGAGAAGAGCGAGAAAGAGCTCAAGCGCTTCAAGGATCGGCGCGAGGTCATGCTCGCGTACGACCAGCACAAGATCGGAATCCACGAGCGGATCATCGTCCGCGTGGACGGATTCACGAAGTTTGTCGAGAACCAGGGCGGCGGCGTGAAGGAGATGCCGGCGAACCGCCGCATCATCACGACGGCCGGACGCGTTCTGTTTGCGGACATCCTGGCGAAGGGCATGCCGTTCTACAACTGCGTTCTGGGCAAGAAGGGCTGCGCCCGCGTCATCGACGATGCGTACCTGTTTGCCGACCGTCCGAGCACGATCGATCTGCTCGACAAGATGAAGGAAACGGGCTTCAAGCAGTCGACGCTGGCCGGTCTTTCGCTGGGCGTCACCGACCTGCGCATCCCGAAGGAGAAGGCCGACCTTCTCGCGGATTCGCAGAAGAAGGTGGACCGCGTCGAGAAGAACTACGACCGGGGCATCATCACGGCTCGCGAGCGGTACAACCAGCTGCTGGACATCTGGTCGCACTGCCGCGAGAACGTGCAGAAGAAGCTGCTCGAGACGCTCAAGAACGACCGTCGCGACGAGAACGGCAACGAGATGCCGATCGACACGAAGCAGGGCAAGTTCTACCTGAACCCGGTGTACCTGATGTCGGACTCGGGCGCCCGAGGCAACATCAGCCAGATGCAGCAGCTCGCCGGCATGCGAGGCCTCATGGCCAAGCCGTCGGGCGAGATCATCGAAACCCCGATCCGCTCGAACTTCCGCGAGGGTCTCTCGATCCTGGAGTACTTCAGCTCCACCCACGGCGCCCGCAAGGGTCTGGCGGATACGGCTCTGAAGACCGCCGACTCGGGCTACCTCACGCGTAAGTTGTGCGACGTTGCTCAGTCGGTGATCGTGGGCGAGTACGACTGCGGCAGCCGCCGCGGCATCGTGAAGCGCGCGATCTATAAGGGCGAGCAGGTCGATGTGCCGCTGCGCGACATCATCGTGGGGCGCGTTGCGGTCAACACCGTGACCAACCCCAAGACGGAAGAAGTGCTGGTGCACGAGAACGAACTGGTGACGCCGGAGATCGCGGCACGTCTGGAGAACGCGGGCATCACGGAAGTGATGGTCCGTTCGCCACTCACCAGCGAGAGCCGCTTTGGCTGCTCGGTGCTCGATTACGGCATGGACCTCTCGACGGGCCGCTTCGTCGAGCCGGGCATGGCGGTCGGCATCATCGCCGCTCAGTCGATCGGCGAGCCGGGCACGCAGCTCACGATGCGTACGTTCCACACGGGCGGCATCGGTCAGCGTACCGCTCAGGAAACGCAGTACCTCGCGCTCAATCCGGGCAAGCTGGAACTGCGTGACTGCAACGAAGTGCCGGTGAAGGACGACGACGGCCACGATGCCAACGTCGTCTTGAAGCGCAACGCCGAACTTGCCGTCATGGACGCGGCGGGACGCGAGCTCGAGAAGTACAAGGTTCCCTACGGCGCGTTCCTGTACGCCAAGCAGGGCGATGATGTCAAAAAGGGCCAGATCCTGGTCAAGTGGGATCCGCACCGCACGCCGATCCTGGCCGAAAAGGAAGGCATCGTCAAGTTCGTGGATATCGAACTGGGCGAGACGGTCCGCGAGGAAGAGAGCGGCGGCGCGATGGCGCTGATCGTGATCGAGCACAAGGGCGACCTGCACCCGGCGATCAACATCCTCGACGCGGCCGGCAACATCCTCGACTTCCACTTCCTCCCCGCCAAGGCGCGTCTGGAAGTGAAGGACGGTCAGGCGATCAAGGCCGGACAGATGCTGGCACGCCAGCCGAAGCTTGCCGCGGCAAGCCAGGACATCGTGGGTGGTCTGCCCCGCGTGACGGAAATCTTCGAGGCCCGCAAGCCCAAGGACCCGGCGTTCATGGCCGAGATCTCGGGCAAGGTCGAGATCTTCTCCGACAAGCGCAAGGGCAAGATGACCATCCGCGTCGTCTCGGATTCGGGCATCGAGAAGGATCATCATGTGCCGAGCGACAAGCAACTGCTCGTCCACACGGGCGACTTTGTCGCGGCCGGCGATCCGATCACCGACGGCCCGCTTGTGCCGCACGACATCCTGCGGATTAAGGGCGAAGAAGCTCTGTGGGCGTACATGCTCGACGAGGTGCAGAACGTCTACCGCGCTCAGGGCGTGGTGATCAACGACAAGCACATCGAACTGATTCTCTCCTCCATGCTCCGCAAGGTGAAGGTGGAAAGCCCGGGCGACACGGATCTTCTGCCGCAGGAGGTCATCGACAAGTTCAACTTCAAGCTGAAGAACCAGGCGATCGGCCAGATGTATCGCGTGAGCGATCCGGGCGGCACGAACCTTGCGTTGAACCAGCTGGTGAGCAAGGACGAGATCAAGGAAGAGAACTCCAAGGCGGAAGCGGCCGGCAAGGACGGCGCCAAGGCCAAGCGTGCACGCCCGGCTTCGGGTCGTACGCTGCTCCTGGGCATCACCAAGGCGGCTCTCTCGAGCGATTCGTTCCTCTCGGGTGCATCGTTCCAGGAGAGCACCAAGGTGCTCACCGAAGCGTCACTCCGCGGCGCGACCGACACGCTGGTCGGCCTGAAGGAGAACGTGCTGCTGGGTCACCTGATCCCGGCGGGTACGGGCTTCCGTCCCTACCAGGAGATCAAGGTGCGGGCACTGGTCGAACTGCCTCCGGAAGAGGAAGACGACGAGGAAATGCTGGCCGAGGCATCTGCCGCGGCGGCGGCTCTCGGTGCGACGCCCAGCGAAGTGCTGAGCGCACCGGAAGTGACGATCCCGGGAACGGGAACACCGGTGTAAACCCCGCTTCGCGGGTAGAAGAGAAATGCAAGGACGGCCCGGGCGAATGCTCGGGCCGTTTTTTCATTTAGAATGCTTGGGATGGTTCGACGCTTTGACTGTGGGCCGAGCTTGCGGGGTATGAGGCAGAAGATGCGGTGGCAGCGTGGACTTGTATTTGTCGTCGTTCTGGTTGCAAGCGTGGCTATTGCTTGCGTCTTGCCATTTGTGATTTGCGCTCTGGAGGCGTATCAACCCGCGAACGCGCGTTCGACCCCTCGCATTGGTGTTGGGCCGCAGAGCGCGAACAAGCAGGCTTGGGCTTGGTCTTGTTCTGATGGACTTGGATGCAGCGAGCTCTTGGCGCAAGTGGTCAACGAGTCGATGGCGAGGTCCTATGAAATCGTGCCTCCGCCTGAAACGGGATTGAAACAGCCTGTGCTCTCCACGCCTCCATATTGGTCGATCGTTTCTCGCCAGCCAACCCCGCCCCATGTCGTCGTGACGCAAGAGGAGCGATTCCCTTCACTTCAAGAGGAGGCGTATGGATGGCCGGCACGCAGTTTGAGCTATCGCAAAGAGGCCTTCGAGGAGCGGGTTTTCCGCGCTCCGGGCGGATCGGGAAAAACAGAGGTTGAATTTGAGATGAGCTTTGATGGCGCGGCATCAGCGGAGGTGATTCCGTCGTGGCTGTTTTATCACAGCAATCAATGGCCGACCCACATCATCTGGCGTGGCATGATCGTGAACGTCCTGTTCTTCGCGGCGGTTCTCGGCAGTCCGTGGTGGATTCGCGCACTTCGTCGATGGTGGCGGGCGCGAACCGGTCGGTGCGTTCGTTGTGGATACTCGATCGCGGGGCTCAAATCGGGAAAATGCCCGGAGTGCGGTTGGGCTGCGCCTCCGCCGGTCGCGAGTTTGTCATGACGGGAAGATCGGTGATGCCCGTTTCGAGCATCATCCGGATGTACGGAATGCACATCCCGCAGCCTTTGCCGCAGTTGGTGAGGCGACCGAGTTCTTCGAGATCGCGGATGCCGGTGTCGGCGAGTTTCTTCAACTCGGTGAAAGGGACGTTGGCGCAGATGCAGCGGTTGACGGCCATGAGAGCAGCAGAGTGGCAGACTTGCAGAGCAGCAGATGAAGGCAGTTGCGCTAGCGACTGGTCTCGGGCCATTGTTCCCAATCGGGGACGTAGCCGGGGTCGGGGGTTTTGGAGAGGCTGCCGGTGCCGAGTGGGCGACCCTTGCTGTCGCGTTTGAGGAGGTCGGGTGTCGTAATCGCGGCCTGCGCGCTGGTGTCGGCGCGGACGACGGCGGCGGATTTCTGCTTGAGGCCGTGACGAAATGCGGTGGTGGGGGAGTTGTTGGTTTGCCAGCCTAACGACTGCGAGAAGAGCAGTGGCGGATCGAGCAGCGCGGTGCTGCGCGGGAGCGCGGTCGCGTTCAGTGCGGGAAGCAGCGTGTCGGCGAAGACGAGCAATGAAGATGGCGCGGCAATGTCGGAGAGCTTGCGCCATGGACGAAACGAGATTTCGCTGGCCCAGCCGGGAGTCATCTCGGGGCTGAGGTAATAGCCGTTGTAGCCGTAGGTGGTTGAGACTTTGAGGTTCTGTGTTTGTGGCGTGTAGCTTCCGGTGGCCTGCTCGGGACATTCGAGCGCGGAACGCTCGGCGCGGGCGGTTGCGAGATAGGGCATCAGTGTGCCACTGGAAGGTGAGGCGGTTGCTGAGTCGGCACCGAACCAGTAGATGACGGGGCCGGTGCCGATGAACTGGGTTTGCCAGTATGCCGCGGGAACGGCGTAGTCGCG
>JAEUJD010000052.1 GCA_016793015.1 Phycisphaerales bacterium
CTACACGATCGGCGGACCCGCGCAGCTCATCACGCTCGGTTCTCCGCTCGCCGAAGCGACCATCGACGGAGGCACCGGGCTGAACACCGTCAAGATGTTCAACCCGCACGCCGCCGACTACATGAACAACATCCGGTTGTCCATCGCCAACTTCACCGCCGTTCCCGGCAGCCCGCAGAACGAGTTCATGCCCGGCGAGATCGCGGCACTCCAGTTCGTGCTGACGGCCTCCATCCGGAACATCCACGACACCATCGACCCCATGGCACGCGTCTCCAACACTTCGTTCAATCCCACCCTTCAGGCGACGACCCGATCGATCAACGCGCTCGCCGAGTCGATCTTCTACTCGTTCAACTCGACCGGCAACGGCACGGTGCCCGCGCGCATCGCTGCCGCAGCGACCTACAGCGATCAGGCGCTCGTGCCCTCCGGCGCAAGCTACATCAATCAGGGCGGCGCGGTTGTCACCTACGGCGCCCCGCTCGCGGCCCGCAACCGCATCGCGGGCGATTTCAGCGGCAACGGCGTGCGCGACACCGCCGACATCGCCGAGATGATCAAGGCGTACAACCAGCGCGCGGGCGGCGCTGCGTGGTCGGCTCCCGCCGGCTCCGGACCCATCGCCGGCGCAGCGGGCACCGACGCCGTCATCGAAATCCTCGGCGATTTCAACAACGACGGCAGCTTCGACAAGAAGGACATCCGCTACTTCGCCGACGGCCTGCTGCTCACAAGCGGCTCGCTCGACCGCAAGCACGCCTTCGAAGAGATCGACACCCAGGCGAGCGCCGCCTGCCCCACCTGCATCGGTGCCAACTTCTTCAACACGACCCTCGCCACGGCATCGGGCGGCGCGGTCTACACCAGCGGCGCATCCCGCGCCGACATCAAGGGTGGCGCCGGCATCGCCCGGGGCTGGGCCCCGGTCGGCTCCGACGGCGTGATCAACGAAAAGGACATCGACTACATCTACGCGCAGTTCAAATCCAACGCCGCCATCACGGGCGATGCCGACTGGAACAACATCAACGAAGCCGCGATGTTCGATCTCTCCGCCGACATGGACGCCAACCTCAAGGTCAACCAGGCCGACGTCGACTATGTGGTTCTCACCGCGCTGCAAACCACCTACGGCGATGTGAACCTTGACCGCAAGGTCAACTTGCTCGACTTCAACATCTGGGCCGCCAACTACAACACCGGTTCACTCGCGTCTCCCGCCGGCTGGGCCAAGGGCGATGTCAGCGGCAACGGCAAGGTCTTCGACGAAGACTTCCACACGCTGATGGCCAACCGCTCGTGCGCCGCCGACATCAACAACGACCAGATGGTCGATGACGCCGATTTCGTCGCCTTCGCGAGCGCGTACAACGATTTGATCTGCCCGACGCTTCCCGGCCTCTGCATGGCCGACCTCAACGACGACGGCGTCGTGGAAGATTCCGACTTTGTCATCTTCGCGAACGGGTACGACGCCCTGCTCTGCCCCTGACTTCCTGCTGCCGTGTTCCCTCCTGCCGGAGAGAGAGTTTGAGAGAGTTTGGCAATCCCGGATGCGTTCTCTGTGTGCCCCCGATCCGAAACGGTCGGGGGCATTTTCTTTGGAAGCAGCCTGAACGGCAGACCGCCGGTTCTACTGCTTCACCGCGATCAATTCGAACACGGGGGGCAGCAGCATGAACGCGCCGTCGTCGTTGATCACCTCGGCCATTTCCTTGAGCGCGCCGTCGCAATCGGCCTGCGAGAGGAAGCCGGATTCCACCAGCTTCGGCAGGAACGAATTGAAGAACGTCCACGGCCAATGCCACATGCTGGTGTTCGGCCGCGCGATGCGCTGCTTCACATCCATGTGCTCGATCTCGAAGCCTTGACGCTTCAGCAATCGGGGCAATTCGCCCATGATGTCGGGGTTGCCTCCCCGCGCCCGCCACGATTGCCCGACCGCCTTGATCGCCCGGCTGAAGCTCTCCCGCCGCGGCGCGAGCGTGATGCCAAACTCGTAGTTGAAGTAATCCTGCACCATCAGCTTCCCGCCCGGGCGCAGCACGCGCCGGATTCCCTTGACCACTTCATCCGGGCTGGCGACAAAGCAGAAGACCCAGCGCGTGTACGCGACATCAAAGTAATCGTCGGTCGCGGGAGAGGGCAGGCAGTGATCCAGTTTCTGAGCATCGCCCAGCACGCGATCGATGTTGTGCAGCTTGCGGGCCTCCGACTCCTGCCCGAGCTGTTTCAGGAATGCCGCCGACTCGTCCACACCCACCACGCGCCCCTGCGCACCGACAACCTGCGCGATATCGAGCGAGGCGTGCCCCGGGCCGCAGCCCAAATCGAGCGCCCGCATCCCCGGCTGCAACCCGGCGCGGATCCACAGATCAAACGCGGAGTTGCTCCAGAGCCGATGCTGGAGGCCAAGCCGGAACGCCTCGTCGCTTCCCGTGCCCAGCACGTACGGCTGCTCGCGGGAAGAAGACGGGGCCGGCTGGGATGGGGTGGCGGTGGTCATGGTGAAGAATAGGTCGTTTTCGGCGAATTCCCGGCGCGAATTGAACATCGAAATCGAGCGAAAGGCCGGTTCCCGGAGCTAGCATCCGCGGCATTGTCGATCGCACGGACGCTCCGCGTCGGCACGGAAGCATGGGCCTGATTTCCTCGTACTTTCGCTCCTTCCTCCCAAGCGCCTTCCCGCGCTTCGCACGCCGGTCATACGTCCTCGAACTCATCACCGTCATCTGCTTCTCCGCGACGCTCGGCATCGTCGAGGGCGGGGTCATCTCCAACATCGCCAAGCGCCGCTTCGAGCATGCGATCGAGGCCGAGGCCCTCAACTTCTACGTCGCCCTGCTCTTCGCGGCGCCCGATCTTGCCAACATCCTCAGTTTCTTCTGGTCGGGCCTCAGCCACGGACGCGCCAAGATCCCGCTCATCAACATCCTGCAACTCTCGGTGATCGTGCTCATCTCTCTCATGGCCTTCACGCCCGTTTCGGGCGCGGGGCTGTTCACGATGGTCGCGCTCGTCATCCTCGCCCGCGTCTGCTGGTCGGGCATCATCACCCTCCGCCCCACCGTCTGGCGCTCCAACTACCCGGCGATCATGCGCGCCACCGCCGTCGGGAACTTCCAGACCATGCAGTACATCATGGCCGGGATCGTCGGCGTGGTCGTCGGCTCGGTGCTCAACGTCCACCCGGAGTGGTTCTGGCTGCTCGTGCTCTCCGTCGCCTCGGTCGGCCTGGGCGCTTTCTTCGCCACCCGCAGACAGCGTGTCCGGCGCGAAGCCAGGATGCGCCGCGCCGAGCTCGATTTCGCACCGATCATGAAACCGTGGCAAGGCCCGCTCGTCGTCTGGCGCGTCCTGCACAAAGACCGCATGTGGGCACGCTTCATGCTCTGGATGTTCGTGCTTGGCCTCGGCAACATGCTGCTCGGGCCCATCCTCACCATCGTCCTCCGCGATCAGTTCGAGCTCGGCTACCTCCGCAGCATCCTCATCACCAGCTCCATCACCGCGCTCGTCATGCCCCTCTCCATCCCGATGTGGGCCCGCTACCTTGATCGTTCCCACGTCGTCCAGTTCCGCGCCCGCCAGACCTGGATGTTCGTGCTCTCCGCCTCCATCGCCTGCCTCGGCGTGCTCTTCCACCGTGTCGAACTCCTCTACCTCACCGCCGTGCTCCAGGGCATTTCCTACGGCGGAGGCACGCTCGCCTGGAACCTGGGCCACGTCGATTTCGCGCCCCCCACGCACACCAGCCAGTACATGGCCTCCCACGTCACGCTCAACGGCATCCGGGGCCTCTGCGCTCCGTTCGTCGCGGTCGGCCTCTACAACGGCGCGGTCGTCGCCGGGCTCAACGCCTTCGGGCTCGGCGTCACCACCTCCGCCGCGGCATTCGTCCTCGGCGTCAGCGCGGTGATGTGCGCGATCGGCGCGACGGGCTTCGGACGCCTGCTGACGCACATGGGCGAGCGTGCAACTTTGGCAAAGGCACGATCCGCCTGACCACCAATCGAAAACACCCCCGGCGATCTTGTCCCCGGGGGTGCGGTGTGGTGTCTCAGTCAAACCCGAACGTGGCCCAACTTATTTGATCTCGATCTTCCTCGCCTGAGCCTGTGGCGCTTTCGGAAGCGTGATCGTCAGCACGCCGTCATTCAGATCGGCGGCGATCTCGCTCTCGAGAACGCCTTCCGGCAGCGCGATCCGGCGGGCAACGCTCTGCGAGCGTCGCTCCCGTCGGTGATACCGCTCCGCGTTCTCTTCTTTCTGTTCCGCTGCTTCGGCGCGAACCGTGAGAACACCCTTCTCAAGGTCGAGCGCGATCTGCTCCTTCTTGAAGCCCGGGACATCGGCCCGAACGACAAATGCGTTCTCGGATTCGATCACGTCCACCGGCAACGCGGCAGGCGCAGCGCTCATGTTCCCGAACACTTCATTGAAGAACGGATCGCTGAAGACATGCGTCAGCGATCCGGCGGCGGCTCCATTCGGGCCGCAGCACGAAGAGGCTTCACTCGGACGACGACGGAATGCGATGTTCATAGTGCAAACTCCTTTTTCAGATTCGCCCCGGCTCCACGCCGGAAGTGCGACTCCGATCCACGATTTGCAACCTCCGTGCCAAAGCAAAGGTCCCGTGTAACAGGCCTTCCGACGTTCCAGAAGGGCTGGTTTCGGGGGCTTTTGGGGGGTCGTGTCACAGGGCACTCTACCCGTTGCCACTTTGGCAGACGGGCCGGCGCTTCCCGGAGCCGGGCCTACTTCACGCCGAGTTTCAGGAGTATCGCCCGCCACTCGTCGGTCACGCCCAGGCGCGGGGCCCACTGCTCGATGTACCCGCGATCGAGTCCCGGTTCGCCCGAAAGCGGCTGGTCCGACCAGCCAAGAACGCGGATCATTCCCGTGATGTCGCGAAGGTGCTTGTCGGATTGGCCCTGCCGGTAGTACTCGAGTTTCTTGAGGATGACGTCCTCGGGGGAAGCCATCCACGCTCTTTGCTCGCCGCTAATTGCGACAGATCGCTTGCGCGAAAGCTGGCATTCATCGAACGGCTCACCCTGAAAAACAACCAGATCAGCCTTGTAGCCCGACGCCACATGGATGACATTGAACATGCCGCCGGTGTTGACCGCTTCGCGAGCCGCGAGCTCCGAAACATAAAAATCTGGTTCGGGAAAGAGCGAAACAAGATCCCGAACTTTCCACGAGGGCAGTTCAACGACAACGTCGACATCCTGCGTCAGCCGAGGTTCGCCAAAGAAGATAGATGCAGTCGACCCGACGATGTAGTACTCAAGCCCAAGCGACTCGATTTGCGAACATATCAGCGCGACGAACTCGTCATGCCGCACCGTTCAGTCTCCGTCGCATCTCAGCCCGGACTTGCTCAC
The DNA here is from genome assembly GCA_016793015.1 of Phycisphaerales bacterium. GTDB lineage: Bacteria > Planctomycetota > Phycisphaerae > Phycisphaerales > UBA1924 > JAFEBO01. The sequence continues at coordinate 5,397 of JAEUJD010000052.1, forward strand.
CCGTCCAGTTCGCATGCCGCGATCGCAGATGCGCCTCGAGCATCGCTCGAACGGACGCTCCCATATCCGCGGCGATCCCCAAACGCTCGGCACCCGTCTTGGCGCGCAGGATCTCCGCCGTCTTGTCGTCGATCACTTCGATTCGCCTCGGATCAATGTTCACGCACTCATTGTACGGTTGGCCCTGCCACCCCCCGACCTTCTCAACTCCCCACCTCCCCGCCTCCCCACCTCCCCACTCCCCCGAGAACACGTCCGCTTTGAATCCGTGCCGCAGCCCCGCAGCCCCTCGCCCGTACCATTCTCCATGAACCTCATCGATCTTCGGTCCGACACGGTTACACGCCCGACGCCCGAAATGCGCAAGGCCATCGCCAACGCCGAAGTCGGCGATGAGGTCCTGGGCGATGACCCGACCGTCCGCAAGCTCGAAGAAAAGTTCGCGGCACACCTGGGCAAGCCCGCCGCGTGCTTCGTTCCGACCGGCACGATGGCCAATCAGACCGCCATCCGCGCTCACACCGAACCGGGCGACGAGATCATCTGCTCCGAAGGTTCGCACATCATCCACTACGAGACCGGCGGCCCTGCCGCGCTTTCCGGGTGCATGGTCCGCACCATCGCCCACCCGCGAGGCCTCTTCGATGTTGCCGATGTCACGCCCATGGTGCGGCAAGATGCGTACCACTTCCCCCATTCCCGGCTGCTCACGGTCGAGAACACGCACAACCGGGGCGGCGGCACGGTCTGGCCTCTCGAACAGATCCAACGCGTCACGGCCGAAGCCCGCAAGCACAAACTCCGCCTGCACCTTGATGGCGCCCGCCTCTGGAATGCCAGCGTCGCCAGCGGCGTTGCAATGAAAGAATACGCCAAGCACTTCGACACGATTTCGTGCTGCTTTTCCAAGGGTCTCGGCGCCCCGATCGGCTCGGCCGTCGCGGGCGACCCCGAGATCATTCTCCGCGTGCAGCGGTTCAAGAAGATGTTCGGCGGCATGACGCGTCAGGTCGGCATTCTGGCCGCCGCGGCGCTGTATGCCATGGACAACCATGTCCAGCGCCTCGCGGAAGATCACGCCAACGCCAAGCGGCTTGCCGAACTCATCGCCAACATCCCCGGCCTCTCGATCGCGCTCGCGCCGGTCGAGACCAACATCGTCTACTTTGATATCGCCAAAGACGTGCCGCTGGATGCCCAGCAGCTTTCCGACAAACTCAAGTCCCAGAACGTGCTGATGCTGGCGACCGGTCCGCGCCGCATTCGGTGCGTGACCCATCTGGATGTGACGGCGCCGATGATCGACTCGGCGGTACAGGCGATCGAGAGTTCGGTGACGGGCCGCGTCACCGGACGCATGCCGGTGGGAGTCTGAGCGAAGCACAAGCACGACCGAACAAAAGTCGGCCTCGCCAGCCTTTCGGCCCCGACCTTTCCTATGCCTTGTACGCCGAGACATTTAGGCTGATGCGCTGCCCATCAAACACCTGCTCGGTGGTGTCTTTGAACAGGCCGAAACTATCCACGCGCTGCACACCGCTGAACCCGATTTCCTTCAGCATGTCGGAGAGGTCCTCGAACCAGAAACCCGCCTTGTGATAGTCGTACGCGTCGGTCTGTCCGCCGTAAATCCGCCTCATCAGCTCCTGCCGCACCTGCATCGAGTGCTGAAACTTCACGAACAGGCGGCAGAGCACATCGAGGTTCGGCACGCCCATGCGAAACAGACCCCCCCGCTTCAACACTCGAAACGCCTCGCGCAACGCCGGCTCAAGCTCCGTCATGTAGCTCAGGTGCTCGTAGACATGCGACGCATACACCTCTTCCACCGATCCGTCGGCAAACTGCGACAGATCGCGGCAGTTCCCCACAATGTCGACATGCGGTCCGGCGAGCGTGTCCATGATCGTCCAGCCTTCTCGCTTTTCGTGTCCGCCGATGTGCAGCCGGATCGGCGCGGGCTTGTTGTTCCTGTCTGCTTGGCTCATGGCTGAGGCTAGCACCGCCCCACTGCGCTCTGTGTCGCAGGCCAATCGCACACAAAACAAAAAGCCCCGATCTTTCGACCGGGGGCTTCGATTCAATTCAGTTCAGAATTCAGCGACGGCGACGGCCACCGGCGATGAGGCCCATGCCCATGAGGGCGAGCGAGGCCGGAGCCGGGATGGCTTCGTTCTCGATCGTGTAGTCATCGAAGGCCGTGACGAACGCAGCGCCGCCGGTACCAGTCGTGCGGGTGCCGCGGATGTCGGCATCGGCGAAATCGGTGCTCAGGAAGGTGCCGGTCACGACGTTGACGCCGTCCACAAAGAAGTTCACAACCTGCGTTGCAAAGTTGGCTTCAACGGCGAGCTTGTGATAGACGTTCGGATTGACGAGGCCGACCGCCGACGTGGTCACCACACCCGCGCCGTCGATCACGCCGACCGAGCCATCGCTCGAGATATAGACAAGGCCGATGCGGGCGATGAAGGAATCGTACAGATCAAGGCCCGCCGTGTAGGTACGCGTGCCCGCATTACCGCCCATGCCGACCCAGACCGAGGCGCGCACGATCGGGTTGATCGCGAGCTGTGCGGGGCCGATCGCGCTGGTATTTTCCCAGGCCCACTTGCCGCTGGCGCCGATCTGAGCGCCGGTCATCGCAGCGAACTGGCTGCCGGTGTGCGCCTGCGCTGCGTTGTTGAGCACGTTCCCCGCATCGGCAACCCAACCCGATTGGCCGTTGAGCGCGCCGGCGACAAACGCCGGCTGCTCGAAACTGGTGCTGTACACGACGGCGGCAGATGCGCCCGAGGCGATCGCCAGAGCAGCGACGCCCGAAATCAACTTCAACATGTCTCTCTCCCTCAAAACACAATGATCGCGAACACGGGCACTCACGCTGAGTCACCCCAAGCGATCAGAATGGAAGAGGAAGCGCGGCGCTGCCAGATTCGCGCTGGGGCGGAAATCCCAGCGCGTTCGACACCGTGTCTTGTCTCTCTCTTCGCACTCCGAACGAAATGAAATATAGGGCAAACACCCCGGAACCCAAAGCGAGAAGCGTCGAGTTTTTGCCTGTTTTTCCGGCGTTCTCACGCCCATGCCGGATAAAAAAAGCCCCGGTCTTTCGACCGGGGCCTTTCGGATTCGAATGGAATCTCAATCAGGACTCTGACTTCAGACTTAGGCGCGACGACGACGGCCGGCGATCAGACCACCGAGGCCAAGGAGCGCGAACGCGCCCGGGGCCGGGATGTTCTGCTCAACGACGTAGTCATCGTAACGGACGGTCGCGCCGCCAGCGGTGCCGGCGCCACGCGTCGAGAAGAAGTCGGCATCGCCGAAGTCGGCGCCGACGAACGCGCCGCCGCCCGGGGGCAGGATCAGGGCAACGTCGTTGATCTTGAAGGTGGCCATCTGCGTGATGTAGTTCAGTTCAATCTCGATCTTGTTGTACGCATTGGCATTCACCGAGCCAGCAGCGAGCGAGAACGACTGCGCGAGGCCGTCGGTCACGGTCACCGAGCCGTCGCTCTGGATGTAGAGAGCAGCGAAAACGGTCGCCGCATCGAAGCTGTACATCTGGAGGCCGCCGCGACGGAGCGCGGTCGGGGTGCCGGTCGCACCGTGCTGCATCCAAACCGAAGCCTTGATGATCGGGGCCGCAGCGATCGAAGCCGCGTCCTGAGCGATCGCGCCCTGCCACTGCCACTGGCCGCTCGTGTTCAGCGTGCTCGAGGTCGCGTACCGGGTGCCGGTGTGGGCGAGGCCAGCCGTGCTGCCGACCGAGCCGCCGCCCTGCGTGACCCAGCCGTCAACGCCGTTGAGCGTCGCGTTGAACGTGGGGGCTTCGAACGAGGTGGAGTACAGAACGGCAGCGTTCGCAACGCCAGCGCTCATAGCAACAACAGCAGCAGCCGAAACCAAAGTCTTCAACATGTCTCTCTCCCTTAAAACAAAACTTGTCCACCCCACCGAACTCACATCGAGCCAGTGTCGGGCTTGGACAGGCAGAGAGAGAGGAAACCCGTTCACGACAACTCGGCTGAAACCGAGCGGGCCTGCCCGCGGCGGAAAACGCGGTCAGTCCAGAACGACGGCATGTCTCTCTCCCACCGAATCCGAGGATTGAGAATACACCCTCCACCCCATCCCGCAAAGCCGACTTGACGGTGTTTTTGCTGTTTTTTGCCAAAAACTTGCGAACTCGTTTGCAGGGCGTGTTTTTCGGGTCTTGTTCGAGATTTCTGTTCTGTTTGGTCCGAAAAAAAACACCCCGCCACGGGGCGGGGTGTCAGGGCAAATCAGGGCAAATCAGAACCAAGCTGTCTCAATCCAATTTACGCGCGACGACGACGGGTCGCGATCAGGCCGCCCATCGCAAGAAGCGATGCGGTGCCCGTGGTCGGGATGTACGTGATATCAAAGATGATATCGACTTCGTTGATGATGCCGGTGAAACCGACGACGCCGTTCCAGACGACGAGCGAACCGAAGTTCGTCAGCGTGCCCGAATTCGTGAGAGCCGCGCTGGTCGCGATCGGTGCCGCGAATGCGTTGCTCGGGCTCCAGAGAGCCGAGAAGATCGAGACGCTGGTCGCAGCGCCGGGAAGGTTGTTCCACGCCAGGCCGTTGCCACCGAGAGCGACGCTGCCGACGTCAAAGCGGCCCTGCGTCACCGGGTTGCCACCGATGTTGATGCCGTTCACCCAGAGATTCGTCGTGTTGTTCGTGAAGCACGCAACGACGATGCGCCGAACGCCCGGAGCGATATCGCCCAGATCGATCGACTGGATATTCACCGTCGCGCTGTTGCCGACCAGCGTGCCGTGCAGGTTGTTGTTGCCGAACGTGAACGTGGACGTACGGCCCGCGAGGGTCATGAAGCCCGCGGCAGGCGCGACCGTCGTCTGGCCGAGCAGGGCCGCCGAGAATGTGTCACCGGGGGTGACATAACGATCGGACGGCATGCCGCCGATGCGGGTCAGCCCGGCAGCGCTCGTCACCAGTCCATCACCCAGATTCGCGATCGAGGCGTTCGCTGCGCCAGCAAACGTCATGAGCGCCAGAGCGCTCAGTGCCAAAGTCTTCATTTTCTGTCTCTCCCTGCAAACACCGGCCTCTCCGGAACGAGAAGTCGGAACCAAATGGATCACCCGGAGGCTCCAAAGAGCCTTCGGCACACATCGGGTTCAAGCGGGGAAATCCGCCTTTGAGTGTCTGCCGCGGCGGAAAACGCGACAAACAAAGCGGGTGTCTCTCTCCTCGCAAGAGCCGACCCAGCCAGTCTATTCGATGCTGTCTGGAAACACAACAGGCGTTTGCCCCGGAAAGTGAAATCCAATTCACCCGGCAAGACTTCCGATTGCAGTATAGTCCTATAACTCGATTTGCGTCCTAAATATCGGGCATGATCGCAATTCGTTCGGTAGACTGCTGCCATGCTTGCCCGAGTTCAATCATCGTTGTTGCAAGGCATTGATGCGCTGCCCTGCGAGATCGAAGTCGATCACACCCCGCCGCGAAGCGAAGAAGACACGGGCTTCACGGGCATCGTCGGGTTGCCGGATGCCGCCGTGAAAGAGTCGCACGAACGCGTGCGCAGCGCGATGGTGAACAGCGGGTACTTCTTTCCGGATGGCCGCACGATCATCAACCTCGCGCCGGCGGATGTCCGCAAGGAAGGCCCGGTCTACGACCTGCCGATCGCCATCGGCGCGCTGCTGGTGCAAGGGATCGGCGCGCCGGTGAAGGCAGCCAAGAGCGCGAAGCCGATCAAGGAAGGATCGCGGGGAGCAACGGCGACCGAAGAAGCGCCGGGCATCGATCATCGCCGGTACTTGTTCGCAGGCGAACTCGCGCTCGATGGCCGGCTCCGCCCCATCAAGGGCGCGATCGCGCTCGCGGCGCTCGCCAAGGCCAAAGGCTTTGAGGGCATCGTCATCCCGTACGACAACGCGGCAGAGGCCGCCGTGGTCGAGGGCATCGCCGTGCTCGGTGCCCGCTCACTTGCCGAAGTTGTGGGGTTGATGACCGGGCACCTCGAGGCACGCCCGTTTCCATCGCCCGATGTTGCACAGTTGCTG
>JAEUJD010000012.1 GCA_016793015.1 Phycisphaerales bacterium
CCGTTTATCGTGAAGCCGGCGATGCGCTCCGCTTGGCGCACCAATCCCGCCACATCGTTCGAACCGCACCGCTCCAGCGCGAGGCGTACGCCGCACCATCGCAGAGCGCCGACGCGAGCAACCGGCTGCGAACCTCTTCGCGTCGTGGCGCTCCCGATGCGAGCGCGACGGCGCGTTCGATGTATTCATCCGTCGTGCGGGCAAGATTCTCCGCAAAGCCCGATGCGTGCAGCAGGCTCACGCCGACTCGGGCGGCATGCGAGACGCCCTCGATCGCCACGACCGGCACGCCCATCGCGAGCGCCTCGCACGTCGTGGTTGTGCCGTTGTACGGAAATGTATCGAGCGCGATATCCACACGGTCGTACATGCGAAGGTGGTCCTGCGCTTTGTCCTGCAGGCCCGCCAGTTCCACGCGGTCGCGCGGGATGCCCGTCTTTTCGAGCCGCACGAACATGTTCTCGCGCACATCCACGCCGTCGAGTGCCGCGGTCTTGATGAGCAGCTTTGACCCGGGCACGCGGTCCATGATCGTCGACCAGAGCGCGAACGCCTCGTCGGTGTACTTGGTGATCTTGTTGAAAGTTCCGAAAGTCACAAATCCGTTTGCCTCGCGCGGGGCGGGGCCGAGCGGCGGCAGATTCCGGGGCGTGTAGCAGAGAAAGCACGGATCGAGCCGGATCAGTTTCTCCGTCGCGAAACGATCGGCATCGGGCGCGGGGTCGGTGAACGAATCGACGATTCGGTAGTCGATTACGCTCATGCCGGTGGTGTGCGGGTAGCCGATCGCGCTGACCTGCACGGGTGCGAGGCGGGGCGACATCGAGAAGAGGGGCGAGTTCGCCGTCAGTCCGCTGAACTCAACGAGCACATCGGGCTTTTCCTCCCGGACGATCTCGGCGATGACGCCCGGCTTGCTCGTGCGGATCGTGCGCCAACCATCGCAAAGCGCACGCAATTCGGCGGTCACCTCGTCGTCGGTTGGATACATGAAGACGCCGGTCAGGTGCATCGATGTTTTGTCGCGGAAACGCAGAATCGCCTCGACAAACCGCGCGACCGGATGCTCGCGGAAATCGGGCGAGATGACGGCGACCCGGATCGGCCGATCGGGATTCGGATCGTTCGGGAACGAGAGCGGATCAACCGGCGCGTGACCCGCCTCGGCGCTGCGCCCGAACATCCGGTGCAGGTTGAAGTTCTCGGTGCGATCCGCCCACGGCACATAATTCAGAGTCGCGGCGAGCAGCCCGATCGAAGTCGGTTCGTCGGGGACCATCCGAAGCGCTTCGCGATACGCGGCCTCCGCCTCGCGCAGCAGGCCGAGATTCAGCAGGATGCTGCCGTCGTAACGGACCATCGCCGGGTTCAGCCCGTAGGAGCGCATGAATTCAGAAAGCAACTGTCGCGCACGGGTGTAGTGCGCGAGTCCGGCGTGCGTCGAAGCGAGCACGAGAACAAAATGCGGATCGGCCGCGAACCGTTTGTACAGTTCGTCGCCGCGTGCGACCGCTTCTTTCTTCTTGCCGGCCAACCCGAGCATGTGGATCAGGTTGCCTGCCGCGACACGATCGCCGGGGTTGAGCGCGAGGCAGCGCTCGACGTAATACACCGATTGCTCGTAGCGTCCGGTTTCGGCAAAGGCTTTTCCCAGCGCGTTGCAGACGTTGGTGTCCTTCGGATCGACGCGCTGAAGCAACTGAAGCAACTCGATGGCGGGCTCGTATCGCCCCGCGTGAAGCAGTTGCATCGCCTGCTGATATTTGAGTGGGCTGACGGGCACGGGCAGAACGGTACGGCGTGAGGAGCGCGAACGCGACCGGCGGCACACGCCGGCGCGATTACGGTCGGGCCGCGGCGGCAGCTTCGATCAGGGCCGCCTCCCAGCGCTTCGCATAGGCCGGGCCGTCGCAAAGCGCGCTCGCTCGCATCTGCTCACGCAGACCCGACCGCATCGAGGCGAGCTTCCCGATGTTTTTCGCCAGCGATTCGGCGGCGTTCATATACGTTTCGCGATCCGAGGTAATCAGCTGAGGCAGTCCGGCGGCACGCAGCAGGCTGCCCCCGACGCGCGAGGCGTGGGCCGTGCCCACGCGCGTCACAACCGGCACGCCCATCCACAGCGCTTCGCAGGTCGTTGTGGTGCCGTGATAGGGATAGGTATCGAGGGCGATATCGATCTCGAAGTAGCGTTCGAGGTGGGCGCGGGTTGTGCTTTCCTTTCCGAGCACGGTCAGGCGGTCGGGTGCGATGCCGGCGCTCGCCGCTCGTTGCTGGAGGTCACGCTTCGTGCCCGGATCATCCGCCGCCAGTCCCTTGATGTGCAGCCTCGAACCGGGCACCCGCTTCAGCAGCTCCGCCCAGTCGGCGAGCACGCGGTCGTTCAGCTTGCTGAAAGAATTGAACGAGCCGAAGGTCACGAACCCGTTGCGCACGGCCGGCAGGGGCGAAACATCCGGCGCCGATTCCGGCGGCTGAAAACACAAGAAGCACGGATCGATCCGGATGAGCTTCTCGGTGTTGAATCGATCGCTCTCCCCGGGCGGGTCGGTGATCGAATCGACCAGCCGGAAATCGATCGTGGGAAGACCGGTGGTGTTGGGATATCCGATCGCGCTGCCCTGCAGCCCGGCGATACGCGGGGTCATGAACGGCAGCGGCGTGTTGGTCATGTGCCCGCCGAGCTCGATCAGCACATCGATTTTCTCTTCGGCGCAGATCTGCGCAAGGCGGCTCCAAGACGCCGGACGCAGATCGCGCCACGCATCGGCGAACGAGGCGAGCCGCTCGCTTGTTGCGTCCGGCTTCAAACTCATCGAGATGAGAACCGTGCGGACGCGCCCGCCATCGGCGTGACGGACGATCGGCTCGACAAACCGGGCGACGGAGTGCTCGTGCAAATCAGGCGAGAGCATGCCGACGGTCAGGGGCAGCCGGTTCACAGGTGCGGCACGCTGCGTCGCGGGTGGCTGGAGTTTTTCCATCTCCTTGCCGTATCGCACGTGGATTTGAAAATGCTCTTCGGGGTCGACATCGGGGATGTAGTTCAGTACCGTCGCGAGCAGGCTGAGCGCCGAGCGTTGATGTGGGGTGTGCGACAGGATTGTGCGGAGTTCTGCCGCAGCCTCGGGCGTGCGGCCCATCGCAAGCAGAGCGGATGCCCGCATACCCCGCAGGTCGTCGCTCTGCAGGCCCGCTTGGAGCCGTTCCGCGATCATCGAGGCGCATTCTGATCCTCGCCCCGCGTACAGCAGGGCGGAAGCAAGCACGAGCACGGCGCCCGGGCTCGACTTTGACTTCTCAAACACGGCCCGCGCACGTGCGATTGCATCTTCCGGCTTTTTCGCGGCAAGCAGCATCTCGATCAGCGTGGACTGCGCCCCGAAGTCCATGGGGAGCAACGCCGCGCGCCTCTCCGCTGCAAACGCGGCCTGCTCGAATCGGCCGGTTTCGGCGAAGAGTGAGATCAAAAGCCCCGCGACATTCGGATCACCGGGCGAGATCCGCCCGAGCTTGTGCAACTCGGTCTCTGCCTGCGCGTGCCGGCCTTGTTCGAGCAGGCGGGAGATCGATTCGAGCTTGAATGGTGAAACAGCCATAAGGGGATCGAACGGTCCTGCATCGGGGCCGGCAAGGCTACGTCGCCGCCCCGTCCTTGGGCGGCTCGGGAAGGAACAGGCAGACCACCATCCCCGGAATGAAGAGCAGCCCGATCCACCAGAGCGCGTGCGAGACGCCCTCTGCCGTGCCGAGGCTATCGCCCGCGATCAGCGCCAGCAGCGTGCCCGCGGCAGAGACCAGCCTCCCCACGTTGTACGTAAAGCCCGCGCCGAGCGTTCGGACGAGCACGGGAAAGAGCGGCGGAATGTAGAGCGGGAACAACCCAAACAAGCCGAGCGCGAAGAAAGCGATCACGCAGTAGAGCAACGTGACGTTGTGGAGGCTGGGGGGCGAATGAAAAGCAAGTGAGAATGCGCCGAGCGACGAGAGCATCAGCAGAAAGAACGCAAAGCGGTAACCGATGAACCGGGCGAGATACGTGGCGAAGTAATTCGCGAAGATGTTGACCGTCAGGTAGATGATCGAAATACGAGAGACAAGGACTTGCGTTTCGGGCTTCTCCATACCTGCCGCCTTGCCGAGTTTCTGGATGAGCTGCGGGCCGAAGAAGAGAAACGCCCATGCCGTCGTGAGAGCGATGGACGTCAGCAGCGTGAGCAGGATTGTGACGCGAGCAAGCCTGCCTGTGAAGAGTTCACGCACCCGCGGTGCCGCGGATTGGCCGACGGCTTTCACCCAGCTCTCGGGCTCGGGAACCGCGCTCCGAATCCAGAGCGTGAGCAAGGCGGGCACGATCCCGACAAGAAACGGCATCCGCGGATCAAAGTCGGCTTGCCACCATTGCGACATCCACTTGACGACGAACGACGCCGCGATGCAGCCGACGATGTAGCCGGTCTGGAGTGTTGCGCTGGCCCACGCGCGATGCTTGCTGTGCAGGGTCTCGCTGACGAGCGCCGAGCCCGCCGCCCACTCGCCACCGATTCCGAGTGCCGCGATGAAGCGGAAGATGAGCAGGTGCCACCACGAAGTCGCGAAATAGACCGCGCCCGTGAAGATCGCGTAGGTGAGAACCGTGAGCGTGAGTGTGCGGGCGCGCCCGAGCCGATCGCCGATGCGCCCGAAGACCGCGCCGCCCACGGCCCAGCCGACAAGAAACGTCGCCTGGATGAGCGCCGCCTTCCAGCCCACATCCTTCGGATCGGGCGCGACGCCCCCGTTCTGTTCCGCGAGCAGTCGCGTGACCAGCGGAACGGCCAGGATTATGTAGAGATAGCCGTCAAGGCCGTCGAACGCCCAGCCGAGCCACGCGGCAATCAGGGCCTTGGTCGAAGATGGCGAACGGGCTTGCACGCTCGCAGACTAACGAAAACGCGAGGACAAGTTCAAGTGAGAGAACCTCGGGCACGAGCCCCAACCCAACGCGGCGCCGCAATTACTCAAACCCCAGCGTCGTCTTCCAGCTCCCGGGGTCCATGCCCATCTTGTGCCCGAGGTCGGACAGCGCCTGCATGGTCTCGCGTTTGAATGTCCCCTCGACCGGAACGCGGAATTCATCGGGGATGGCGACGTAGAGGTATTCCACGTCCAGCCCATCCGCCTTGCGCATCAGTTCGGTCTGGAAATCCAGCAGCCGCATGCTCGCCTTGTTCCCGAACCGGGACATCGTGTTCAGTGAAGCGCCGGTGATGCTCGGCCACGTCGGCTTCACCACCTTGGGCACATCCGACATCTGGTTGTTGATGACCACCCAGATGCGGACCTTGCTCATCTTGCGATCCGGATACATCTTCTTCCACATGCCCACGAGCGACTTCTCCGAGCGGATGTTGGCGCCGGCGAGCATGTTGGCCGTCGTGCCTCCATCCACGTACAGCTCGTTGCCGATGATTTCGGGCGGAAATGCCGCGGGCACGGCGCTCGACGCCATCAGGACGCTGTAGACCAGGCTGTCGTCGCCGCTCCTGGCGGCACGCTCGCAGATCTCTCCGAGCAGGAATGGCCGGTTGATGCCGAAGTCCAGGTTGGTCGTGCCGATGATGAGCGAACGATCCTCGAGGCTTGCTTCCCCGACGCGTGCGATGGTGGGCTTGTCGAGCGTCCTTTCGACATCGCGGCGAAGCCCCTTGGTCGTCGCCATGCTCTCGCGCCAGGGCAGGAAGAAGAGCCAGTCTTTCAACTCCACCCAATCGGTCTTGGGGTTGCGATAAAGCTCGCAGATCGTGTCGTAGTCCTTTTCGGTGCCGAGAAAGGCGAAGGGCGCGATGAGCGCGCCGGTGCTGACGCCCGTCACGACATCAAACTGGGGCCGGGCGCGATCGCCCGTGACGCTCCCCCACCCTTTCAGCAGCCCAGCGCCGAACGCGCCCCAATCACCTCCACCGGAGATGACAAGAACGTTGAAGACGGGTTCGGGCGGATGCTCGCCATTGGCGGCCGCCGCCTCGAACGCATCCTGCTCGGCCTTCATGCGCCGGACAAACTTCACCGCCGCGAGCACCTGATCGGTCCGGATCTGCTCGAGCGTCTGCGTACGCATGTCGAGCAGTTGCTGCTCGGTGAGCTGAGGGCGCGAGGTGGCGCAGCCCCCAATGCCGATGGCCGCCAGAAGACCGAGTGCGAGGCAGAACGATCGCCGTCCGGATTTCATGCGCCAAGTCTACCGGGCGCGGAATCTCGGCCACAGCCAGGCTTTCGCATCACGCTGTCTACTTGCCTTCGAACGATTCGGACAGCGCCTTCAGCACGTTCGGCCAGGCGCTGGCAAAGTACGCTTTGACTTCGGGCCACTTGCCTTCGCCGGTGAAACCGAGGTGACGCAGGCGAACCGTGGTCTTGCCGCTGCCGGCATCAGCGAAGGTCACAACGACCCAAGTGCGTTTGGCGCGCTCCTGCTCAAACTTCGGGGGCGTGTTCCACGAGAACGAGACCATCTCGTTCGGCACGTAACTGAGCACCTGACATCCGTTGCTGCCGATCTTGGTTTGCGGGTCGAAATAGATCTCCCACGGCCCCCCGATGCGGAGTTCGATCGCGGTTTCGACTCCCATGGTTTTCTTCCAACCCGCTGAGGTCGTAAATGATTTGTAGACCTCGGCGACCGGAGCGTTGACAACGGTGTTGATGTCGATGCCGGGGGCGTCCATGCCACCACCGACGAACATGGAAGCATCAACGGCCTGGGGCTCGCCGGTCGGGCCGATCATCTTCCCGTCTCCACCGGCCCCCATCGCGAGCAGCGCAACGAGCCCAAGTGCCAGCTTTGTCCGTGTTTTCATGGCAAACTCCTCCAACCGAGAGCAATTTGAACGATCGTTCAAGTTCAGTCTACGACAATTTGATCGATCAAGTGTTTTCTCGATCACGTGCTCTCAGTTGCAGAACGGAACTGATCAGTGCAGCACGCGGAAGACTTCCGCCTCGTCGGTCAATCCCGCGGCCACCTTCTCGGCGGCATCGTCCTTCATGGTTCGGAAGCCCGCTTTGACAGCCGCTTCGTAGAGCGCGACGGCGTCCGCGCTGCGGAGCGTCAGCTTGCGCAGTTCGTCGTCCATCCGCATGATCTCGTAGATACCGAGCCGGCCCTTGTAGCCGCTGCCGCCGCAGACTTCGCACTTGCCGCCCAACCCCACGTGCTCGCCCACCCCGCTGCCTTTGCAGGTCTGGCAGGTGCGCCGAATGAGGCGCTGTGCGAGCGCGGCAAGCAGCGTGCTGGTGACAAGATAAGGCTCGACGCCGATGTCGATGAGTCGCGTGATCGCGCTCGGGGCGTCGTTGGTGTGCAGCGTTGCGAGCACCAAGTGGCCGGTCAGCGAGGCCTGAATCGCGAGCTGCGCGGTTTCGGCGTCGCGGATTTCGCCGACGAGGATGACGTCCGGGTCCTGACGCAGGAGGCTGCGAAGGCCCGCGGCAAACGTCACGCCCCGCTTCACGTTCACCTGCATCTGGCTGATGCCGTCGAGGTGATATTCGACCGGGTCTTCGATCGTCATCACGTTGCGGCTGGCGCGGTCGATTCGGCCGAGCGCGGCATACAGCGAAGTCGTCTTGCCGCTGCCGGTCGGGCCGGTGACGAGGATGATGCCGGTCGGACGTTCGACGAGATCAAGTAGCTCGGCCTGCATCTTCCGCGTCATGCCGACGGCATCCAGGCTGAGCTGCGTCTGGCTCTGGTCGAGCAGACGAAGCACGAGCCGCTCGCCGTAGATGGTCGGGATGCACGAGAAACGGATATCGATCTTTCGGCTGCCGATGCGCACGCTGGTCTGACCGTCCTGAGGAGAATGGCGATTGGCGATGTCGAGCTCGGTCATGACCTTGAGACGCGAACTGATCGCGGGCGCGAGCGAGAGCGGCGGGCTGAACGCATCCCCGAGCATGCCGTCCACGCGGAAGCGGATGACGAGCTTGTTCTCCATCGGGTGGATGTGCACGTCGCTGGCACGGCGGCGCAGCGCCTCGAACAGGATCATGTTCACGAGGCGGATGACCGGCGTCTGCCTCGCAAGCTGAAGCAGGTCGGTCGCGCTGCCGACGCTGCCGGCGACGCTGGCGATCGTCCGCTCATCCAGCGGCATCTCGTCGATGATCTCGGTGACCAGATCCTGCCGGCGTTCGTACGCGCGGTTGATCAGGTTCGCCACGCCCGCACGGGGCGTGAGCATGATCCGAACCGGCATGTGCAGCAGGTCTTCCAGCATGTTGAAGACCGTGGGCTGGAAGGGCTGGCTGGTCGCGACGGTCATCGTGACGCCGTCGCTCTCGATCCCGGCGATGCTGTGGCGCCGGGCGAGATCGGGCGCGATGGTCTCGAAGAACTTTGCGGCGCTCTCTTGGAGTCGGGGTTCGGCCACATACGAGAGACCGGTGCGCTTCGCGAGCATCTCGAGCGCCACGTGCTCGTCCATCGCCAGCGTGGAAAGCAGCGTGTCCCACGGCTCTTCGTCCGAACTCTCGGACTGCTGGAACGCCCGCAACTGATCGCCCGTAACGCGGAACGCCCCGAACGCCTCCGCAACCCGCGACCACTCGCGGACGACCACGGCCGATGACGGCGCAGCGTGATCGGCCTTTCCATTGGAAAGCGATGTCGCGAGCGTTCTTTCGGAAAGTCCTTTGGCCATGGAGCGGGATCAGGGCTTGGGTGAGGCAGATGAGATCGCGGCGGGTTCCGTCACGGGGACGGGCTGCGGAGCGGAAGGCGGGGACAAATCTCCCGGGATCGGGCGAGAACTATCCGTGTTCTGCGGCACAAAGAAATCCACCAGCACCGGCTTGAGCTTGGGCAAGTCGGGCGCGATCTCGACTTCCTTCTGCGGGCCGGTCGTCAAGAGACGCAGATCCTCAAAGTTCGGATCGAGCACGATGCGGGGCGTGATGAAGATGTACAGCACCGTCTTGCGCGACAACTTGTTCGTATCGCGGAAGAGATAGCCCACAAGCGGGATATCGCCGAGCAGAGGCAACTTGCGGACCGTGTCGGTCCGGCTCGCGAGCGTGATGCCGCCGATCACGACGGTCATGTCGCTGGGCACGGTCACGGCCTTGTTGTCGATGCTCGCCTTGTTGCGGGGCGGCGGGATGCCGTTCGAGCCCGAGCCTTCGAACGCCGACAGGTTCGACAGGATTTCCAGCGTCACAAGATTGCCGCTGATGCGGGGCGTAATTTCGAGATCCGTGCCGGCGTCCTCATAGCCCGCGAACGAGGTCGATGTCGTCGATGTGCCCTGATTGCTCGTCGTGGTCGGCTGCTGATCGACGCGCTCGATCTTTGCCTTTTCGTTGTCGTTCACCATCAGCGATGGCTCCGACAAGATGCGCGTGTCGGTCGTGGTCTCGAGTGCGTGGATGATGATCGGGACGTAGTTGCTCTTGACCACTGCTGCGGTCAACCCCGTAAGGCCGGTGTTGACGGTCTTCGCCGTTCCGATATTGCTCAGCGTCGAGAGCCCGAACGCGGTGTTGATGTCGAGCCCTTCACCAAACAGGTTGGTGAGCTGCGTCTCGAACGCGAGCTGGAAATCGTCCGACGCCGTCACGGCGACGATCTTCGCCGAGATGTACACCTGAGGCCGGCGCAGATCGATGCGCTCGATCAGCGCCGCGAACTGCGATTGCTGCCTCTGCGGGGCCTTTACCAGCACCTGGTTGTTCGGCTTATCCGCGAGCACAAAGACGTTGTTGCCACCGGAGAAACCGATGCCGCTGGCGTCCACAGCCTGATTCTGCGTGCCGAAGTTGGGGCCGAGGAAAACGGTGGGCTGCTGCTGCTGATTGTTCCGCTGATTGTTGTTATTGTTCTGCCGCCCGTTCAGGCCCTGGCTCGAACTCGAACCGCTCGAACCCGGCAGCAAACTCGCTTCACCCGCGGGCGTCGTATTTGTCAGAAGCCCGTTGATGATCTCGGCGACAGACTCTGCCGCGGCAAACCGCAGCTTGTATTCCTTGACCACAACCACATCGTCTTCAAGGTTCATGCCGAAGATGAGTTCTTCCAACAACTTGTGTTGCTGATCGGTTGCGTAATAGACGATCGTGCCACGGTCTTCGTCCACGACCATGACGGGGCCGCCCGCGCTCACGGTCGACTGGTTCTGGGTGCGCTGGTTGGGGTCTCCGCCCCCACCAAAGAACCGGCCGACCTGATTCTGATTCTGGCTCTGCGTGCTCGCGATCGTCGTCACATCGCCCAGGCCGCGCTGCTTGGCAAGATCGGCGATCTGGCGTGCCGCGGTCCCGACATAGTGGCTTCGTGAGGTCAGGCCGCTCGGCGCATCGATCGTGGAGAGCACGTCGCGAACGCGTGCGACTTCATCGGGAACTCCCCGGAAAATCAGGGCGTTTCCGGTCGGGTCGATCGTGAGGCGATCGGCCAGATTGTCGAGCGTGGTGGCGCGTCCGCTCACGCCGCCCGGATTCCCCGGGTCGCCACCGTTGTTCATGTTCATGTTCTGCCGCGATGAACTCTGCGGCGCCTGCCCGATCAGTTGCAGCGCCCGCTCGCGCGCGATCGACGCGGCAACATACTTCAACTCCATCCGGATGAACTTGGCCCGCGCGTACTCATCCAGCAGCAGCCGCACCAGCGATTCGACCGCTTCGAGCCTGCGGGGCGAGCCCGTCAAGACGATCACGCCCAGTTCATCGATATACGCCGCCTGGCCGAGCGCACCCGATCCGGTCGTCACGCCCCCCGAAGGAGCGCCCCCCGGCATTCCGCCCCCACCCGCACCCCCGCCCCCGAACTGCGCTTCGATCGCGGGCTTGAGCGCGCTCGGTCGTACGTTCGGAGTTGGAATCACACGCGTCGAGGGCGCATCGCCGCTGATGCCAACGGCGACCTCGTTGATTGGATGCACCAGATAAAAACCCGTCAGCGTGTCGTGCGTGATCGTGAAGCCCTGTTGCTCCAGCAGCGCATTCACCAGCGGCAAAAACCGTTCCCGCGGCACCGAGACCGGCGCATTGAAACTCACCTGCCCCGTCAGCGAGCCCTTGACGGCCACGTTGATGTTCAACTGCTTGACCAGCATGTCCACCAGCGCGGAAAGTTCCACCGGCTGGCTGAACGCCGCGAGCTCGATCATGTCGGAGGATGGATCGTGCTTCGCATCCGCATTTTCGCGCACGAGCGTGTCGCCGCCCTGCACCGGGGGGTTTGCCCCTCCCTGCACTGCGCCGGGTGCCGGCTTTGGGGGCAAGGGCGTGCCGCCGCCCGGATTGGTCGGCTGGGCGGTCGCTGCGCCCGTGCCCGGGTTTTGCCAGGGCTTGGTCGGGGCTCCGGGTGGAGTCGCGGTTGCGGGTGTGGTTCCCTGCGCCGGAGTGGTCTGCGAAGGGCTTGGCTGGGCGGGTTGGCGGACTCGCTGGGATTCCTGACCCCACGCGGTCGCAGCGCCGACGGCGATCAGCAGCGCAGCAGCGGGCCGGAGCGAAAGGCGGGACTGGCGAAAAACGCGCTTGGCGCGGTTCATGTCTGGCGCACTCCGTGCTGGAAGCGTCGGAATCGGCAAATCGCACACGCGAAAGCCGCACCGCCGCCCGCCCCACCCACCGGCTCCGCCGGCTTGGAAGGAGAAAGGCAAAGAACGCAGTACGTTACCACGCTCGGGCGGGGCTGTCTTTCAGGCTTCAAGCGCGCGGGGCGACTTCCGGGTTCAGTCGGCGGCATTCCATTGGCCTGAAACAATCCCCAAATGGACGTTCGCAGGTCCGCTTTGGAGTTTTCACCTTGATGACGCCTCGTCCAATTCGAGAAACCTGCCCCGGCTGGATGAAATGGACCCTCCGTGCGGCGGCCTTCTACAGCGCCGCCTGGGGCATCTTCATGATGGCGTTCCCGCATGCGTGGTGGGATTGGATCGGTCAACCTCGCCCGAACCACGAGTTTCTTTGGGCAGGGCTGGGCTCGCTCATCCTCCTCTTCGGCGCCGGCTATTGGATCGCGTCCGGCGATCCGGCAAAGCACTGGGGCCTGGTCGCCATCGGACTGGCGAGCAAGGTCCTCGGGTTTCTGGGAACGGCCGTCGGCTGCTTCATCCAAAAGGATGTGCCGGTCGAGTTTTTCTGGAGCGCGATTGCGAATGACCTGGTCTGGTGGGTGCCGTTCGCCCTGATCTTGCATTGGGGGCAGCGAAACTCCCGAAAAAACAATCCGCCGACCTGACGGCCGGCGGATCGTGTGCGTGTGGATCACGGAAGAGTCTTGTTGGGCTTAGCGACGGCGACGACGGACGACCAGGATGCCGCCGATGCCGGCGAGTGCCGCACAGCCCGGAGCCGGGACCTGCACGAGCTGATCCTGGTAGCTGCCGCTGGCGATACCAAGGAGCTGCGTGCTCGAGCCGTTGGCCTGGAGGAAGTTCATCGCGCTCGTATAGAGCGATGAAGCGGTGTTCACCACGCCGCTCGAAAGGGCGTTGTTGTTGGTCTTCTTGGCCTTGAAGTTGCCGGTGGTGAAGCTGTTCGCATTGATGGCGAACGAGGGGCCGCTGTAGTCGGTGACGATTTCCCAGATCGCGAGCTGGAAGGCCGTGGCGTAGTCGTTGGTGGTCGCGGCAACAGCCTGGGCGCCGTTGGCCACCGCGAACAGAGCGCGAAGGGCATCGGCCTTGGCGAGGCCCATCGGCGACGCGCCGGGCATGTTCTCGACCTGCTCGATGGTGTAGGTCTTGGTGCTGCTTGTCACGTATTGAGCCAGATCGGTGCAGTAGGTAAGGTGATTGCCGTTCAGCCACGAATAGCCCGGGCCGGCGTTGCTAAGCTGGTGGTTCAACTGACCGGCGAACACCGTGCTGGTGTTGCCGTTGTAGGTCATCTTGACGTCCTGGCCTGCGCCCTTGCCCAAGTACTTCACGCTGACAGTCGTCGCGGCGGACGCGAACGAACTAATAGCAGCGATACCGGCGATAGCGATGATGGTCTTCTTCATATTCTCTTCCCCTTCCGTGCATTCAGGCCTTTCGGCCCCGCCGGCATTCCATTCGCCGGACTTGTGCGAGCAACGATCGCCCGACAACCTGAACATGCCATGCCCTGCGACGGCGTGCACCTGTTCGCTTCCCTCCCGACGCGATGCACACGCCGGCGCAGCGACTGCACCGGTGCCCATGGCACAATCCGCACCGCTTCACATGCGAACGCCGGCGAACGCGTCATTTGTGGACTTCGCGTGCGGCGATCCGGCCACGTCCCAAAAAAATCAGCGAACTTAGGGAATAGGCCTCATTCGCTCGCGCACAGGTTGTGGTGAAATACACGCATCCTCGTTCCGGGGCCGCGCCAGCCGCCCTGGTGCCGGACTGCTGTGACCGTCACAGAATCGGAGGCACAAATGCGTCACTCCCGTTTGGCCCGCATGCTGCTGGTGTGCGCCGGGGTCGCGTGCGTTCCGTGTGCCGCGCGTGCCGACGGGCCATCACTTATTGATATCGCCATTTCGATCCTCAACGAGGCCGTGCACGCGCCCATTCCGACGGTGCTCGGGCCGCTCGTGACCGCTGCGGAGAACGCCGACAGCATCGCCGTCGCGGGACTCGAAACGTGGTGCGGGCTGCAGGATCGCCAACTGCTTGTCCAACTCACGAGCGCCTCCGGCCAGCAGGCGCAGGAACTCGAACGAAAACTCAAGGCCGTGCAGGAACTGAAAGCTGCACTCAACCGCATCAAGGCGAAGCGGCAGGAAGAAGAGAAGAAGAAAAAAGAAGACGGCTGGGACCCGTTCTACTGCCGCTACGCACCGACCGCGCCGGTTGCCCTGCCGGGAATCAACTCGTTCACGATGATCGCCGACGGCTTTGAGGATCGACCCGGCGACATGCCCGCGGGTCCGGTCGTCGCGCTTACCACGCCCCCTTGGTGCGGCAGCACAAACTGGCTTCTCCCGGTGTTCTCTAGCGCCGCCTCGGCATCGTTCACCCCGGGAATCTCGCCGGGATCGTTCAACGTCTCGATCACTTCCTTCGCGCAAACGATCGGATCATTTGAGGTTGCTTCGGGCACGCCCACCGGCCCGAACACCGGGTCGCTCAATGAATTCGGCAGCGCGCCGGCGGGAACCATGTCCCCGTTCGGGCTGGTTGATATGTATTGGGAGGGGAAGTACACCAACGCGTTGTACTCCGGCCGGACTCCGATTCTGTTCTTTGCCGCCACGCACGGTGTGATGAAACCGACCGGCGAAGCGATCACCATGGCCGACGACCCGATGATCGTGCCGATGCCGCCGGCGCTCGCCCCGGCGGGTGAGCCGTGGCTGCGGGGCGCTTGCGTCTGGCGTTTCGATGCGGGCACCGGCACGCTCACGATGGGTGAAAATACCAACATCGCTCTCCCGCCCGACCTCGCCATGATGCGCGACAGCGAGAAGCGGCACACGTACCGGCCGGCGGAAGATCGGGCGGTGGGCGCGAAACTGATGATCACACCGATCGTGTTTATCGGTGCCGCGGGGAGCGCATTCCTGTTTGCGGACACGCCGTTCTCGGTGGTGCGGGGAAGCGACGTCCTGCTGGCGGGGACGGTCCGATCGATCACGCTTGATTCCGCTTCGCACATCTTTGAAGGAACACTCGACGTCGCCCCGGACGTTCCCGGCCCGTTCTCGAGGAGCGCCAACCAGATCGCCAGTGCGCTCGGCGCCCGTCGTCTGGCGTTCGCGGGTGGCGGCACGGTCGTCGACCTGATCTCGCTCACTTCGGGGTTCACGGCGAGCGCCACCATGCCGTGGCCCGACATTTTCGCGATCGAAGCCAAGGGCGGCTCGAACTGCCCGGCCGACCTCAACGGCGACCTGACCGTCGATGATGCCGATTTTGTCGTGTTCCTGACCGATTACAACGAGTTGCTGGTGCCCCCGGCAAGCCCGTGGTCGGATCTCAACGCAGACAACGCGGTCGACGATGCGGATTTCAGCCTCTTCGCGTCGGCGTACAACGACCTGCTGTGCCCCTAGCCGCGGCGTGCTGGGGCGTTGCAAGGCCTCCCTAGCGGGCACGGAAATCATCGAGCCCTTGCCGCCGCCGTTCGCGGGAATCGTCCGTTTCCGGCGATCTGTCGGTTGCGCGCGATTGAATTTGCGAACCGCTCGCCGAATGGGCGGGCGGGGGGGTACGCTGATTTCGCGCCCATGGGATCAGATGCCCCTGCCAACACCAAGCAAGCGACACCTGCGCTCCCCCCACCTCTACCTCGGGAGCAGCAGTTTTCGCATCTGCACCTGCACACCGAGTACTCGCTGCTCGACGGTGGCAACCGCATCGACAAGCTGGTGAAGCGGGTGGCCGAACTCGGGATGACCAGCGTCGGCATCACCGACCACGGCAACATCTTCGGGCACATTGCTTTTTACACGGCCTGCAAAGACAAGGGCATCAAGCCGATCCTGGGCGTCGAGGCGTACGTCACGCCCCCTGGGAAGCCCCGGACCGATCGCACCTACACCGGCGGAGGCGAGGGCGGGTATCACCTTGTGCTGCTCGCAGAGAACCTCACGGGCTGGCGCAACCTGCTGGTGCTCTGCTCCGAGGCGTACGTCACGGGCTTCTATTACAAGCCCCGCATCGATCGGGAACTACTCGCGAAGCACTCCGAAGGGCTCATCGCCATCAACGGCCACTTGGGCAGCGAGATCGGCGAGCATCTGCTCGCGTTCGAGAACTCGGGCGATCGCAAGTACTGGGACTTGGCGGTCGAGAGCGCGGAGTGGCACGCGAAGGCGCTCGGCAAGAAGAATTTCTTTGTTGAACTGCAGCACCATGTGCGCGATCAGAACTCGATCAACAAGCACCTGATCAAGCTGGCACAGGAGCTGAAGCTCCAGCTGGTGTGCGACAACGATGCGCACTTCCTGAAGGCCGAAGATCACGATGCGCACGACACACTGGTCTGCATCTCAACCGCGCGCAACAAGGACGACACCGACCGGATGCGCTATCCGGAAGAGCTGTACGTCAAGAGCCCGCGCGAGATGCGCGAGTTGTTTGAGCAGTACGGGGCGGTGGGCAAGGCCGCGTGCGATGCGACGGTGGAGATTGCCGAGCGCTGCAATGTGGAACTGCCGCTGGGCGTGAGCCACGCGCCGATGGTCAAGATCCGCGTGCCCGCGGCAAAGGACCTGCCCAAGCAC
>JAEUJD010000023.1 GCA_016793015.1 Phycisphaerales bacterium
CGCATACATCGACAACGCCAACCGCCACGTTGCGAGAACCGCCCCGATCGCGCACAGCACGCCCGGGATCCGGTACATCCAGATCGCATCATCGGGCGGCTTGCCCCCGGTGAAAATCGCCGCACTCCCCGCCTGTAACCAATAGATCAGAGGCGGCTTGTTCAGCCGGGGCCGATCCTGCACATACGGAATCGCCACTCCGCCTGTGTGACCGGCATCCTTCGCTGCGCTCCGCTCCGCCTCCGACATCTTCGCGCTCTCGAACATCTGCCGGCTCGCCTGAGCAAAGCGGGATTCATCGCGGTCGATGGGCGGGATCGTGAAAAGTCCGGGCACATACGCCGCGAGGCATAGCAGGAGAATCGCCGGCAATGCAAGCCACGATTCCGCAACAGAGCGAATCACCGAGGGTGAGTTCGGCGTGCCGGAGGCGGGCGGCGAAAGTGCGGATTCCAAGCGTGAATTGGAAGGGCGTTCGCTCATGGTGTCAAGCGGGCGGCAACAATCCGCACAGATGGAGCCCGCAAACAGCACGCACCCGAGCCCAACCCCCGGCGAACGTCCCGATCGCTCGCCTTTCGATCGGGAGGAGAGCGGTCCGGGCTATTGGCCGGTGCTCCCGATCGCGCTCGGACTTTGCATCATCCCGTTCGATGGCGTGGTGCGCCGGTGGGTCTACACCCATCGCGTCGGGGGCGACCTGAAACGCGAACTCGAGTTTCTTCAACAGTTCGGCGCGATCAGCAGTGTGGTCATCATCATGCTCGTCGTCCTGCTGCTCGATTCTCGCCCACGCGACTGGAAACGCAGCCGCATCTTCGACTGGATCGCCGCGGCATGCCTGACCGGCGCCGTCGGCCACCTGCTCAAAATCCTGATCGGTCGGCCCCGGCCGCTTTTCGATGATCCGATGCACGTGCTCGGACCGATCGGCAAGTACCCCGTCGAACTGAAAAACGGCACGCGCGCTCTCATCCACGCCTGGGATTACGCCAGCGGCGTCGCCAGCGACCTCTGGTCGATGCCCAGCAGCCACGCGCTCGCCGCGGCATCTCTGGCCGTTTCGCTCACAATCCTTTACCCCAAACTCCGCTGGCTTTGCGTGGGCCTGGTGATCGTCGTTTGCATCGCACGAGTTCTGCTAGGCGCTCACTATCCCAGCGATGTCCTGGTGGGAGCGGGCCTTGGCTGGTGGCTGGCCTCCCGCGCGATGCGGGCGATGTGGGGATCGAGGCTCGAGGCCGCCCTCCTGCCCCGTCCCGCCCGGGCAGACGACGCGGCAGTCACGACCTAAACTCCCGCCCTTCTCCGGAGAGGTGTCCGAGCGGCTGAAGGAGCAGCATTGGAAATGCTGTATACGCGCAAGTGTATCGGGGGTTCGAATCCCCCCCTCTCCGCTTCAAAATCGAGGGCCGTCGGATATGTCCTGCAAATCAGGACCGATTCGACGGCCCTCGATTCGTTTCTGAGCACTGCCCCCATTCCTGTACCCAGTCGGACAAGACGTTTGTAACCGCCACAAGTCGGCACAAGCGCCGTCGCAATTCGTGTAAATTTTTTTACGCCACAACTTGCGCTTGGCCGCGGGATGGAATGCGCGGCTTCTTGGCTGCAGATTCCCAAGAGTTCTCAGCCAATCGGTGAATAGCTTTGGCCGGCATGGGGGAACGAATTTCCTGCGTTCGTGATGGAGCACACCAGCGGCCACCATAAACCTTGTGCAGACGCGCAATCGGTAGTCGGGAAGATCCCCGCTCGACTTCCGCACTGTGTCGAATAGCTCCATGAAATCGAACGGGTGCGTGCAAGCGACGGCGTACTTCACAACCGCGTCATATACCCAACGAGGAGTTCGGAACGGTTCGGTCTGAGGACCCCGGTACTCCGTCGGTGTCTTCTCCCCATTGAAATCCTCAACCCTGTATTCGGTGATACCGAGAAGCGCTTTTGTGTTTAATGGCGTGCGACCGCGCCTACCTCAGTTTCTTCCGTCGGTGCCCCGATCGCGTTTACGGGCAGATCAGATCGTCGTAGGCTGCGGCAAATCGCACGAAGTCTTCGTCGTTGACGACTCCATCGGTGTTCAAGTCCGCGGGACATTCGACCGGCTGTGACGAATCGGTGCAGAGGAGGATTTCGTAACCGAATGCGAATGCAACAAAGTCGAGGTCATCGACGACGCGATCGGCGTTCAGGTCCGCCGCGCATGACATGTTTGACGCAAGTGAAAGGACCGAATCCACTGTGAACGGGCCGGTGAAAACCTGCGTACGCTGCGCAATCGTACCGCGCCGAGGCCAGACGACTTCGATCTGGTCGATCGCGTTGACGGAGCCAAGCCCAAAGTGCAGACGGGGATCTTCGGTGGCGCTGTAGCTCGAGCCGGCAACGACCTCGCGAACTTGCGTCTTGTTTCCGGCCTTGAGGCGAACGACCGCGCCGATGGCCGAGCGATTCGATTCAGAATAACCGATCAAGCGAACGCTGGACCAGTGATTTCCGGATGGCGATTGGTTGTGGTAGATGCTGACGAAGCGGCCGGGATTGATCGTGATGATGTCTTCGCGTCCGTCATTGTCGAAATCGACGCGGGCGCACTGCTGGCTGGGAAGTGAGGTGGTGTTGAGCGCTGCGCGCACGTCGGTCCAAGTTCCGTCGCTGTTGTTTCGGGCGACGTAATCGATGTTGGAAGACGAGTACGACCCAGCCTGGTAGTTATCGAGATCGCCGTCGTTCTCGGCGTCGAGAAATGTGGAGCCCCAGCCGAAGAACGTCGTGTACGGAAAGGTCTGAACAAACGTGCCGGCGCGATTCTCGTAATACGTGCCGCTGATGGCGTCGGTGATCGCGAGGTCCATCCAGCCGTCGCCGTTGTGATCGCCGACGGCAATACCCATCGGAGCCGGGCCGAGAAAATTGAAACCGGAAGTCGCGCTCGCGTCGATCAGTCGCCGCCGTCCTGGAATCCCCGACCCGTCTGGGACGTTCTTGAGCGTGATGGGCACGCCAAAGCAGATGAGTCCGTCCTCCCAACCGTCGTGATCAAAGTCGTTCCAGGCGTGGCAATAGGTAATTCCTGAGAATGTGACAGGCGGAACCAGATCGGACCGGCGCGTGAACGTGCCGTCGCCGTTGTTCCGCAGGAGCGCGAGCGTCCGGGCCGGGTTGCCGGTGCTGACCACCAGCAGATCGGCAAAGCCGTCATGATCAAAGTCGGTTGCGGACGCGCTGGTCTGAGAATACCCGGTGAGCCTCACGCCCGCAGCGATCGATGTATTCGCGAACGTGCCGTCGCCCTTGTTTCGATAGAGGAGTCCGGACGTGCCGTTGCTGTGGTTGCCCAGTGTGTAGATATCGGAGAAGCCGTCGTTGTCATAGTCGAAGACGACCACGCCGCCAAACCCGCGCGCGGTGCCGTCGTCATCCGCAAGACCGGTGGCAGCAGAGACGTCGACAAACGCTCGCCCGCCTGGGGCGGTCGGGCTGGCGATATTGCGGAAGAGCCGGTTTGGAGAACCAGGATTGTCCGCAATGAACAGGTCGTACCACCCGTCGTTGTCGTAGTCGATCACGCCGATCGAGCCACGGACCGTGCCGAGCGTGATTTCACCTCTGCCGGCCCGATCAAGAAATGAAATCCCGCTGATTGTGACGCGCGCGGATGCACCTGCGCTCATTGCGAAGGCGAGCGAAAGGGAGAGAACGGGGAGTTTCATGAAATTGGTCGCGGTGCCCGGGGAATGTGCTCGCCGGCGTCTGGGCACGCGAGGCTCGCGCCGGCCGGAGCGTCCGGCGGCAAGGGTGAGATGCCGGAATCGGGAATCCGTGAGCGTTCTCAGTCACCGAACTTGTGCCAAAAACCAGTGGAATCTTGTTTGCGGCGAGCGACATCGCGCTCATTGGCTCCGCTCGATGAAATACGGGTCGAGCAGGGTCTTCAATGCCTGGCGGGCGCGGTGCAGCCGCGTTTTTACCGTATCGAGCGTGACATTGAGGGCAGCGGCGGTTTCTTCGGTATCAAGTCCTTCGACATCGCGCAGAATCAGGACGGTTCTGTATTGCTCAGGAAGCTCCTGCATCTTCTCACGCACAAGGACTCGCAGCTCTTCGGCCTCAAGCGTCGCGGCGTCGGCGCGCCTCCACGGTGCGGCGGCCTCTTTCTGGTGGCCGTCGGCGAGGAAGTTCGGGAGCAGATCTTCGATGCGTTTCTCGGGACGGCGGCGCTTTGCGCGGAGCTTCATGAGGCATGCGTTCACCGTGATCTGGTGCATCCAGGTTGTGAGCTTTGCCCGTCCATCGAATGTTTCCAGAGCGCGGAATGCGTTCAAGAAAGCGTCCTGCACCGCTTCTTCGGCGTCCGCCTCGCAGGGCATCATCCGGCGCGCGATCGACAACATCCGGCCGGCGGCGAGCGCGGTCAGCTCGTCAAAGGCTGCGTCCTCACCCGCCCTGAGGCGTGCGAGGAGGTCGGACTCGCTTGCGGAGTCGCCAGTCGCGTCGGAGTTCAAAGCGATCGGCGGGCTGCTAACGTCCCCGTGGTGCGGGAGAGCCTGTTTCATAATTCGACCACTCCCAGAAGACGATTGAGGTACATCGATCCGCCGGATAGCCGACAGCCGGCCTGCCTGAGTTCTTGCAGAAAGCTGCTTCCTGCGGGCTGGATCGAGGTGATTCCCGAAACATCAATGGCGAAGGGAACCTCGGCACCGGAAGTAGCGATGATGCTGCGAAATTCGCCGACGCCCTCCGCGTCTAGTACCCCCTCGATGCGAAAAGCGATCCCGCGGCTTGCGACTTCTTCTTTAGTGATTCTGATCAAGGCTGGTAACTCCGTTGCCATACAAGTCGGCAACTGGCGTGCCACATTGCCGTCCCATTCGGCGCTGCGGGAGATCAGCCTGTTTTGCAGCGTTTTCGGGGATTTTGATGAATGGGATGTGCAATCCAACCCCGGCCGGCAGCGCGGCCGATCGCATCGGCGCGAAATGCCGTCGCGTCGGGTCGCGTAGGTGCGCTTCGGGAAGGACTATTTCAGTCCGAGTCGTGCCATGCGGCTTCGCAAGGTGCTGGGAGGAACCCCCAAGATCTTGGCGGCTCCGCTGGGACCGGCGATCGCCCCGTTCGTCTGTTTGAGAACCTCGGCGATGTGCTGGCGTTCCATGTCGTCGAGCGAAAGCATGGCGGACGACACCGCCGGCGCGCCCGGTGTTCGGAGTTCAGCAGCGGCTATGCGAAGTGACTTGCCGTCACACAGGATCACCGCTCGTTCAAGAACATTCCGGAGCTCGCGGATGTTCCCAGGCCATGCGTATCGGGCCAATCGATCCATCGTTTCGCCTTCAATGTCGTCGATGCGTTTTCCGACTGAGGCCGCGATCTGCGTGACGAAGTAGCTTGCGAGCATCGGAATGTCGGCGATTCGCTCTCGGAGCGGAGGCACACCGACCGGAAACACGCTCAACCGGTAGAAGAGATCAGCGCGGAAGCGTTGCGCCTGTACGTCGGCGGCGAGATTGCGATTGGTTGCGGCAATTACGCGGACATTGACGCGGATCGTCTGGGAGCCTCCGACGCGCTCGAATTCGTTTTCCTGCAGCACTCGCAAGAGTTTGACCTGTACATCCGGCGCGACCTCGCCCACTTCATCGAGGAAGATCGTTCCTCCATCGGCGAGTTCGAACCGCCCGCGCCGGGAATTGACCGCTCCCGTAAACGCGCCCTTCTCGTGACCAAAGAACTCGCTCTCGACCAGCCCGGCCGGAAGAGCGGCGCAGTTCACCTTCACAAAGGGACCGGTCCGGCGCTGGCTTCGTTCATGGATCGCTCGAGCGACGAGTTCTTTCCCGGTTCCGGTTTCTCCCTGGATCAGCACTGTCGAATCCGTCGGCGCGACACGGTCGACGTTTTCCAGCACTTTCAGAAGGGCCGGGCTCGCCCCGACGATCTCATCGAAATTGTGCGTCGACTTGATCTCTTCGCGCAGGAGCTTGTTCTGGGCCTGCAAGCGGGCTTGTTCCTGCTCCATCAGGACGCGTTCGGTGATGTCGACGAACATGGTCCGGGTGTATGTGCCGCACGGGTCGGGTCGCGACCACCATTGGATCCAGATCGGTTTGCCGTTGTCCTTCCGCCGCAGCTCCAACACCACGCCGCTTGTGTCCGTCCCCCGCCCGATCGATTCGAAGGCCTCGCGCATCCGCTTCTGGGCATCGGGCGTCTTGGGGGCCATTTCCTTGCCAAAGGTGGTCGGCACTTCCTCGGGCTTGACGCCGAGGATCTTCAGTGCGGCGCGATTCGCTCGGATGAAACGAGAATCCAGTCCTTCGTGCACGTATGCGATCGGAGCCTCGTCGAAGAGATCGCGAAATCGCTCCTGACTTTCCGCGAGCGATCTCTCCAGCCGGAGCCGCGAGAGTTCACCCGCTGCGAGAGCCGCAAAGATCTGAAAGATCGCCAGGTTCCGGGCCTCCGGCGGCATCGGCCTTGTGTCCATGACGAAGAGGTGCCCCAGAATCGCTCCCGCCTGATCGACCAAAGGGACACCCAGGTAACTTTCTGCACCGAGTTCGA
>JAEUJD010000026.1 GCA_016793015.1 Phycisphaerales bacterium
GTTGTTGCCGCTATCCCACTGCTGGCGCTCCATCGCGTACGCATCGCCACCCGTCTCGACCACGCGAAGTGTCTTGAGCCCGAGCGCGGACGCCAGCACTTCGACCAGCGGCCGGTCGTGGATGTCGATGCGCAGCCCGTCCGGTCCTTTTCCGGCCCGGAGAGAAAAGGTCTTGATCTGATCAACGATGGGCGGATACAGGCTCACCAGGTCGCGATCGCAGAACGTAAAAACGGTGTCGAGGTGCATGGCGGCACGCAACCTGGGCATCGCGGCGACGACGATGTGCTCCGCGGCACCGCGTGCGAAGAGAGCCGATGCCAACTGCGTGATTCCCTGGCGGCTCGTCCGCTCGCTCATGCCGATGAGCACGACGCCGTTGCCGGGGATGAGCACGTCGCCCCCTTCGACCGTCGCGAGGCCGTGTTCGCGCTCCGGGTCGCCCCACCAGACGTTGACATCCCCCGCGAAGGACGGGTGGAATCGGTAGATCGCGGCCGTCAGCAGCGTTTCCTCGCGGCGCACCGGCCAGTAGAGCGGGTTCAGCGAAACGCCCCCGTAGATCCAGCAGGTCGTGTCACGCGTGTAGAGCGTGTTGGGCAAGGGGGGCAGCAGATACTCCGCAGCGCCGGACGACTCCCGGACCATCCGCAGGTAGGCGGAATCAAACGACGCGGACAGCTCGGTTGTTGAAAGCCCGCCGATCATGTGTGCCGCGAGCGTGGCTGCATCGAGCGCATCGAGAAACGCGCGGGTCTCCGCCACGAGCCCGGCGCCGACCTGGTCCGCCACGATCTGGCAGTCGAGCAGCCATTTTCGCGCCTGCGGGATCGCGAGGGTTTCCGCGAGCAGGGCGTGCAACTCGAAGACCTCGACGCCCCGCGCCCGCATCTGGGCAACGAAATCGGCGTGGTCCTTCTGCGCCCGCTCGACCCAGGGGATCTCGTCGAAGAGCAAGCGATCGCAGTTGCTGGGTGTGAGGCGAGCGTGCGCGAGGCCCGGAGAACAAACCAAGACCTTGCGCAAGACCCCGACTTCGGAATGCACGCCGAAGCGTTCGGACCCGGCCTTCGTCACCCGTCACCTCCCGGAGCTTCATGGGCTCCGCCCCGCGAACAACTGGGCCCAACGCACTCATGCCGGCGTGGCGTCGACGCCCGCAAGCGAGGAATCAGGAGCGGGGGAATCCGCCTTGAACGGCGCGGGGGCCGTGCCGCCCTTGTGCACATTGAAGAAGATCACGAACAGGACCGGGATCACGATCATCGTCAGCACGCACGCAAACCCGAGCCCGAACATGATCGTCACGGCCATCGCCGAGAAGAATGGATCCTGCAAAAGCGGGATCATGCCCAAGACCGTCGTGATCGCCACCAGCATCACCGGACGCAGGCGGCTCACGCTGCCATCAACCACGGCCTCGTACGGGTGCTTGCCGTTGTCGGTCATCTGCGTTCGGAATTCGTCCACCAGCACGATCGAGTTCTTGATCTGCTCGCCTCCGAGCGCGATCGCACCGAGCAGCGCCATGAACCCGAACGCCGAGTTGGTCAGCAGCAATCCGCCCGTAACGCCGATGATTGCCAGCGGCACGGCCAGGCAGATCACCATCGTCGTCCGGATCGAGTTGAAGAGCGTGACCACGATGAAAACCATCACCACGAGGGCCATCGGCAGCGGCTCGGCGAGCGCGGCCCGCGCCCGGCCGGAATCTTCGTACTCGCCGCCCCATTCCAATTTGTAACCGGGAGGCAATTCGATCTTCTCGATTTTGTCGCGGACGCGGGCAAACAACTGGCTCGGCAGGCCCGTCCGCGGATCGGCGTGGACCGTGATCGTCGGGAACCGATCGCGCCGCATGACCGCCGGGTCCTCCCACGACGTTTGTGTGCCCGAAGCGACCTGCGAGAGCGGAATCATGCGACCGGCGACAGGGCTCCAGATCTGCATGCTGTGGATCGCGTCCACGCTGCTCCGTTCGGCCTCCGGTGGCCTCGCCACGATCGGCAGTAGCCGAGTTTCCTGCGGGAAGATGCCGCCCCCGGCTTCGCCCGGCTCGCGATAGAAGCCGACGGTGCGACCCTCGAGTCCGGTCTCGAGCGCGTTGGAGACATCGACGCGCGTGATGCCGCTGCGCCGGGCCTGCAATTCGAGCAACTCGGGTCGGATCGACTGCACCTTCTCCGCCCAGTCGTCGCGGACGCAGAGCGCGCCGCCGTCTTCCTTGTAGATTTCGCGCACCTTCCGCGAGAGCTCCCGTAGCACGCCGGAATCCGGACCGCTCAGTCTGGCCTGCACGCGCCCGCCCGCGCCGGGGCCGAGCAGGAACTTCTTGGCGATCACGTTGGCGTCCGGATACGCCTCATCCAGGTGGTTCTGCACGTCCTCGACGAGGCGTGCGATCTTGTTCTCGTCGTCCACGTTCACAAGGAACTGCACGAACGCGCTGTTCTGCGATTCGGGCGAGTAGACCAGCAGGAAGCGCAGGCCGCCGCTGCCGACAAACGTCGAGACGTGCTTCACGCCGTCCTGCGTTTTCAGATACTTCTCGATCTCCGCGGCAAACTTCTCCGAATCGCGGATGTGCGTTCCGGCGGGCAAAAACGCATCGACCAGGAACTGCGGTCGCGTGGCGGGCGGGAAAAAGTTCTGCTTCACATGCCCGAAGCCGTACACGGCCGCGACGAACATCGCGAGCACCGTCGCCAGTGTCACCCAGCGGAAACGCAGGGCGGCAACCAGCATTGCTCGATACATCCGGAACGGTGCCGCGGCATACGGGTCGCGCTCCGCCGCTGCCTTGTCCGGCTTGAAGAACATGTAGCAGAGCAGGGGCGTGAACGTGATCGCCGTGACCCAGCTCAGGGCGAGCGAGATAAAGATGACCCAGAAAAGCGAGTTGCAGTATTCGCCCGTCGCGTCTTCCGAAAGCCCGATCGCCGCAAACGCGATGACCGCGATGGCCGTCGCGCCGAGCAAGGGCCACTGGTTCTGCGCGACCGACTCGCGGATCACCAGCATCTTCTCCTCGCCCTTTTCGACGCGGACCTTGATGCTCTCGGTCACCACGATCGCGTTGTCCGTCAGCATGCAGAGAGCGATGATGAACGCGCCGAGCGAGATGCGTTCCATCAGGATGTTGGCGAAATACATGCACAGGATCGTCGCCAGGATTGTGAGAATCAGAATCCCGCCGATGATCATGCCCGCCCGGAACCCCATGGCGATCAGCAGCACCACGAAGACGATCGTGACGGCCTTGAACAGGTTGAACACGAACGCGTCGGTCGCGACCGTCACCGCTTCTGGCTGGAAATTGATCTCACCGATCTCGATGCCCAGGGGCTGCTCGTGCTTCTGCGCTGCCAGAAAATCCCGGACGCCCTTGCCCATCGTGACGACGTTGCCGCCCTTGACCGTCGAGATGCCGATGCCGACCGCGGGCTTCCCATCGAAACGGAGCAGGCGCCGGGGCGGATCCTGGTAGCCGCGCTCCACCGTCGCGACGTCCTTCAGGAAGAGTTGCTTGCCCGAACTGTCGGAGCCGATCACCATCTCCAGCATGTCGTCGACGGAGTCAAAGCCGCCCTTGGGGTCGATCGGCAGGAACCGGTCGGCCACGCGGACGCGGCCGCTGTTCGAGATGACGTTCTTGGCCTGCAACTGCGAATAGATGGATTCCTCGTTGATACCCAGTTGCGCCAGACGCGAGCGGGAGATCTCGAGGTACACGGTTTCCTGCTGCTCGCCGAAGAGTTCGACCTGCTTGACATCGCCGACCTTGATCAGGCCCCGACGCAGGAACTCCGCGTACCGCCGCAGTTCGGGATACGTGAACCCCTCGCCCGAAATCGCCAGGAACACGCCGTACACGTCGCCGAAGTCGTCAACCACCATCGACTGCCCGCGTACCGACGGTGGCAACTGTGCCTGCGCGTCGCTGATCTTGCGACGCAATTCGTCCCACACCTGCGGGATGCGTGCCTGGTTGTAGCGGTCCTTCATCACCGCGCGGACCAGCGACCGGCCCCGCGTCGATTCCGATTCCACGCGCTCGAGTTGCCCGAGCGACTGGCACGCGATCTCAATCGGGTTGGTCACCTCCGCCGCGACTTCTTCCGCGCTCGCGCCCGGGTAGGGCGTGATGACCAGGGCTTCCTTGATCGTGAACTCCGGGTCCTCAAGACGCCCGAGGTTCATGTACCCCATCACGCCGCCCAGGAGCAGCAAAAACATCGCGGCGAAGCTCACCCGCTTGTTCCGAACGCTGACTTCGCCTGCATTCATTTCGAGGAGCCTCCACCCGAATTGCCGCCGAGCGCGTTCCCGAGATCACGCACTTTCTGTCCATCGCTCAGGAACGAAACGCCCGCAATCGCGATCCGATCGCCCGCCTGCAATCCCTCAACGATCTCGACCCGGTCCCCGCTCGCGTTCCCCACCTTCACCGGTCTGCGCTTTGCAATCAGGTCGGTTCCGATCACCCAAGCGATCTGGTCCCCGCCTCCCTCGCGGTACACCGCCGAGACCGGCACCATCAGCGCGCCCTTTCCATTTGCCGCCGCCTGGTTCATCCGCACCGTCGCCGTCATTCCCGGCAAAAGGTGAATCCCCGGATCGCCCTTGAGCCCAAACCGGACTCGGAATGTCTGGGTCGTCGGGTCCGCCGATTGCGCAACCTCCCGAACCTCAACAGGAACCCGCACGCCCGGTGCCGCGGCAAACTCCGCCACCTTCTGCGAGGTGTCCACTGTGCGGATGTCCGTCGCCATGATCGCTTCCGGGACATCCACCGCCACTTCCAGCCCGTCCGTCGCCTGGAATCGCACCACGGGGGTGCGGGCCACGATGCTCTGGTTCGCATCGACAAACCGCTGCGCGACGACGCCGTCATAGGGCGCACGAAGCGTGGCGTCCGCCAGCTGAATCTCCGCCTCGCGGGTCCGACCAACCAGCCCGCTCACTTCGGCCTCTTTGGCTTCGATGTCTTCTGTTCGAGCGACCAAGGCCATTTCCCGGGTCTGAATCGCCGCCTTCAGATCTTCCTGAGCGACGCGGAAGTTGGTTTCGCCCAGCTCGAATTCCTTCCGTGAGATCGCGTTGTTCCCGATCAATTGCTCGAAACGCTCGAACTGAGCCCGCGCATTCGCGAGCCGCGCTTCCGCTGCCCGAACCTGGGTGTCCTGGCGCAGGCGCTCCTCGGGCCGATCGCCCTCCCGCATCGCCCGCAGCGCAACCCGCGAACCTTCGAGCTGCCCCTTCAGCGACGCCAACCTGGCTTCGTATTCGTCGAGACGCAACTGCGCGATGATCTCGCCCTTGGCAACCTTCTGGCCGGCCCGAACCGGCAGATTCGCCAGCACGCCGGGAACCTGAAACGCGAGTTCCACCTCGCTTGATGCCTGCACCCGCCCGGGCAGCACCCGCTCGGCAGTCGATCCGCCCGCCGCCACAACCGTGGTCTTCACCGGCCGCGGCAGGTTGACCTGCGCCGGCCCTTCACGCGAGCATCCCGCCAAGCCCAGCCCCAACACCGTGCCGGAAAGGGTGGCCAAAGACGCGATGAACACAAGCCCATCCGTCCGCGCTGACGTCATATTCATAGAAGCAACTCCCGGTTCGTGATCGCGCGCAATTGCCGCGCCGGTCGATAGTACCGCGCCGCGAACTCACCAAACGGGAGTTATTTGCGCAGGACCGCGCCAATCCTCTGGTGGACCCCAAGCTCGCCGGGGTTATAGAAGTAAACCCGGCCGCCCGCCGCCATCACGCTTTCGATGATCTCGTCTACCGCGTCGTCGAGAGCCTGAGGGCCTTTCCCTGTGTATGGCAACAGTTTGGAGCCGTCCGCGCTCACATCGGCGGGGTACTTGAAGTCCTTTTCAACAAGCAGCACCTCGCACTTGCGCGCCGAAGCGGCGTTCCAAACGCGGACAATCCCCGATGCAGCGCGATTCGCGCTCACGGCACGGTCCAATCTGACCAGCGCCGCCGTTCGTTCCGAGGTAGCACCGGCCTCAAAGATTGGCCAGACGAGTGCGCCAAGGTCACGAGGCGATGTCGTCTCATGATTTCCGGTCAACATGCCGACGATCGACCCTTCCTGGGTCGTCACGCCGTGATAGAAGGCAAGGTTCCGTTCCGCGCCGACGAGCACGAGCGGCAGCGGGTGACCATCCTGAATCTTCCGTACGGCCTCGTCGACCGCCTTATAAAAAGTGCGATTGGCGGTGTCACGTGTCGCCGAGCTGTTGATGCCGATGCCGCCGGGCAGCTTTTTGCCGCCGCCGGGTCCGCCGTGCCTGAACGGGAACGGCTTGCCGCGGATTTCTTCCGCCGCGGCCGCGTGAACTTCAAAGAGGCGCGTCACGTGCCCAAGCGTGAGCACCCGGTAAGGCCGGGAACGATTGAGCGAATACACAAGGTCTCGCGTGGCGAAGGTCTCGTCGACCTGAACCCTGGGCTTCACACGGAATGGAAGCTTGACAACCGATCCGTGCGAGGCGCTCGCAAAGATTGCCAGCCCTTCCTGCGTCTGCTGCCAGTCCACCGAAGCGACCAGCTTTTTGAGCTTCGCCACGATCGCTGCCGCCTCGCGCTTGCCAAATTCCTTCTCGAGGCGCTCGATCGCCTTGCGAAGAAGATTGCCAACCTTCACACGATCTTGTTTCTTCGCGGGCCCGCTCCGGTTGGTAGGCGCAAGAATCGACACCGACGGGTACCCCCGAAGAGCCTGCAACGCCACAAGATCCGCCTTGGAAACCATGTTGAACTCCTCACCCTTGCAACGACCAATCCTTACCCGCAACCACTGCGAAAGGCTGCAAGCGCCTGCAATCGCGTCAGTGTAGAGCGATCTCCGCTTCCGAAATTCCGCCGGCCCCGTTCCTGCAAGATTCACTGCACCGAATGCGTGCCGGGGATCAAGTTGTATACTGGTTCGTTCACCAACGGAGTTCGGATGACACGCAATTCTCGAAAAGTTCAGAACGACCAGGCCATCCTTCGGTCCGTCTCGCAGTGTTTCGCGCGCTCCGCCTTGGTCGCGGCACTGGCCTTTTCGCTTCCACTGCTCAATGGCTGTGACAACGCCGTGCAGGGCGGCGCCTCCGGTGCGGGAATCGGCGCGCTCTCTGGTCTAGCGATCGGTTCGCTTTCTGGCAACGCCGGAAAAGGCGCCGTGATCGGGGCGGTCGCGGGCGGCGTTGGCGGCGCTGTGCTCGGCGATCAGAATCGGCGCAGCAACGAACG
>JAEUJD010000029.1 GCA_016793015.1 Phycisphaerales bacterium
GAAGGTCAAAGCGAGCGTTCGTCGCATCTGCAACCAGTGCCAGGTTGTCCGCCGCAAGGGCAAGGTGCGCGTGATTTGCAAGGCAGAGCCCAAGCACAAGCAGGTGCAGGGATAAGAGTTTTCGTTTGGTCCGCCGGCGCAAGCGCCGGCCTTGTTCGCGCCAGATTGGCCGCGAAGCACTGAGGAGTTCCGATGCCCCGTATCGCCGGCGTTGACGTGCCAGACAACAAGAAGATGCTGTACGCCCTCCAGTACATCCACGGGATCGGCGCGCACTACGCGAAGCTGATCCTCGAAGAAGCTGGTGTGAACGGCGACGTTCGCGCCCGCGAAGTCCCCGAGACCCAGCTCGCGCAGATCAACGCGATCATCGACGCGACCTACCTCGTCGAGGGTGCGCTCCGCCGCCAGGTGCAGCAGAACATCCAGCGCCTCAAGGACATCCGCAGCTACCGGGGCGAGCGTCACCGCAAGGGCCTCCCGGTCCGCGGCCAGCGCACACAGTCCAACGCACGCACGCGTAAGGGCAAGAAGAAGACTGTCGCCGGCAAGAAGGGCGTCAAGGCCAAGGCCTAAATCTGATTCTCGGTTTGGTTTGAACACACGGCGGGGACGACACTTCGTGTCGGATGATCCGCGGAGGATTGCATGTCGAAGAAGGGTAAAGTCAGGAAGAACGTCGTTCGCGGCATCGCCCACATCAAGGCGACGCAGAACAACACTCTCATCACCATCACAGACGCCAACGGCGAGACCGTGGCTTGGGATTCGGCCGGCACCATCGGCTTCAAGGGCGCCCGCAAGAGCACCCCGTTCGCCGCGACCCGCGCCGCCGAGACCTGCGGCCAGAAGGTCCGCAAGATGGGCATGAGCGAAGTCGAGATCCGCATCCGTGGTTCGGGCGCAGGCCGCGAATCCGCCGTCAACGGCCTGGTTTCGACCGGCCTTCGCGTCTCCGCGATCGAAGACCACACGCCGGTACCGCACAACGGTTGCCGCCCCGCGAAGCGTCGCCGCGTCTAATGAACTTTCACGCTGCGTGCTCGGAAGAGCACGCAACGTTTTCTCGAATCGTGTCGCTCCTGTCGAACAGAAGAGGCGTTGTGGAACGCGGCAGTTCCCATCGTTCCTCGTGAATCGTCGGGCTCAGCGACAAGTCAGTTTGGAATTACGGGCTTCGGTCCGTGATTTCGTGTCCCTGCCGCCGTATTGGAGATTTCGAACATGCGATTCCGCTGGCGTGGCCTTGAGCTTCCCACCCGTATCGGCGCCGATTCCCGCTTCAACAGCAGCGTGTACGGCCGCTTTGTGATCGAACCCTTCGAGCGTGGCTTTGGCACGACCGTCGGAAACAGCCTGCGCCGCGTGCTGCTCAGCAGCCTCGAAGGCGCCGCCGTGACCCAGATCAAGGTCAAGGGCGCTCCGCACGAGTTCTCGAGCATCCCGGGCGTGATGGAAGACGCGACCGACCTGGTCCTCAACGTCAAGAACCTCGTCGTGAAGCTCGAAGGCGATGAGTCCAAGACGATGCGCCTCGCAGCCCGCGGCCCCGGCGAGATCACGGCCGACATGATCGAAGCCGACACCGCCGTCACGATCGTCAACAAAGAACTCGTGATCGCGACCCTCACCGAGAAGGTCGATTTCGAGATGGAACTGACCGTCAGCCGCGGCCGCGGCTACGTCCCCGCCAGCGAGCAGATCGCGGCGCAGGAAGAAGACCAGGAAATCGGGATCATCCCGATCGACGCGATCTACAGCCCCGTGCAGCGCGTCCGCTACAAGGTCGAAGACGCCCGCGTCGGCCAGCGCACCGACTACGACAAGCTCACGCTCGAGATCTGGACCAACGGCACCGTCACGCCCGAAATGGCGATGGTCGAAGCCGCCAAGATTCTCCGCAAGCACCTCAATCCGTTCGTTCAGTACTTCGAGCTCGGACCGGACACGGTGAGCGAAGAGGCAGCCGCCGCCGCGAGCGTGGACGAGGAACTCATCCGCAAGCTCAACATGAGCACCAACGAGCTCGAACTCTCGGTCCGCGCCAGCAACTGCCTGGACTCGGCCCGTATCGATACCGTTGCCCAGCTCGTGACCCAGACCGACGGCACCCTCTTGAAGCTCCGCTCCTTCGGACGCACCAGCCTCCGCGAGGTCAAGCGCAAGCTCCAGGACATCGGCCTCGACCTCGGTATGACCCTTCCCGACGGCTTCGTCGTGAAGCAGACCGAGATCCCGGCCTGAGTGGTTGGTCGTGGCACCGCCCTTCCGGGCGGTGTTTCTTCGTTCCGTGATCGCCCCCGAATTCCCTCAGGGCGGGCTGAAAAGCCCGCCCTGTGCTTCACCAGCCGCTGATTTGATCGTCGAAATTGAGTTTTTCGAGGGTCCAGCCTAGTATTTCGGCCCTGCATCGTGCGGCACTCGGCCGCCGGTCAAGGCCCTGTTTGGAGTCTCTGTTATGCGCCACCGTCGCGCCGGTTCACGTCTTACCCGCACCGCTTCGCACCGCGATTCGATGCTGCGCAATATGGCCGCCTCGCTCTTTGAGCACGGCCAGATCACGACCACGATCCCGAAGGCCAAGGCCGTGCAGCCTTTCGTCGAGAAGATCATCACCGACGCGAAGAAGGGCGATCTCGCCGCTCGCCGCCGCGTGATCGCCAAGCTCGGCCACGATCGCATGGCCTTCGAGTGGATGTATCTGGCGAAGAACGCGACCGACGCCGAGAAGGAACACGTCAAGAACCTGCGCGAGTTCCGCGAAGGCTTCTTCGATCTCCCGAAGTCGGAAGAAGTCGAGCGCAACCGCTACGGCGAACTGCGCAAGGCTCCCAAGCTCGTCAAGCACATCTTCGAGCGCGTCGCGACGCGCTTTGCCGATCGCGCCGGTGGCTACACCCGCATCGTGAAGCTCGGCCGCCATCGCATCGGCGACGCTGCTGAACTCTGCGTGCTCCAGTTCGTCGGCAACGAAGAAGGCCCGGAAATCGGCGGCAAGCCGAGCACCCGCCGCCGCGCCGCCGACAAGCGCACCGCCTTCGCCGCCAAGGTCCGGAAGGAAAAGGGCGAAGCCAAGGCCTGAATCAAAGTTTGATAGACCCACCGGGTCAGTTTGAGTCCGAGATTTCAAGACAACCGCGCGGCCCGCCGAAAGGTGGGCCGTGTTCTTTTTGTCGCGACGACCGATCCATTGGGCATCCCAACAATCAGCCAATGCCCGTTGACCGTCAGCATCTCGATGAGCCGCTCCAATCGTTCGCAGCGCTGGCCACTCCGTCTGCGCACAAACTTGCGGAAATCGATCGGTGGGTCAATCAGTTTCGGGCAGAAGTTCGATCAGGTGAAGTGCCGCGCAACACGCTCGATTCGATCCGTATCGAATTAACGTACAACTCGAACGCGATCGAGGGCAACACGCTTTCGCTTCGCGAAACGCAACTCGTTCTTGAAGGTGCCACTCCCGCAGGACCTGTTTCGCACCCGTTGCGTGAGATCTACGAAGCCCGCAACCACGATCGTGCCTTACGGCTTGTCGAATCCTGGGCTGCAGAACGGCAGGGATTTGTCGGGCCGAGCGAGGACGATCTACTCGCAATCCATAAGGAAGTCCTTACGGATATCGATCCGACCAATGCGGGCAGGTATCGCACCAGTAGAGTGTTCATCGCCGGCACGCGATTCGTACCGCCTTCGAATCTCAAGTTCCCGTCGCTTCTCCCACTTGTGATCGAACTTTCGGGCGATTCCGCTTTGCACCCCGTTCTTCGCGCCGCCGAGCTTCACTACAACCTCGTCGCAATTCACCCGTTCGCGGATGGAAATGGTCGCACGGCGCGGCTGATGATGAACGCACTCTTGCTCGCAACTGGTTTTCCGCTTGTGGTAATCGAGGTCGAACGCCGCGCCGAGTATCTCCGCGCCTTAGACGAGGCGAATCAGGGACGAGTGGAGGCTTTTGGTGCCTTCGTTATTGCCGCAACTGAACGATCACTGAACCGCATTCTGGGCGATCCGACTTGGTGACGTTTCGCGTGGGATTGGCTGTCGGACTTCCAATTTCTCCCTACGATTCCACCCAATGCTCGACCTGATCGAAACACTCGAAAAGAACGGCCTCGCGGAACTTGCCGCGGCATCATCCCCCGATTCGTTGGAAGCCTGGCGCCTCGCCTACCTCGCTGGTAGCGGTAAGCTCAAGTCCGCAATGGCGGGTTTCAAAGACGTTCCGAAAGAACAAAAGCCCGCCGTCGGCGCGAGGATGAATCAGGTAAAGGCCGCGCTCGAGCAGGCGTTCGAAGAGAAGAAGGCTTCGATCGCCAGTTCCGCTGGCGCGAATGTCGTACAACTCGATGTGACTGAACCCGGCTTCGTTTCCAGCCAATCAGTCGGCCGCGCCCACATCATCACTCGCGTCATTGATGAGCTGTGCGAAGTCTTCGGGCGCATGGGCTTCGAAGTCGCCGAAGGTCCTGAGCTTGAGGACGACGAGCACAACTTCATCAAACTCAATATTCCAGCGGGCCACCCCGCGCGCGACCCCGCCGACAACTTCTATGTCGATGATCCGCGCACGACGACGCGTCCACGCATGATCCGCTCGCAAACCTCGACGGTGCAGGTGCGCGTGATGGAAGCCGCCGTAAAAGCCGGCGGCGGAAAGCTCCAGCATCCGATCAAGATCATCTCGCCCGGCCGCGTCTATCGCCCCGACACCGTTGATGCGACGCACTCGTTCATGTTCCACCAGATCGAAGGGCTCTACCTCGATCGCGGTGTCTCCATGATCGATCTCAAGACGACGCTGCTGCAATTCGCCCGCGCGTACTTCGGTGACGATGCGGAAGTACGCCTGCGCCCTTCGTACTTCCCCTTCACCGAGCCGAGTGCCGAACTCGATATGAAGATCCGCCTCCGCCCCGATCAGCCCGCCCGCTGGATCGAGCTCGGAGGCTGCGGCATGGTCGATCCGGCCGTCCTCCAGCACTGCGGCATCGACCCCGAGGAATGGACCGGTTTCGCCTTCGGTTTCGGCATCGAACGCATCGCGATGGGACGCTACTCCATCCCCGATATCCGGTTGCTGTTCGA
This sequence comes from Phycisphaerales bacterium, assembly GCA_016793015.1. Taxonomy (GTDB): domain Bacteria; phylum Planctomycetota; class Phycisphaerae; order Phycisphaerales; family UBA1924; genus JAFEBO01. The sequence goes on from JAEUJD010000029.1 coordinate 5,089, forward strand.
GAATGACTTACGGTTTTTGAAGCAGGTCTGAGCCGATTCGGGCGCGGTGTCAACGCAGGAAGCCAGTCGAGTGCTCCGATTGCCCTTTTTGCGGGCGTCCAATCGATTCCCTTGCATGCAAGCCGCGACCTGATAGGCTCTTTCCCCGGTGCGGTATTCCGCTTGACCCCCGCACCAAGGAGAAAGACATGAAGACGAGCATGGTGGTGGCGATCTGCGCTTTGGCCGGCACAGGCTGTAATGCCTTGGCCATTTACAACGCAACGTGGGATTGGACGGGTAATTCCCGCATTCTCTATTACGACTTTGCCGGCGGCCAGTACGACATAGCGAATGTCCAGGTCTTGGGCGGCATGAATCCCAAGACGCTCAAGGATTCATTCAAGGAAGCGATCAACATCTGGAACAACTCGCAGACCAACAACAACTGCAAGTGGGATCTGCGCATCGGCGCCGCAGTCGGCGGTGCGCCGCAGATCACCGTGATGCTCGGCGCAAATGCGAATGGCAATCAGGCCGTCGATGGAAACGGTGTTCCCCGATTCAAGCAGCCCAACAGCGTGCAGTCGAAATTTGAGGATCCCGCGTGGCCCGAGGTTGCGCCCGGCATCGGACCGGGTCCGATCGATGGGCTCGCGATTACGCGGCGCTACATGAACGGAAATTTCGCCACGAGCGCCGAGATCGTTTTCAGTCCGGTTGCCGCCTGGGGGCTCGTGGGTGCGCAGGAGTACGACCCCGTTATTGCGTCGCTGCACGAGATCGGCCACACGATGCGCCTGATGGATCAGATCGGCAACACGATCATGGGCAATCCATACCTGGGCACGATCATGGCTGAGTCGTTGCGTGCCGGTGTGCACGATGCCAACGCGGGCCCGCTCTCGCAGTACAACCCGTCCGCAGGCGATCTCGCCGACATTCAGCTGT
>JAEUJD010000031.1 GCA_016793015.1 Phycisphaerales bacterium
CGGATTACCTGCGGGTGGTCCCGAATCTGCGTTCGCGCGAACTTGTGCTGGATGCCGCGATCGGTGTGTGCATCGGGCGGCAGGGCGTGACGGCGGAAGAGCGGATGAGGCGTGCGGAGCGGGAGCGACGCAAACACCCGGAATTGTCGGGGGCGATCGAGCTGGCGTTGTGCCTTGATCAACTGATCGGGCCGGCGGATGCCCGCGTGCAGGCGGCCGGGCGCGAGGCGTCCACATCGATTGAGGTCGGTCCGAAACTGGAGGATGGCAGCGCACGCTATGTTGCGGGGCGGGTTGTGGGGAGCGGCGTCAGCTCGACCGTGTACGAGGCCGAGGATCGGCTGCTGAGCGCCGAAGGCAGACCCAGCCGCGTTGCGATCAAGCTGTTCCACCACGCGCCCGATGATCCGACGCTTTTTGAACGAACGATCACGGAGGCGCGAAAGGCCCGATCGATCGAGCACCCGGGCGTGGTCCGCGTGCTGGATGCGGGGCGGAACGGGTCGAGCGTTTTTATCGTGCAGGAATTTGTGCGGGGTGAGACGCTCGATGAGTGGATCCGCGGGACGGGAAAGAACGCGGGGCATCGACGGCTGGCCGCGATCGTGCGCGATATTGCGTCCGCAGTCGCAGCGATCCACGCGGCGGGCATCGTTCACCGGGATCTCAAGCCCGCGAACGTGCTCGTGAGTGAATCGGGCGAAATCAAGATTGTGGACTTCGGCGCTTCGCGGCCTCGTCCGGATCGCTCGTCCGGTGGGGCGGCCGCGGATCGCTTTGGCGGGACGCTCGCGTTCATGTCGCCCGAGCAGTTCCGGCTCGATCCGGATGCGGACGCACCGACGACGGATATCTATGCGCTCGGCGCGATTCTCTACTGGGCGCTTGTCGGGGCCTCGCCCCACGGACGTTCGACGATCAGCGCGATGGCGGCGCTCGCGGGAGGCGAACCCGAGTTCCCGCCGCAGGAGGCTCTGCGGTGCGCGGGCGTCTGTCCGCAGTTGCGGGGGATTGTGCTGCGGGCGATCTCGGCGCGGCCAGTGGATCGCTCCAGGTCTGCGGATCTGCTCGCGGCAGACCTCGAAGCGTGGCTGCGGTACCGTCCGATCGGGTGGCAGCGACCAGGATTTGCGAGGCGATCGCGTCTCCTGGCGTGGCGTCACCCGGTTGCGGTGAGTCTGGTGTTCCTTTGCGGGGCGCTCTCGCTGACGGCGGGCATCGGCTGGATGAACGCGGCGCAGGCGAATGCTCTGGCGCGCGAGCACGAGCAGTTGGCGCGGGTTGAGCGGGCAAAGCTCGAAGCGACGCAGGAATGGAAGAAGAAGGCGGCGGATCAACTCACACGCATGCTGATCGGTTTCGGTGCAGCGAAGAACAATGGGCTGGAAGCCGAGGTTCTGACCTCGCTCTGGGTGCTCGAATGGGTGCACGGTCCGATGCTGCTCGAAACGCCGGACCTGCTCGATCGGGTCTGGAAGAGCCGGATCGAAGTGCTCGAACGTGCGCGGAAGCGACTGGATGCAGGAGGGCAGGGCGATTCGGTGACTTCGCAGCTCATGGTGCCGTCGCTCGCGATGTGGTATCTGCGTTCGGGCCGCGCGAGCGAGGCCGAGAAGCTTCTGGAATCCTCCGAGGAGTTCTGGCTGGCAAGGACCGGTGAATCGGATCCGTGGGTGCGGGACATTCGCGCAATGACTTCGGTCGCACGCGCGAGCCGCATGGTGGAACGTGCGGCATCGGCGGGCGGGGTGATGCAGCCGGCGGAGCACGCAGACCTGATCAACGAGGCCGATCGGTTGCGCGGTTGGTCGCGGACATTTGCAAACGCGAAGCAGACGGGTCCGATCCCGTCGCTCGTCGAAGAGACGCTCGCGAAAGCAAAGCAGAGCGGGTTGCTGGAGCCACGATGAATTTGCGCTGAATTGCAGGTGAAAGCGGTCGACACGTGCAGCTCGATCGCGATCGCTGTCATAAATTGCGGCACGTTCTGCGGTCGGACGGAGGCGTTGTCCTCAGTCGCAATCGTGCGGAACGTGTGAGTTTACTTTTATCTGGAAAAAGCACGGATTTTCGTTGCGCGAGCGCGCAGGAACGGACGATGGGATATCAGACCACTTCTGGAGGGAAGTGCTGAAGAGTCTCGTCGGGCGCCGCGTGCGTCGGAGGAGGTTCCGGAGCGAGGGAAGAGGGATTCGAAATCCAGGAACCGCTTTCGCAGGTCGCGACATGAATCGTCCGGGGTTTGTCGTGCTCGTGTTGTTCGCCAGGCTTTGAACGCCACAACAGGGGGAAGCACAGCCCATGAAACAGAATCAACCACCGATCTTTGGTCCACCAGCGCCGGTACGGTTGCGATTGGTGGCGGTCGAAAGCCGCGAGGAGAAGAGCGAGGCGGACGAAGTGCAGGCGCCTGCCGAAGGTGAGGCAAACGGAAATCAACCGTCGCCTGTGTCGTCCACCTGTCCATCCAACCATCCGTCTAGGCGGCCGGATGGCCGAAGTCCGAATCCGCACGTCGCGGATCGTGCGATTGCGGATGCGCTCGATCTTCCGCTGGAAACGCTCGAGTTTCTGGCGCGGCACCGATCGACGTGAGGCTCGGTCTGCGTGGACGCGGAGCGCGATGCACTAAATTGGCGCTGGTGTGAAGGTGCCCGCACAGGATGACTCCGGCATTCTCGTGATCCGCCAGATTGAGTTCGCGTTTCCCGCCTTCGAGCGCCTTTGAGTCTTGAAAAAGAAGATCGATGAAGGGACTGATCCCTTGGGCTTCACGCTCGAGGAGGTGCTGGGACGTGGAGCGAACGGTGTTCGTAGCGGAAAGGGCTTCAGCGCGTATGACAAGAGCGGGGTAGCACGCGAAGCTGTTCGGTCGCTTCGCGATACGTTGGATTGTCTAGGATCCCGCAGGTGCGCCGTCATGAAGAATTCTGGACGAACCGCTGTTTCTGAGCTTGGGGAACGCGTCAAAGAACTCAAATGCCTGTATGAGGTCGCCGCGGTTTTCGCCCAGCGTCAAGGGACCTTGCGTGAGTGCCTGTCTCGTGTGGTAGCGGTCTTGCCCGAGGCCTGCCGACATCCGGGTCGTGTGATCGCCAGGCTGCGGCTAGACGAGGTTGAGGTCGAGTGGCCGGCAGATCGCCACGAACGCGCATTTTCTTCTATCCGCGCTCCGCTCCGGGTAGGGGGTACAGAACGCGGCAGCGTCGAGCTTCGTTATAGCGTGGCCGCAAGCGATCGCCCCGCAGCAGGAGACGTCCGGGATGCCGGAGTGTTTCTCGCGGAGGAACAATCGTTGCTTGACACAGTTGCGCACCAGATCGGTGTCTTTGTCGGAAGTGTCGAGGCTGAACAGCGGCGTGCCGACCTTGAATTAACCCTGCGACACGCCGACCGTCTCGCAACCATCGGTCAGCTCGCGGCAGGTGTTGCGCATGAGCTCAATGACCCCCTCGGGAATGTGCTGGGATTCTCGCAGCTCGCGCTGAAGACGCCAGACCTTCCAGGACAAGTTCGCACCGATCTCGGACGCATCGTGAACGCGGCGCTCCACGGGCGCGAGATTATCCGCAAATTACTCGTGTTCGCCCGACAGATGCCCGCATCCAAACAACCAACGGCGCTCAACGCGGTCGTCGAGGAAGCGATGTTCTTGCTCGAAGCGGGATGCGAAAACCCTGGTATCCGTTTTGTTCGTGAGTTGAATGAGGGGCTGCCCCAGATCGAAGCCGACGCGGTTCAAGTTCGCCAAGTAGTCACCAATCTCGTCATCAACGCGATGCAATCAATCTCCGGTTCCGGAACCGTCAGGATTCGCACCTTCGCCGAAAATGGGTTTGTTGTCCTCGCGGTAGAGGACACCGGTGCCGGTATGACTCCGGAAGTCATGCGGCGAGTGTTCGACCCTTTCTTCACGACGAAGGATGTTGGACAGGGCACCGGACTTGGGCTTGCAGTGGTTCAAGGGATTGTCTCGGGACACGGCGGAAGTATCAGCGTCGAATCCGAGCCCATGCGGGGGAGCGTATTTCACGTACGTCTGCCCGAAAACGCCGTGAAGCCGGCCTGAATAGGCTCTTTCGACGTGAAGACGGAAGCCGCACGCATCCTGGTCGTTGATGATTCTCCCGGAACGCGGGAGGTGCTCGAGCGTAATCTCCGCTCCGATGGACACGAAGTGATCTCGGCACCGGACGTTGCGACCGCACTCGAAATCCTGAAGCAGTCTTCGGTCGAGCTGGTTGTGACGGACATGCGGATGCCCGGTACTGATGGAATGGAGCTGGTGCGCCACGTGCGCGATCATTGCCGCGGTACCGGCATCATCATGGTGACCGGTTTTGCAACGGTCGGCGGCGCCGTGACGGCGATGCGCGAGGGGGTTGACGACTACCTCCCCAAACCTTTCTCCGATGAGGAACTGCGCCACGCGGTACGTACCGCCCTCGACAAGGTGCGCCGGCGACGGGAGGTTGAAACGTCTGGCACGGTCGAGGCACCCGACGGGCTGATCGGCACATCATCCGCGATGCAGCAGGTGTACCGACTGATCGACCGTGCGGCGAGCGCGAGCGTGCCGGTCCTCATCACGGGCGAGAGCGGAACCGGAAAAGAACTTGTGGCTCGCGCGATTCACTATCGCGGTGCGCGGGCGAGCGCTCCGTTCCTTGCCGTCAACTGCGCGGCGATACCGGAATCGCTTGTTGAGAGTGAGCTTTTTGGGCATATCAAAGGAGCCTTCACCGGCGCGACCGCGCGGCGTGACGGCTTCTTTGTCGCCGCCAACGGCGGAACGCTTTTTCTTGACGAGGTTGGTGAACTATCGCCTCTTGCTCAAGCAAAGTTGCTCCGCACGCTCCAGGAAAAGATGGTGCAAGCGGTTGGTGCGGATTCTGCATGCGCGATCGATGTCCGAGTCATTGCTGCAACCAATAAGGATCTGGAAGGATTGGCTCGGGATGGGAAGTTTCGCGAAGACCTGTTTTTTCGGCTGCACGTGCTTCCGATCGAGCTTCCTCCGTTGCGAGATCGAGAAGGGGATGTGAATCTCCTTTTCCGACATTTCCTGGCGGAAGCGGCGCTGCAGGGGGCGGTTCCGGAGCCGCAGATGACGGACGCGGCCATGGAAGCATTACGGCGTTATCCGTGGCCCGGAAACGTGCGCGAGCTGCAGAATCTGGCGCAGCGATTCGTGATCTTCGCAGACGCAGGTGTCATCGACACCGTGGATTTGCCGACAGTCATGCGGTACGTTGCGGCGGCCCCGCATTCGGCAGCTGCGGCGACACGCCCGTTCCGCTCGCTTCGCGACGTGGAGCTTGATCACATTCGCACCGTGCTTGAAAGCGTTGCCGGCAACAAGACAAAGGCAGCATCCATCCTCGGCATCGACCGAAAATCGCTCCGCGAAAAACTGAAAGCGGCGAAGCCGGCAGCATCATCTGATGGCACCACCCCGGCTTAGTGCGGGTCTATCGATTGGCCCATTCCAACGGGGCGATCCTCCCCACCGGGGAGATTGTCCCCGCGCCGCGCCCCCTGTATCGAACCGAAATGGTCGATTTCACGCGATCGCGCGAGTCGAGGCATTGGCACGCTGGTTGCAATAGGCCATGCAACTCAGGGAGCAGTGTCAACATGAATACCGCCAACGGCCTCAACACAGTCGCGACTGATTCTCGAAACACCCGCGTGTCCCCAGGAACTGCTATGCGCGACCAGGAACACCGACTCTTTCAGCGAGTGCAGGAACAGATGGATCGCGCGGCAGAGGCAATTGACCTCGCGCCCGAGGTTCGCAAGATCCTCGCGATGCCTGCGTGCGAAGTGGGCGTGAACTTCCCAGTGCGCATGGACGATGGACGAATCGAGATGTTCTCCGGGTATCGTGTCCAGCACAACAACGTGCTGGGGCCTTTCAAGGGGGGCATCCGCTACCACGCCGACGTGAGCCTGGACGAGGTCCGCGCGCTCGCAGCGTGGATGACGATCAAGTGCGCGCTGGTCGATATTCCATTCGGGGGCGCCAAGGGTGGCGTGCAGGTCGATCCCGCAAAGCTGAGCCGCCGCGAAGTCGAGCGATTGACACGTCGCTTTGTTTACGCCCTCGGCGCGAACATCGGTCCGGGTTACGACGTACCAGCGCCAGACGTCAACACGGATGCTCGCACGATGGCCTGGATCGTGGACACGTACGCGGCCACGCTTCCGCCCCAAGAGCGCTACCGCGCGTCAGCGGTAGTCACTGGCAAGCCGGTCAGCGCGGGAGGATCGGTCGGACGCGAGAAGGCAACCGGGCAAGGCGTCGTTGACCTCATTGAGATGTGGGCGACGGACCAGCGTTGCGAGATCGTTGATCTGTCGTACACGGTGCAGGGGTTCGGGAAAGTCGGTTCTTGGGCAGCCCGCGTTCTGAAAGACAAGGGTGCAAAGCTGCTTGCGGTCCAGGATGCGACAGGTGCAATCAAGTCGGACGCAGCGGAAGGACTAGACGCCGACGCACTTGCTGATCATGTCAAGAAAACCGGTGGCGTCGTGGGATTTCCGGGGGCGCAGGCAATTTCAAAGGAGACGTTTTATGCCACGCGTGCAGATGTATTCATCCCGGCGGCGCTCGAAAATCAGGTGACAGCCGAAACGGCTCGCGTGCTCAACGTCCGGCTTGTCGCTGAAGGGGCAAACGGACCGACAACTCCCGAAGGGGACTCCGTTCTGCGCGAGCGTCGGATCGCTGTACTGCCCGATGTGCTCTGCAATGCGGGCGGTGTGATTGTGAGCTACTTCGAATGGCTTCAGAATCGTGGCGGCACTGTCTGGAATGCCGCGGAGGTCAATCGGCAACTGCGTGCGATTCTGGAACGGGCCTACGTGCGCACGAAAGAAATGGCGAGCGAGCATGCGCTCGACTGGCGAAGCGCCGCGTATGCCACGGCCTTGCGACGGATTGAGCAGGTGTACGCGGAGCGTGGGATATTCCCTTGAGATGAAACCGGTTCGGCTGGAACAACGAGCGAAACGCAGGAGGTTTCTATGGCGATGTTGAACGAGCGCAGTATCCACGTGACCCAAAGCGACATGGAGCGGCTACGAGCATTGATTGTCGCCACGAGCGCGGGGCTTCGTGGGGACAACCGTGACCGGCCCTATCTGGCCACGCTCACATCGGAGCTCGATCGGGCCGTGGTCATCGGGCCGGAAGACGTCCCTCCCGATGTTGTCACGATGAATTCCCGCATCCGGTTGCGAGACGGCCGCCGAACGTGGGTCATGTCGCTCGTGTTTCCGGAGAACGCCGACCCGGAGGAGGGCTCCATCTCTGTGCTGGCACCTCTGGGTGCTGCATTGCTTGGGTGCCGCGTCGGTCAGCACGTCACGTTCCGCGTCCCTGGCGGTGCGGAGCGTTCGTGCGACATCCTGAGCGTGCTGTACCAGCCGGAAGCGGCTGGGGACATGCACCTCTGATTCCATCCCAAACGCTCGTATTGAGAAGTCCTTCCCTTCGCTCGCGTGTTGTCACACGCAAGGAGTGCGCCATGATTTCACGCCCTGTTGTCAGTACGTTCGACAGCGCTCGTCTCGAGCCGCTGCTCGCCAGCTTCACGTTCGATGCACCGGTGCTGCGGCTGCGCCAGCTTCTCGAAAGTGCACGGAAGGTCGCCCCTGCGAAGGTGCCTCCCGATGTGGTGACGATGAACTCGCGTGTGCGCGTGCGTTATCGCGGCGAAGAGCAGGCGGAAGCATTCGAGCTGGCATTTCCGAACTCGCAGTCCGGCACGCTCTCGGTGCTCTCGCCCCTAGGCGCGGCGCTACTGGGCGCGCGGGAAGGCGAGAGCGTCGAGTGCGCGGGCGGTCGCGTCCCTCGCAGCGTGACCGTCGAACAGATCGAGTATCAGCCGGAACGTGAGCGTCATTTCGATCGGTAGATGTCCCCTGAGACAGCAAAGGAGGTATTCATGGACCGGACTTCATCAAAGCTGCCGATCCGCATCATTCCCGGCAATCTCGAGACGAGCGTCGCTATTGAATCTTGGGTTCACCGGAAGCTTGCCGGTGCTTTCCACAGGTACGGCTCGAAGATGACGGCCATCGAAGTGCACTTTGAGGACGTGAACGGACCGAAGCATGGAAACAACGACACTCGCTGTTTCATGGAGGCTCGCGTGAACGGGCGTACTCCGATCGCGGTGACGGCTCGATCGAACGACCTTTATGGTGCGATCGATGCGGCAGCGCGCCGGCTCAACGCTGCACTCGGCAGAGCCATTGGGAGAAGCGATACTCGGGCCCGCCACCGCTTCCGGCACGGCCGCGGACTTGATGCGCATGGACCTTTGCATGCAACTGAATCGAGCACCGTGCAACTGAAACCGAGCGTTCCTGCCGGGCAACTCTCCGGCGAGCGATCGGTGGGAGGCGCGAAGAAGGTGATCATTGCCGGCTACGGTCCTGTTGGTCGCGCGCTCGCGGACCAGCTCAGCAAGCTCGGAGTTCCGTTTACCGTGATCGATTCCAATCCTGCTACTGCACGCACGCAGGAACGGCTGGGGATCTCGGTGCTATGCGGCGACACCACAAATCCGGATGTCCTGCGCGCCGCCGGCATTGAAACCGCCGCAGCCATTGCAATCACCATACCCGATGGTGACGACGCTGTACGCGCATGTGCTGCGGCTCGGAGGCTGGCGTCTGATATCCATATAGCGGCAAGAACGACATTCCTGTTCCAGGGGTTTGGAGCACTGCGCGCGGGCGCGAACTCGATCACGGTTGAGGAAATCGCAACCGCCCAGGCCATGGCCCGCGAGGTGGCTGCGCAAGTTGCTGGTATTGGAAGAATCGCCCAATAGGCGGTTCGACGACACGTCAGGAGTGGACTCGGCCAGCCTCCTCCCCGTGTTGGGCGGCAGGCAATTCGGTTCAGAGGATCTATGTACAATCGTGTGGATCGGGAGGTACGCGCAATGAATGTGCTCATCGCCTTTGATGGTTCACCGCACAGCGAGTCTGCGGTTTCCGACCTCCAGCTTGCCGGCCTTCCGGTCGATACGGAAGTCGTCGTGCTCTCGGTTCTGGATAGCCGCTCATGCGAGCGCCGAGCGCTGTCGGAAGCGAAGGATCCAGGCAGTATTCCTCAGTTGAACTCGAGCGAAGCGCGGAATCAGCAACTCGCTGTGGCGCAGCGTGGCGCGGACTTGGTGAAAGAGCTTTTCCCGACGTGGAAAGTGGCCGCTGAAGTCAGCATTGGCTCGCCCGCCTGGGAAATTATTCAGCGCGCCGAAGGGAGTGGGGCGCATCTGCAACCATTCGACTTGGTCGTGCTTGGCTCGCGTGGTCACGGCGAGCTCAAGAGGCTGCTATTGGGCAGCGTTGCGCACCGGGTGATCACAACGCTTCGCGGTTCTGTGCGGGTCTCGCGAGGGAAGCCGGGTCGCATGGATCCTCCGCCGAGTGGCGGAGTCGTTGCGCCGCCGCGCATAGTCGTGGGTGTCGATGGGTCGACAGACGCTCAAGCGGCCGTCGAAGCGGTTGGGCAGCGCGACTGGCCTCACGGGACGAAGGTGATTATGGCAAGCTTCGAAACCGGACCGCTCGCGGCGTTCGGCAATTGGGAGCCAAATACCATATGGGGCGGTGCGCCGATCTCAACTGATTCCGCCGCGGCCGCCGGTAGACCCGCGCTTCAGGTGGTGACGGCAGCTGCAGAGTTTGTGCGTCTGCGTCGTCCTGATTTCGTCATCAGCACGCTTGTGAAAGCCGCCGATCCGAAGTACGGCTTGCTCGGGGCTGCGGAGGAAACTTCCAAACACGGAGCAGACTGCATCTTTGTTGGTGCCAGCGGAATGCGAGGTCTGGAGAGATTCTTGCTGGGCAGCGTTTCGACAACGGTGGCTATGAACGCGGCTTGTTCAGTTGAGATCGTGCGGCAGCGTGAACAACGAAATGGATAGTGGCGGTCGTTGGTCCGATCGCACCGGTACTTCGTTTCGCCGCCTTGGGTACTCTGCACGATGCGGTTGAACGGCCTTTCGACGACAATGAGTGCCCTCAATCATGGCATACGCCCAGCCAAATCTCCTCGATCCGCCGGTTGATACCAGCCGCGACCATGTGCTGGGACCACTTGATGCGGAATTGACTCTTGTTGAGTACGGCAGCTACGCCTGTACGCCATGTCACGTCGTTCACGAGGTGGTAGAGGCCCTGAGGAATCGGTTCGGCGACCGCCTGCGGTACGTTTATCGGCACTTTCCCGTCAACGAGAACCCGGAAGCCCAGCGCGCTGCGGTACTCGCGGAGTATTTGTCAGAAGCTACCGGTCGGTTTTGGGAGGTTCACGAGATACTGATGGAAAGGGGGACCGCACTTTCCCGCTCGGATTTGGTCCGCGTCCGCCACGACTTTGATCTGTCCGGAAAGGATTCCGAGGCCGGAACCGCGTTCATGGCGGCGGAGGCACGGGTTCGTGAAGACATCGCGAGTGCAGAGCGATCCGGCGCCCGGGTTGCGCCGACTTTCTATATCAACGGCCGTCGCTATTCAGGCACTTGGGACGAGAGCTCTCTTGCGGATGCGTTGCTGGCCCCGCTGGGGCATCGCATTCAATCCGCGGCGTTCAAGTTTGTCCGATGGGGACCCTCTTCAGGCCTGCTGCTCGGTTTCGCCACACTGTTGGCGCTCGTGCTGAGTAATTCTGCTCTTGCGCCAACGTTTGCGAAGGTCTGGGAAACCCCACTTGGACTTCAATGGGGTGCGCAGACGTTTTCACACTCCGTTCTCCACTGGGTAAACCACGGGCTGTTGACGATCTTCTTTTTCGTTGTCGGGCTTGAGATAAAACGTGAGTTTACGGTCGGGCACCTGGCCACCTTGCGATCGGGTGCACTTCCAGTGATCGCAGCGATTGGCGGCATTGCCCTTCCGGCGATTATCTACGCCTCGATCGCCCCGCCGCACCTTCGGCACGGTTGGGGTATCCCGATCGGTACGGACACAGCGTTCGCGGTGGCGCTCATTGTGCTGCTGGGAACACGTGTGCCAATCGAGCTGCGGGTGTTTCTGACGGCCGCAGTGATCATTGATGACATTGTGGCGATCCTTGTGATCGCGTTGTTCTACACCGGGTCTCTCGATACCGGCTCTCTTTTGGCAGGGGGTATCACCACCGCGGTTCTTCTGGCGATCAACCGCGCCGGGGTTTATCGCGCCCTTCCGTATGCGGTCTTGGGAATCATTCTCTGGTTCTTTTTGCACGAGGCGGGACTTCATGCAACGCTGGCCGGGGTCATCCTGGCCGTGATGATCCCCGCTCGACCGCCCGCAAATCTCAAAGCGCTTCTCTCTCAGGCCGCGACCGCGATTCGTCTAGAGGACGATCATGAGGGAGAGGCGATGCGGGTCGGCCCCTCCGAACCAACCATGCGCAAGCTGGATGCCATTCACGAGCGGATTGAGTCTCCCGCGGACAAACTGCTCCGCACCGTTGAGCCATGGTCGAGCTATGTCGTGCTACCCATCTTCGCTTTGGCAAATGCAGGTGTAGCCTGGTCGCCGGGAGTGCTTGAAGGCCATGGGCGGCTCATGTTTGCAATCGCATTGGGGCTTGTCTTCGGAAAGCCCATCGGAATCATTGTGGCCGCGTGGCTCGCGGTGAGGAGCGGCGTTGCAGCCAAGCCCGAGGCGTATTCGTGGCGTCAACTTTGCGGTGCGGGTGCGCTGGGTGGTATTGGGTTCACCATGTCCCTATTTATCGCAGGCATTGCTTTTATGGACCAAGGCGATTATGCCGCGGCGAAGATAGCAATTTTTCTCGCCTCGCTGGTTGCGGGAGGTGCCGGTGTGTTGATCCTCTGGCCGAGGTCGAAAAGCATGGCGTGAGTCAACCGTCGGGCTTCTTCCAGAACCGATGGTTCGCCCTGATTGAAGATCATCGACACGCCGTCGGAAGAGGGTTGGACCCCAGCCCCATGCCTTCGCAAACCTGATAGCGCGGAGAGACAACGCTCGGTCTCTGGACGTTGCCTCGGAAGCGGTGCGAGATCGTTGATAGGAACTCGTGTCTCCGCAACCAAAGCGCGGTAAATCCTGTCGGATTAGTCGGGAATTGAAGCGAGCGAACGCGGCGCAACATCCTGTCATAAAGACAGTTGGAGAATGTCGGTGTCAAGCGACCCGACAGAACGGTATTGAACGGTCCTCGGGACCGGACAAGCTAGAGCAATGCCAACGGACGCCTTGAACTCGTGGGGATGTTACCGCGTCTGAAGCCCAGAAACGGGCAGTCGAACTCGATAGACGCCGGTTCGTGCGGTCATGAAGAGCGTGCGTCCATCATCCTCACCGAACGCGAAATTGGCGGGCAGTTCGGGCGGAGAAAACGTGCCAAGGTGTTGGCCCGAAGCGTCGAACACCCAGATGCCGCCGGGGCCGGAGGCATAGACATTGCCGTTCGAGTCAACCTTAAGGCCGTCGAAGCAGATTTCGCTCTGGATCGAAGTGAGGTCGGCAAAGACAAAGGGATTCGAAAGCTCGCCGCTTGGCGAAACTTCGTATCGAAGGATGACCTTCTTCTGTTCATCCCAGTTGTCGACATAGAGGTACTTCTCGTCCGGGCTGAAAGCAAGGCCGTTGGGCCCCTTGAGGTCGGTCGAGACGAGCTTGAGTTGGCCGTTGTAGAGGCAAAAAACGCCGGAGTATGGCAGCTCCTTCCGTGGATCGTCGTAAACATGGGGAAGGCCGTAGGGCGGATCGGTGAAGTAGAGCGTGCCGTCGGAGCGGTAGACGAGGTCATTGGGGCTGTTCAGGCGATTGCCTTCATAACGGTCGGCGAGAACGGTGATAGAGCCGTTGGGTTCGAGGCGTGTGATGCGACGGTTGCCATGCTCGCAGATGGTGAGACGGCCTTGGGGATCGAGTGCGAGTCCGTTGGAGCCGGGTTGGTGGTATTCGCCGATGTTGGCGCCGTTGAGGCCGGAATAGCCGCTATTGGTGCGAAAGACGGAAGCTTCGCCGCTGGATGGATCCCAGCGATGAATGACGTTTTTGTTTGGATCACTGAAGAGCAGGTAGCCGCCTGAGCCGCCTGCTCCGTATCGAAGATCGCGCACGAGCGGCACCCAGACGGGCCCTTCCGTGAACGAGAATCCGTCAGCGATGCGCTCGATCTGCGTGCCGGGTGGAAAAATCGCGTCGAACGCAGGCTTGCCCCGCGTGATGGTGGATTCGACAGGCTGAGCGCCAGCCAGGCGACCGGGTTTGTAGAAGTCGAGTGTCGCGGAGCGAATCCAGACGTAATTGGACGGCGGGCTCGAGAGAGGGCCGTTGGCCACGAAGAGGGCGATGTCGTGAGTAGCACCGGGCAAGGTATTGGTGTCGATGACGACCCGCTGCGGTGCGTTCCAACCGCGGATCACGCCGGAGCCGGAAGCGCCGAGGATCTGTTGCTGGCGGCCATCGACCCAGACTTCGGAATAGTCATCGGCCGTGACCTCAAAGACGACGGAGCTTCCTTGGGTCGAGAAGCCGCCGATGGTCTGGGGAATTGTCAGCGAAACTCGGTACCAGCCGAATGAGAGCTTGCCGTTGGTGCGGCGGAGTTCGAGCGAATCCGGCGAAATATCGACCCAGGCGGCGCTATCAAAGTCCGGGCTGCCGAGGCGCGGGGAAATGTCGCGCGTCGAGACGGGTGCACCGCTGGGCTTGAGGTCCGCACCGGGGGCGCGGTTCTCAGCGTCGACGACGCGTGCTTCGACGAAGCGCCACCGCGCATGGGCAATTGCCGCGGAGCTCTCTGCGCGCAAGTCGACGACAGCGTCGGGTAGCGGGGGAGACTGAGACGGGCGTGCTTGCGCCGCAAGGGAAAAGAGGAGCAAGGCGGCGGGAGAGATGTATCGCATGAGAGGGCTCGGGAAAAGCGGTGCGGGTGCGTTCGCACGCCGCCCGCTTGGGGGAGAGGAGGAGTAGTGGAGGGTGTTTCGGCTCAGTTACAACGCCGGTGCGAAAGGCCCGGCCAGTTCTGCTCGGCCTTCGCGTAACTCTGTGGCAGATTCTCGTTGAAGTATTTGTACGCGTCGGGAGTGTGCTGGAGAACGAGCTTGCCGTCCACGAGCTGCCAGATCTCCGGGTCGGTGGGTGAAACCTTGTTGATTGAGGCCGCGTAGCCACAGAACCCGCCGAACTGCGGCAAGTATTTGCTGGGGTTCTTTTCAAAGGCGTTTTTGTGGTCCGCGTCCACGAAGTAGTAGGTGGCGCCCTGGAAGGTGCGAGCGAGCGAGGGGTCGCCCTTGCGTGGCTTGGTGTCGAGGAAATAGGAGGTTGGGTCGTAGCCGCCGAGAGCGACGCCGGTCTGGTCAATGTTGACGAGGTAGCGCGGTTCCGAACCTTCGCGATCAACAATACCGGGCCAGTTCTTGTCGGCCTTTACGAGATTTCCGGGGGCATCCTTGTGCCAGGCGTCCCACGCGCGCTGGTTGTGCTGGAGGAGCAAGCGCCCGTCGACAATCTCCCAGTAGTTTGGGTCGATTGGCGAGATGGTGTCGATCGAGGCGGCGTACGCGCAGTAGCCTCCGAACTGCGGGATGTACTTTTGCGGATTTGTGTCGAAGCTCGCCTTGTGCTCGGCGGAAGTGAAGTAATAAAGGGCGCCGTTGTAATTGGATCGGATAGACGGGTTGCCTTCAACGGGTTTGGAATCGGTGAAAAATGCAACAGGGTCGTAACCCTGGATCGCGACTCCATCCTTGTCGAGATTCTGGAGGTTCTTGGCAGCGAGCGATTGCGCGGCGTTCTGGGTGCCGACGCACCGGCCGGGGCCGCTTTCGCAGCCGGAAGAAACTCCCGCGGCGATCAGGAGCGAGATGGCGAGAACTTTACGAGTCAATTTTGGAAACGTGTTCATTGGCTTGTTCCTTGAGGGCTGGTTGTGTAGAGATGCGACGAACTGGTTATTGCTTGGCGACGGCATTGGAGACAGCGCTCGCGCCGGCGATCGCGATTTCCTCGTCTTCACTCTGAGAGTGAGCGCCGCTGACGCCGATCGCGCCGATCACGGTGCCGTTGCATTCGATCGGAATGCCGCCCTGCAGAGGCGTGAGGGCGCTGACGCCGACAAGGGCGGTGCGTCCCTTGTTGATGGATTCTTCGAAAACCCGCGTCGCCTTCTTGAACATCGCCGCGGTTCTGGCCTTCCCGATCGAGACTTCCGAGCCTGCGGCGAAGGTGCCATCAAGGCGCTGGAGGGCGATTAGGTTGCCGCCGTCGTCAACGACGGCGATGGCGCCTCCGGCATTTCTCTTGCCAGCCTCGGCGATCGCGGCCGCGAGAACGCGATTAGCGCCTTCGAGTGTGAGGGCGGGCTTGGTTGAGATAGCAGGATCGGCTCCGGACGTGCAGCAGGATGCAGGCTCTGAGGTTGCGGAGACCTGCGCCGTCCAGGCAAGTGCGCCGAGAGAGGCGAGGACTGTTCCGGCGGCGATGATGAGGATGCTCTTCTTCATGGGTGTTCCTTTGAGGTGGTTTGTGTGCTTCATGCGATGCCCGGCAGCGCCGATCGTGACGCGCATTTCGCACGCGGCTGGGCGGCACCGCTTCACGAAATGACAACGGCGGCCGTAGGCGGCCGCCGTTGAGGAATGACACGCGAACTTCAGCGAGCGGTTGTCGCGAGCGCGAACGGGGCGTTTGGTTCTGTCGTCGGCAACTTACGAGGGAGTTCGTTCGCCACGAGATCAAGGAACCAGAGTGCGAAGGTCTTCTTCGTCATCAGTCCCGTGGTATCCGCGCGCCGGCCGTCCTTAAAGAGAACCATCGCTTCGACGGTGTCCGAATCCATGGTTGCCAGCGGATTCCCGACGATCATGTCCACCTTTTTCTTGACGAGCTTTCGCTGCGCCGATTCGAGGAGGTCCTCGCGGGGCTCGAGGGCGAAACCGACGAAGAGCTGATCGGGGCCGCGTGTTCCTGAGATTCCCGCGAGTAGATCGGGAGTTGGTTCGAGTTCGAGAACGAGCGGGGCGTTGGTGCGGCGGAACTTGCCGCCGGACATTGCGAGATTGGGCTTCGGCCGGTAGTCGGCGACGGCCGCGGCCATGATGAGAACGTCAGCTTTGGGAGCATGAGCTTGCAGGAGCGATTGCAGGTCGGAACAGGTTCGGAATCGAACGACATCAATCGCGGAGTCGCTGGGTTCGGCGGTGCCGGGACCAAGGAGCAGGGTGACCGACCAGCCACGGGCTACGGCCGCTTCAGCGAGCGCGACGCCCATCCGGCCGGATGAGCGGTTTCCGATGAAGCGCACGGAGTCAATAGGTTCGTGGGTTGGACCAGCGGTAATCAAAAATCTTGGCGGCTTCATGGATCCTCTCCTGTTCGGGCTGTCCAGCACCTAAGCAGCGCCGACAGCCGAGCGTGAACGTGGGGTCACGACCTGAGATGCCGCCGGAGTGTCTGCGTGGCTGTGAGTCGGGGCCTGACTTGCACGGAGAATCTCGGTGATGAGGGCTGTCCAGCCGGTTTGGTGGGTGGCGCCCAGGCCGCGCCCGTCGTCGGCGTGAAAGTGCTCGTGGAAATAAATGAGGTCCTTCCAGTGAGGGTCTTTGGCGAAGCGCTCCTCACTAGCGTGGCAGGGACGGGCGCCGCCAGCATCCGGGATAAAAAGACGAATCAGACGCTTGCGGATCTCAGCGGCGGCTTGCTGGAGCGTGAATGTGCGTCCTCCCGGTCCCTCAACGATGAGATCGTCGCCGTAATAGTGGTGGTACCGCTCCAGAGCTTCGATAATGAGGAAATTGAGCGGGAACCAGATGGGTCCGCGCCAATTGGAGTTGCCGCCGAAGAGCGAGGTGTTGGACTCACCAGGGCAATAGTCGACTCGATGTTCATCCTGTCCGACGTGGAACACATACGGATTCGCTTGGTGGTGCCTGGAGACCGACCGGATGCCAAAGGGAGACAGGAATTCGGATTCAGAGAGCAGGTACTTCACGACCCGCGCGAGACGGTCCTTGGTTGGAATTGCGAGGAGCCGGTGCGAACTCGCTGCGGAATGTGGTCCTTGATCTCTATCGTGTGAACCGGCGAGCGTCTCGGCCCAGGGCAGGTCCTTTCGGTACTTGAGGAACCACTCCATGCGGCACTTGAAATCTGGAAGGCGGTCGATGGTGTCGCTTTCCAGGACCTCGACGGCGAGCAGGGGGATGATTCCGACGAGAGAACGCACCTTGAGCTGCGTGACCTGCTCGCCCATGCGGATCTGGTCGTAGTAGAAACCGTCCTGCTCATTCCAGAGGCCGGTGCCGCCGAGCGTGTTCATGGCGTCGGTGATGGCGATGAAGTGCTCGAAGAACTTAGTAGCGATGTCCTCATACGCCGGATCTTCGCGTGCGAGTTCGAGGGCCATGCTCAGCATCGTGCCGCAGTAGAAGGCCATCCACGCAGTGCCGTCCGCTTGTTCGAGGTGGCCGCCGGTCGGGAGGGGGCGAGAGCGATCGAAGACGCCGATGTTGTCGAGTCCGAGGAATCCGCCGGAAAACAGGTTCTTCCCGGAGGGGTCTTTGCGATTGACCCACCAATTGAAGTTGAGCAGGAGTTTCTGGAAACAGCGGCCGAGGAAGAGCCGATCGCGCTGCCCCTTCTGGCCCGTCATCTTGTAAACGCGCCAGACTGCCCAGGCGTGCACCGGCGGGTTGACGTCGCCAAAGGCGAACTCGTACGCGGGGAGCTGTCCGCTCGGATGCATGTACCACTCGCGCAATAGCAAGACGAGCTGGTCCTTGGCGAATTGCGGATCAAGGCGCGCGAAGGGGATCATCTGGAAGGCGAGGTCCCACGCCGCGTACCAGGGGTACTCCCATTTGTCGGGCATCGAGATGATGTCGCCGTTGTACATGTGGTGCCAGTGTTCGTTGCGTGGAGCTTGCTTGCGCGACGCCTTGAACGGATCGCTGCCCCGTTCTTCCAGCCACTTGTCCACATCGTAGTGATAGAACTGCTTGCTCCAGAGCATGCCCGCGAGGGCTTGGCGCATGACGTTGGCCTGGTCGGCATTGAGCGAACGTGGAATGACCGATTCGTAAAAGGAGTCGGCTTCCTTGTGCCGGAGGGCGAGCGAGTCGGAGAAGTTTCCGCCGAATGTCGTCCCGCGTTGGCCGTTGCCTGGAGAGGATGCCGTGGGGGCGAGATCGCTCAGGCGCAGCCGAATGACT
>JAEUJD010000081.1 GCA_016793015.1 Phycisphaerales bacterium
GGAAGTGTTCGTAACGGACGGGAAGGGTGGCGCATCGGTGGCGCCCAGGAGGTTGGCAAATGCTGTGGAAACGGTCTTGCTGCCAACCTTGTCAAACCGGATCGTCAAACGCTGACAGCGCACGCCCTCCTGAACCAGCGATTGCGCAGCGGTCACGACGCCGACACCCCACTCGGGGCAGCCGGAATGACGAACCTTGTTTCCGATATTCCACTCGTGAACCAGACGGGACATTTTTCGGTGATCCGAGCCGCAGCGGGGCCTTTTGACAGGCTCAAAGCTGCGGGCGAACACGGTTGCACGCCGATCCGCGACCCGCGGCCGGGGGCGTGCTTTTCAACAGAAACGAGCCTAAACTTGACGCACAGCGAATGAACGGCGGCATCGCACGCATTGTCCACTCATCGTCCAAGTGCAGACCGAAAAGTCGGCAAGCACGATGGTGAACAGCGACTGCGAACGTCGTCCGATTCGCGTGAGGCAGTATAGGTGATCCGGAAATCGCACGCAAGCGAAATCCGGCCGATGCGGAGCGGCTTGCTCCGGGGGCCGGGCCCGGTTTGACAAAGACAGGACCGATAGCAGCATGATCGAAGCCTTGAAGAGCGACGGAATTGTGAACAAGGTCGGCGGCCGCTTCAAGCTCTGCGCGCTCATCCAGCGCCGGCTGGTGCAGCTCATGGAAGGCTCGCGCCCGCTTGTCGAGCGGAACGGTCGCACCGACCTCGAGATCGTGATCGAAGAGATCATGCAGGACAAGATCACCCTCGATTTCGACAACGCTTCATTGGTGGAGACCAAGTCGGTCTCGAACGAACCGAGCGAAGCACTCCTGTAATCCGACGCCGAAAGTTGCCACTGAAATCGGCCGATGCGGGGTGAAGCAGTGCGAAGGACCGGAACATCGGACCGTGGAGTATCGCGCGCCGGGCGCAAGTCGGGTGATGCCGGCATTGCACACGTTCTGAACGCCTGCGACCCGAATGTGCTTCGCCCGTTCGCCTCCGGGAAACGGATTCTCGTTGGTGTCACGGGCGGGATCGCCGCGTACAAGACGTGCACGATCGTCAGCCGCCTGGCCCAGGCCGGGGCGAACGTCACTGTCGCGATGACCGAGGCCGCGACGCATTTCGTGACGGCTCTGACGTTTCAGTCGCTCTCCGGCGCGCCGGTCTATACGAGCGCATGGGAGCACATCGAATCCAAGGACCCCCAGCACATCGCGTTGGCCAAAGGGCTTGATCTGGCGATCGTCGCCCCGGCGACTATGGACTGCCTCGCGAAGCTGGCAACCGGCCGGACCGACGACGTTGTCACGCTGATTCTCTCGGCGGTCGATCGGCACAAGACTCCGGTCGTGCTTGCCCCGGCGATGAACGATGTGATGTGGTCGCAGCCGAGCACGCAGCGGAACGTGAAGCAACTGGTCGAAGACGGCTTTTATTTGATCGGGCCGGGCGAGGGCTGGCAGGCCTGCCGCACGGTCGGGACGGGGCGGATGAGCGAGCCGGAAGAGATTCTCGGAGCCATCGGGCAGTTTCTGGATCGCCCGAAGGCAAAGTCGGGCAAGAAATGATGTTGACGGGAGCGGATCACGGTCGAAAGATCGTGGCTCGGCTTCAGTGGGTGGGTTTCCGTCCGCGGATTCAGTTTCGGAGAGGTGACAGAGCGGTTGAACGTACCGGTTTCGAAAACCGGCAGAGCTCGTAAGGGTTCTCGGGAGTTCGAATCTCCCCCTCTCCGCTTATTTCTGATCGTGTCAGGCCCGGCGCTTGGGTGCGGCCGACGGGGCTGTTTTCGCGCGGGGGCCGAACGGGTCTTTCCATTCTTCGCTCGTCATCGCCCAGCGCTCGTGGTCGCACCACTTGCCGTCAATCTGCAGGAATCGAAGCGCGATTCCCTCGAAGCGAAGCCCCGCCTTCTTCACCACGCCGATTGAAGCGGTGTTCCCAGGCTGCACGTTCGCTTCGACGCGATGCAGCTTCATGTGGCCAAAGGCGTGGCGAATCGCGAGCAAGAGTGCCTCGGTCATGTAGCCCTTGCGTGTGAATTGCTTGCCGATCCAATAGCCAAGTTCGCACCCCTGCAGCACGCCGTGCCGGATTCCGTTCAGGCCGACGTAGCCGACCATGCGGGCATCTTCGTTTCGGCAGATCAGAAAGCGCTGGCGATCTTCGGAATCGGATGTGCCGAAAAACGATTCCCATCGCTCGGATTCGGAGCGGACCTTGAGGCGAGGCTCCCAAGGAAGGAGGTGATCGAGACTGGATTCGCGCAGGGCGACCCACTCGGCCCGATCGCTTGCGACCGGTCGCCTCAGTGAGACCAGCGGGCCCGATTCGAGCGAATCACTCCCACTCGATTGTCGCCGGCGGCTTGCTGGAGATGTCATATACGACTCGATTGACGCCACGAACTTCGTTGATGATGCGGCTGCTGATCGTGGCCAGCACCTCGTACGGCAGACGCACCCAATCCGCGGACATGAAGTCCTGGGTTTCGACCGCGCGAACCGCGACGCAGAAGTCGTACGTGCGGCCGTCGCCCATGACGCCCACCGACTGCACCGGTAGCAGAACCGCGAAGACCTGGCTGGTCTTGCGATACAGATTCGCCGCGATGATCTCTTCGAGCACGATCTCGTCGCACTCACGCAGTATGTCGAGCTTCGCCCGGGTCACGTCGCTCAGAATGCGGACCGCAAGCCCGGGACCCGGGAACGGATGCCGCCAGATGATCTGATCGGGAAGCCCGAGCACTTCACCCAGCTTGCGGACTTCGTCTTTGAATAGATCGCGTAGCGGCTCGACGAGTTCAAAGCCGAGTTCTTCGGGCAAGCCGCCCACGTTGTGATGCAGCTTGATTCCGGCGGATTGACCCGCGTGCCCCTGGCCCGACTCGATCACGTCGGGATACAGCGTGCCCTGCGCGAGGAAGTGCGCATCCTTGATATCGCGCGACGCGTGCTTGAAGACTTCGATAAAGCGATGCCCGATCCGCTTGCGCTTTTCCTGCGGATCGGTGATGCCCTTGAGGTCTCCCAGAAACTCTTCCGACGCATCGATGACGCGAAGGTCCATCTTGAAGTGATCGCGAAAGGTCACCTCAACCAACTCGCGCTCGCCGTTGCGAAGTAGCCCCGTGTCCACAAAGACGCACGTCAATTGCTTGCCGATCGCCTTGTGAAGCAGCGCCGCGACCACCGACGAATCCACGCCCCCGGAAAGCCCGCAGACAACGTGCCCGGTTCCGATCTGCGCGCGCACCCGGTCTGCCGCAGCCCCCGCAAAGTCCGACATCCGCCAGGTGTTGCGGCAGCCGCAGATGTTGAACAGGAAGTTCTGGATGATCTCCGAACCGTGCGGGGTGTGCGTCACTTCCGGATGGAACTGCACCCCGTAAAAATTGCGTTTCCCCGCGCGGCTTCGGACTGCGGCGTGGGGGCACGCCGGCGTCGATGCGAGCGTCTCGAACTGAGCGGCCTTCGACTCCCGCACCTGATCGCCGTGCGACATCCAGACCGTCATCTTTTCAGGGACCGACGCGAATAGATCGCTGCGATCGGAAATCCCAATGACCGCGCGCCCAAACTCACGATGATCACCCGGGTCGACCTTGCCTCCGAGCAGGTGTGCCGCGAGCTGCATTCCGTAGCAGATACCCAGAACCGGGATGCCCATTTCGAAGATGGCGGGGTCGACGGTGGGGGCGCCCGGCTCGTAGACACTCATCGGCCCGCCCGAAAGGACGATGCCCCTGGGCGCCATCGCGCGGATTTCGTCTGGCGAAATCGAGGGCGCGACGAGTACGGAATAGACGCCCGCCTCGCGGATGCGTCGGGTAATGAGCTGCGCGGTCTGGCCCCCGAAGTCGACAACGGGCACAATGTCGCCCGCGATTGCGGGTTTCGAGGCAGAACTCTTGGATTGGGTGCTCTTTGACAACCGATGGCCTCTTTCTTGCGGTAGCAACCCGAGTGTACGGTTCGCGGATGGGAGCGGGCGAGGGGTGGGCGTCTTCGGGCAGAGGCTGATACGATGAAACGCGTGAAGATTCCAGCGACCTTCCTTGTGGCGTCGATTGGGGCTGTGGCGGGTTGTAGCTATTCCCCAAGCTTCGACTCGCCAGACCCACAGATGCGTTCGTGGGCCACCGTTCAGGCGGCGGATTCGACCAATCCCGCCGACTATCCCAAACTGGTCGAGCAGCTCGATGCGGACGACGCGCAGACCCGGATGCTGGCCATCGGCGTCCTGGAGCGGCGGACCGGCACGACGCGTGGTTTTGACTATGCGGCCCCACGGGCAGAACGTGCGGCGAGCGTGAAGGAGTGGCAGGAATGGGCGGAGCAATACGCAAGGCAGCCTTCCCGAGGCCGGTCCTCAGGCTCGCGACGCAGGAAACTCCGGGACGGAGCAACGGGATGACTTCCCCCGATGACATGAAGGGCGCGCATGTGCGGATGGAGCTCTTGAGCAGCCCCATCTACACCAGCGGGGCTCGCGACTTTGTCCAGGCGGTCACCCGCCGGCTCGGGTTTGCGGAACTGGATTGCAACCAGATCGCGCTCGCAGTGGACGAGGCGCTCTGCAACATCATGCGCCACGGATATGAAAATAAGCCCGATCAGCCGATCTGGCTCGCCGTTTGGCCGGTCGAAGCGGCGGGCGAGGCAAACGGGATTCAGATTGTGATCGAGGATCTCGCCCGCCAGATCGAGCCAGCGATGATCAAGGGACGCGAATTGCACGATGTGAAGCCCGGCGGGCTGGGGGTTCACGTCATCAAAGAAGTGATGGATAAGGTCACCTACGAGAAACGCCCCGAAGGCGGCATGCGGCTGACGATGATCAAACATCAGAGGCCCGCCCCCGCCGACGGTAGTGTGCAGGACCGGTGCGAGGGAGGAAAGGGTTGTCATGCCTGACGGACAGACGTTGCAAGTTGGATTCGAGACTCAGGGACAGAATGTCATCGTTTCGCCTCAAGGCGAAATCGGCTACAGCGAAGCGACCGTGTTCCGGACATGGCTGCGCAAGGCGCACGATTCGAAGTCGCCCCGCATCATCGTGGATCTCGCAAAGGTGGATTACATGAATACGCCCGGCGTCGCCACGCTTGTGGAATCGCTCCAGATCTCCAAGCGGAACAAGACCCGCCTGATACTCTGCGGCATGAACGAGAAGGTCTTCGCGATCTTCAAGATCGCCAGGCTCGATACCGTGTTCGAGATTTGTCCGACGCTGACCGACGCGAACGCCAAGCCCTGATCAACGACGGCACGCCTCACCATGAGCAGTTCAGACGGACAGCATCCAGCTTCGCTCTCACCCTTCGGTGTCTTCGGGATGATCTCGTCCCGGCTCATCGGATTCGTTTCGCATGTCGGGGCGATCACCCTGCTGTTCCTCAGCGCCGCGCAGTGGGTTATCCGCTCGACCTACCAGCCCAAGGTCCGAATCGGTCGATCGGCGATCGTCTCGCAGATAGTGCGGATCGGTGTCCGCTCCATCGGGATCGTGAGTCTCGTGTCCGGGTGCGTGGGCTTGATCCTGGCGTTCCAGCTCAGCCCGCCTTTGGACGAGTTCGGCCAGAAAGACAAGGTGGCGAACATCGTCGGCGTCGCGATCCTGCGTGAGCTCGGTCCGTTGATCGCGGCGATCGTGCTGACCGGCTTCGCCGGAGCGTCGATCGCCGCGGAGATCGGGACGATGGTGGTCGGGGAAGAGATCGAAGCGCTCGAAGCGCACGCGATGAATCCTGTGAAGTTCCTGGTCGTCCCCCGCGTCGTTGCATCGGTGCTTTCGCTGACGGCGATCTCTGTGATAGCAAACGTCGTGGCGGTTGCAGCTGCGCTCGGTATTTCCATGGTTGCGCTGGACATTCCCTACGCCGCGTTCATGAGCAACCTGTTCGACCAGGTCAAGCTCGTTGATTTTCTGACGGGGGTGTCGAAGGGCGCGGTCTTCGGCCTTTTGATCGCAATTATCGCCTGCTATAACGGGCTGAAGGTTTCGGGCGGCGCGATGGGTGTGGGTATCGCCACGACGAACACGGTGGTGCAGGCGGTCGTCGCAGTGATCGTGTGCGATCTGGTCTTCACGACCATCTTCTTCGCGCTCGGGATGGTGTAGAAGCCGTGCGCAACGCGGAAAAGCGGCTTCGCCGGACGTACCATCCCGCCTCATGGCCTCCAAACGAGTGTTGTCGAAAAATCCCGGGCGGGGGAAGTCGCCGCGGATCGCGGTGGTGGTCAGTCGCTACAACGCGACGGTGACCGACCGGCTGCGTTTGGGGGCGATCGAGGCGACGGTGCGCCGCACGGGCCGGGCACCCGAGGTCTTTGATGTTCCCGGCGCGTTTGAGTTGCCGGTGGTCTGCGATGCCGCGGCGATGAGCGGGCGGTTTTCAGGAGTTGTCGCGCTCGGCTGTCTGATCCGGGGCGAGACGATTCACGACCGTGTGATCGCCGACAGCGTGGCGATGGCGATCCAGGATTCGATGCTGAAAACCGGCGTGCCGATCGCGTTCGGGCTGCTGACGGTCGACAATGCCGAGCAGGCGGAAGCCAGGGCCGGGGGCGAGCACGGGAACAAAGGAACCGAAGCGGTGGAGGCGCTCCTCGACACGATCGAGACGCTTGCAGCGATTCGAGACGGGCGAGAAACGAAGATCGGCCGCGCGTTGCCGGATAAGTTGAGAACTGAAAAGAGCCTCGGTGCAAAGTCCAGGGCGCGTCGGAGGAAGGGTTGAAATGGCCGAACAGATGTTGATCCGGCGCATGGCGTTTCTCGCGCTCTTCCAGCTGGATGCGCGGGGCGAGCTCACCGATGCCGAACTCGAGTCGTCGGTGCTGCACGGGGATGATCCGAAGATCGATGCGCCGGGCGTGAAAGCTTCGGAGCAGAGCAAGGCCTGGACTCTCGCACGCGATGCCTTCGCGGATCGCAAGCGATGCGACGATGTGATGAAGAATCTCGCGCCGGAGTGGCCGGCGTACCGGCAGGCGGCGGTGGATCGCGCGCTGCTCCGGCTCGCACACTTTGAGATCCACAGCGCACGCGTCCCGGTACCCATCGCGATCGACGCGGCGGTCGAACTAGCGAAAGAGTTCAGCACCGAAAAATCGCCCGGATTCATCAACGCGCTGCTCGATCAGGCGGCAAAGAAGAAAGCCGCGAAGAAGGAGTTCAAGAAGGACGCGAAGGGTTCTGACACCGCCTCCGAAGAGGATGCGGGGCCTCAAAGGGTTTCCGGCGATGCCGCACAGAACGAGACAGAGCCGGGAGCAGATGACTGATGGGTCTGTTTTCGGCGATCACGGCGAAGATCAAGGGCGGTCTCGCAAAGACCCGCGAGGCCTTCGTCAGCGGGCTGAAGTCCCTGCTGCTCGGGCGCAGGCTGGATGAAGCAACGATCGCGGAGATTCGGCGGCGATTGATCGAGGCTGACGTTGGCGTGAAGACGACCGATCGATTCGTCACGCACATTCAGGAGCAATTCCGCGCGGGGAAGATCGACAAGGGCGATCAGGTTCTCGACTATCTCAAGAGTGAGTTGCGTTCGATGTGGCCACCCGAAGATCGCGAGCTGCGGTTCGCGCCGGCTGGTGAAAAGCCGACGGTGATCCTGGTGACCGGCGTGAATGGCGCGGGCAAGACAACGAGCATCAGCAAGCTCGCGAAGCTGCTGCAATCCCGCGGGAACAAAGTCATGCTTGGCGCGTGCGATACGTTCCGCGCGGGCGCGGTGAGGCAGCTCGAGATCTGGGGCGAGCGGCTCGGTATTGATGTCGTGAAAGGCCAGCAGGGGGGCGACCCGGCAGCGGTGGCGTTTGATGCGTGCCAGGCGGCGAAGTCGCGCGGGGTTGACGTGCTCATTCTCGATACGGCAGGGCGATTGCAGACGCAGGATCCGCTCATGCGTCAGTTGACCAAGATTCGCTCGGTCGTAAGCAAGCAGATTCCCGGTGGGCCGCACGAAGTGCTGCTGGTGCTCGATGCGACGGCGGGGCAGAATGCTCTGCGGCAGGCCGAGGAGTTTGATCGCGCCGTTGCGGGTGTTGGTTCGAATCAAGCGAAGCCGGCCGATGCGGTTGGCGTGACGGGCATCTTCCTGGCGAAACTCGACGGCACCGCCAAGGGCGGCATCGTCGTGGCGATCAAAGAAGTCACGAAGATTCCGGTCAAATTCATCGGAGTCGGTGAGACGCCGGACGATGTGCAGCCGTTTGAGCCAGAGAAGTTTGTCGATGCACTTTTCGAAGAGTGAATGACATTCGGTCAACTGATGATCTTGCGTCGCTGGCTGACGTAATCCCAGAGGACGAAGCGGTCGAGATCGTTGCCTCCGGTGAAGAAGACGCGGCCGCCGGTTGATTCTGCCATCTTCTGCGCGAAGCGGATGTCTTCGTGCGTCTGTGACCAACTGGGCAGAAGAAAGATGTTGATCGTGATGCCCTCTTTCGCACAGAGGTTTGCCTCGCGCATCGTGGCTTCTTCGGTGCGAGGATCCGGCGGGTAGAGCATGTAGAGGTCGCTGCCTTCAAAGTGGGCGGTGGGCAGGCCGTCGGTGATGAGCATCGCCTGGCGGTTGGGCGTGTCCTGGGCGGAGAGGAGCTGCCGCGTGAGCTGGAGAGCACGCTGGATGTTCGTGAAGTGCTGCGGAACGCGTGATTCGACGACTCGCGGGTCGCTCATGTCGGCCTTGAGGCGAACAACCGGGCTGTTGAGCGAGACCATCTTGGGCATGAACGTCGGAAGCTCGCTCGCCGGGCGCACTTTGGCGAAGGTGTACATCTCGATGATGCGGAGGAAATCGCCGGGATACTCCGAGCGGATGAGGCCGTCCAAAGCCATGCCCATGCGCTTCACGTGGATGTACTGGCCGCTGTAACGCATCGAGCCGGACATGTCGAGCATTACGCAGGAAGCGCAGCGCGGGCTGTTGCGGGTGCGGTGGATTTCGATGTCTTCCTGCTGCAACCGGAGTCGCTTGGTCCCGCTCGACTGGCCAGATCGGGGCTTGTTTTCGCGTGCAGAACGGATTGCGGCGTTCACGAAGCTGGTGGGGGCATCGATGTTTGCGATGGAGTCGCCGAATTCGTACGGCTTGGTCCGAGGTAGTTCGACGGCGCCCTCGCCGTAGATCGGGCCGGTGTGCCGCCCGGAGCGTGCGGCCTGCAGTTCGCTGAAGATTTCGCTCAGCACTCGGTTCTGGAAGATCTTGGTTGCCTTCGGCGTCAGGCGCAGGCCCTGCTTGGACTGCTCGATTCCTTGCCGCTCCATTTCCTGGCGGAGGTAATCCTCGATCTGACGCTGCATGTCGTTGATGTTCTCGATCTCTTCGGATTGCGCGAACTGCGAGAGTTCTTCGAGATCGATGATCGCGAGCTGTGCGTTCTGCTTGGCTTCGCGAAGCTGTTCGAGCAGGCGATCGATCGTCTCGAGTTCTTCTTTCAGTTCGAGGGCGTATTCGACGTCGGTCTTGTCCTGCCCGGTGAACGTGTACTTGCCCGCGAGCTGATCGAGTTGATAGCGGTCGCCGAGTGCGGATGTGATCCGCATGAGTTCCTGCGAAAACGGAGCGTTGTCGTCGCGCTGCGCTTCCCAGAGCTTTTCGAGGTCGCGGATTTGCTCGTTCCTGGCGAACTTCTCGAAGGCGGAACGGAACTTGGCGGGGGGGTGTGCGTCGCGGAGGGATTGGCGGTATTGGTCTGCCGCGGCCTTGCGGGCCGAGTCGATTTCGTACGTCTCCAGAATCCGGTTCTTGCGTTCTTCCAGCATCGCGATGAGTGAATCGAGGCTCGGGCCGAGCTTGGGGAACTTGCTCGGGTCCAGCCGGATCGCGTTTGCGAGCTCCTCGGGCGTGAGATCGCGCGTCGAGCCGTACGCGAGCATGTGCTCCATCGCGGCGGATGCCAGATCCGGTGGCTCGGCGGTCGGCGAGGGGAAGTTCTTCGGGTCGTAGCCGAGATAGGTATGGATGAGCCCCGGCGCGCCGGCACCTTCTCCGCTGCGTTTTTCATCGGCGGATTTGGGGTCGTTCGGCGTCATGCTTTTGCCATGCTTCTCGCTCAAGTCTCGAACGTGATGGTCCCGTGTCTCTGTGAACGGCTGATCCGGTCCGCGGCATAGAGCCCGCTTAAAACAAACTCGACGCAACTCGCCCGCACAGCCGGATCCGTCGAGGCATTCACCTCGAACGCCTTGTCCCAAACCGGCGGCACACGCTTCAAGAGCTTCTCGTAGTGCGAACTCGGCAGCATGTCGCCAACTTCGATCTTGACGCCCTTGGCGAAGATCTCGCCGATTTCGGCGAGGCCGTGCTCGGTGACATATTCCGTAAAAACGGTCTTGATCGCCTCGGCGGCGATGGCATCGAGCACTTGTTTTTCGGATAACTGATGGCTGCCCATCATGTCGAGTTCGAGCTTGCCGGTTGCCGCGGTATGGAAGTGGGCGAGATCGCTGATGCGGGGGACGGCGGGCTTTTCGTTGAGCCGGATTGCACGCTGGCGGGCGGAAGCGATCATGGTGCGATACATCGCGATGCTGAGGCGGGCCGAGACGCCCGAGGCGTGATCGACGTATTTGCTCTTGCGTGCAGCGATCGAGATCTGCTCGACGATCTCTTTCATGAAGCGGGGGATGATGACCGGGAACTCCCCTCCGAGGAAATCGGCACCCTCGCCCTTCGCGGCTTCCTGCTCCATGATCTCGATGCCAAGATCGCGCTCGAGCGGATAGTGCGTCTGGATCGTGCTGCCGATGCGGTCCTTGAGCTGCGGAATGACCTTGCCGGACCGGTTGTACGTGCTGGGATTGGCAGAGAAAAGGACAAGGATGTCGAGATCGAACTTGATCGGGAAGCCCCGGATCTGGACGTCGCGTTCTTCGAGAATGTTGAAGAGGCCGACCTGAACGAGATCGTCGAGGTCGGGGAGCTCGTTCATAGCGAAGATGCCCCGGTGCATGCGGGGGATGAGTCCGAAGTGGAGCGATTCTTCCAGCGACATGCTCGCGCCTTCGGCGAGCTTGCCCGGATCGATCTCGCCGATTACGTCGGCAAACTTGGTTCCCGGGGCGAGACGCTCGGCGTACCGGTCCTCGCGCGACCACCAGGTGATGGGCGCGGCTTCGCCGTGCTGGGCGAGGAAGGCGCGGCCGACGGTGGTAATCGGATTCTCCGGGTCTTCGTGAACCGGGCTGCCGCCCCGGAACGAAGCGGGGATATCGAGGTAGGGAACGAAGGCGTCGAGGAAGCGGGGGAGCTGACGCATCAGGCGGCTCTTGGCCTGGCCCTTTTCGCCCAGGAAGAGCATGTCGTGGCCGGCGAGGATCGCGTTGATGATCTCGGGGATGACGGTGCTGTCGAAGCCGACGATGCCGGGGAAGAGCGCATCGCCCGAGCGGAGCGCGCTGCTGAGGTTGGCGCGCAACTCGGCCTTCACCGAGCGGGACTTCCAGCCCGAGGCTCGTAAGTCCTTGAGTGTGCGGGGCAGCGCCGAAGGAATCGGGTTGTCGGTAGGGGCATTTTTCATGGGGAACGAAAGGAACTCGCCAAAGTGACATCGTTGGATGCGGACAAAGTCGCTTCGATGCAGAATTCAGGGCTGACCAGCGGGTGAAACGGGCGTATCGTGCATTTCTGGCGGCCTTCTGGGCGGCCCGAGGAAAGAGGCCCTGCTCCACCACGATTTTGGTAAGGTGAACTCACCCTTATGCACGCCAACCCCCACGCCAACATTCTTGATGCCGTCGGTAATACTCCCCTCGTCCGCCTGAACAAGGTCGTCGGCCCGGATTCGGCGACGGTGCTCGTGAAGTGCGAGTACATGAACCCGACCGGCTCGATCAAGGACCGGATGGCTGTGCACATCCTGAACGAGAGCGAGAAGCAGGGGCTGATCAAGCCCGGCGCGACGATCGTCGAGAACACCAGCGGCAACACCGGTCAGGGCGTGGCGATGTGGGCCGCGGTTCGGGGGTACCGGTGTGTGTTCACCATGCCCGACAAGATGAGCCTTGAGAAGGTGAACATGCTCAAGGCGTTCGGGGCGGAGGTGGTCATTACGCCGACCGATGTGCCCGGCGACAGCCCGGAGCACTATGTCTCGACGGCCAAACGCATTGCGCGGGAGACTCCCGGGGCGTTCTATGTCAACCAGTACCACAACCCGCTGAACATCGATGCGCACGAGCTTTCCACGGGGCCGGAAGTCTGGAAACAGACCGGCGGAAAGGTCGACGCGGTGGTCGCGGGGGCCGGAACCGGCGGCACGGTTTCGGGCGTGGGCCGGTACTTCAAGAAGAACCACCCGCACGTCCGCATCATCGGTGTCGATCCGATCGGCAGCGTTCACTACAACTACTTCTACACCAAGACCATGCCCACGCCTCACGTCTACAAGGTCGAGGGCATCGGCGAGGACATTCTGTGCGACGCCATGGATTACTCGGTGGTCGATGAATTCCACCAGACCAACGACAAAGAAGCGTTCTCGATGGCCCGGCGTCTGGTGCGCGAGGAAGGCCTTTTCTGCGGCGGATCGTCGGGGTGCAACGTGCACATCGCCGTCAAGATCGCCAAGCAGCTTGGGCCGGGCAAGACGGTGGTCACGTTCCTGTGCGACTCCGCGACGCGGTATACGACCAAGTTCCTGAACGATGCCTGGATGAAGGACTACGGCTTCCTGGGCAGTGATCGCGATTTGGGCCTGGTCGAAGAAGTGCTTGCCGGCCGCACGGGCGCGGTGATCACGGCGGGAGAGAACAACTCGATCGAGTCGGTGATCGCGCTGCTGAAGAAGCACGGGGTCTCTCAGGTTCCGATCGTTGATGAGAAGGACCGCCCGCACGCGATTGTCGCGGAAGTGGACATCCTGCGGGGGCTGCAGGAAGGCAACGCGACGATGGCTTCGCCGGTGAAGGCCGTCGCCCAGCGCATTGGTGGGCTGATCTATCCGAAGGCACGCATCGAGGAGTTGTACCGCATCTTCGAGACCAATCAGGTCGCGATCGTGGTGGACAACGAGAAGATCGTCGGCGTGGTCAGCCAGATTGACGTGATCGATTTCATGAGCAAGAAGGGTCGGTAAGGCGCGACTAGGGGACTTGGCATGCGAGGCCTAGGCGCTTACGTCGCACTTTCGATCTGTCTCGTCATCGCGATTGCTGCGGCGGCGCTTTGGCTTGCAAGCCCAGAATTCGGATTGCCCCTATTTGGCCTGAATCTCTTGCTGTTTGGGCTTGCGTTTTCATCTTGCTGGATTGCCTTTGGTCCAGCAAGCCGCCAATTGCAACTCAGGGGGATTTCTCGAGTTTGGCGAGTATCCGCATTGATTGTCGTCGGCCTTTTTGTCGGGACAGCGACATTGAGCTGGTCTCCGTCGGCTTGGAACCGGAACTTCCGCAAAGTAGAAAGTCAATTTGCCGCAATGCGGGATGACCTGATTGCTGGTAAGGAAGTGCGGTTTCCAGTCCAGGTTGGTCGCTTTGAGGTTCAGACTGCGCGATCGGGCAATGGAGCAGTGTTCTTCTGCTTGTCGCGCAATCCCGATAGTGAACTCGGGATTGCGTGGAGTCCAAGCGGGGTGCCGCCCGACATGGGTTCGTGGGTGAGGTCGAGATCGTCTACTCCGATTGGCGAGAAGTGGTACCGTTACATTCAATCCAATGATCCGTAATGCCGAGGCAAAGCTGTGGCACTGAGGAGCGATCCATTGTCAGGTGAATCACACCGTTTCGGAACCAACTGCATCCACGCCGGCCAATCGCCGGATCCGACCACCGGCGCGATCATGACGCCGGTCTACATGACGAGCACGTTTGTGCAGAAGTCGCCCGGCGTCTTCAAGGATGGGTACGACTACGCCCGGAGCAAGAACCCGACTCGTCAGGCGCTCGAGGACAATCTCGCGGCACTGGAAGGAGGCACGATCGGCCTCGCGTTTTCGAGCGGCCTCGCCGCGATGGACTGCGTGCTGCACCAACTTCGCGCGGGCGATCACGTCGTACTGTCGGACGATGTTTACGGCGGTTCGTTCCGGCAGATGGACAAGGTCTTTCGGCACATGAACATGTCGTACACACGGGTGGACATGACCAAGTTGGACGAAGTCCAGAAGGCGATGACGCCCAAGACCCGTCTGGTCTGGCTCGAAACGCCGAGCAACCCGATGCTCAAGGTGATCGATATTCCCGGCGTGCGCAAGCTGGTGGATAGCGCGAAGGTGAGCGATCTTGGAAATACAGACAAGTCGATCGGCCCCCTCGGGACGCCTCTCGAGAAGCCGCTCCTGATCGTCGACAACACTTTCGCCTCGCCGTACCTGCAGAATCCGCTCGCGCACGGCGCGGACGTGGTGCTGCACTCGTGCACCAAATACATCGGCGGGCACAGCGACATGGTCGCGGGGGCCATCGTTGCGAAGGATGAAGCGCTCGGCGAGCGTTTGAAGTACGTCCAGAACGCGGTGGGGGCGGTGCCCGGCGCGATGGACTGCTTCCTGATGCTCCGCAGCACTAAGACGCTTCACCTCCGCATGCAACGGCACTGTGAAAACGCGTTGAAGATCGCCCAGTGGCTGGAGCAGCACTCCAAGATCGAAAAGGTGATCTATCCGGGCCTTGCCAGCCACCCGCAGCACGCCCTTGCCAAGAAGCAGATGCGCAACGGTTTCGGCGGCATGATCTCCTGCGTCGTGAAGGGCGGGCTCGAACCCTCCCGCAAGGTGCTGGAAAAGACCAAGCTCTTCTCGCTGGCGGAATCGCTCGGCGGCGTCGAGAGCCTGATCGAGCATCCGGCGATCATGACC
>JAEUJD010000095.1 GCA_016793015.1 Phycisphaerales bacterium
CAGCAAACAGGGCAAATCGAAAGAGCTGAAAAGCTCGTCGGCTGTCCCTTCGCTCGGTTGAGATCCCCCTGATCCACTGATCGTTCCCGGGCCGGCCGACAAGGCTGGCCCGCACTGCTTTTGCAGCCGCGGGTTTCCCCCGCGGCTGTTTTCGTTTCCAACCCCACTCACCCCACTTTTCAGGAGCCTCCCAATGTCCGCGACCCCAACAACCCCAACCACAACTGCCGCCTGCACCTGCCCCGAATGCGAAGCCAGCGTCCCCTTCGCGCGTCGCCCGCTGCAAGGTGAAGTCGTCCGCTGCCCCGACTGCAACGCCGAACTCGAAGTGACCGCTCTCGACCCCGTCACCCTCGAACTCGCCCCCGAAGTCCAGGAAGACTGGGGCGAGTAATTCCAACTGCCTTTCACTCGATGCCCTGATGCCTTCTGCCTCGATGCCTTCTTGTCTTTCAAACCCTCTTTTGCCTTTCTCCGTGTTCTCTGTGCTCTCTGTGGTGAATCTCTTCTGTCTTCCTCGGAGCAACCATGCGCGTCGGCCTCCTTTATTCCCGCGTTCGTGTCGAAGAGCGCCTTCTCATCGAAGAACTCGAACGAAGAGGCATCGAGCTCGAACTGCTCGATGTCAACAAGTTCCAGGCCGAGATCCACGATCCGACGCCTTGGCAACGCTTCGATGCAGTCTTCGAACGCTGCGTGAGTCAGACGCAGGCCGTCACCGCGGTGCGCGTGCTTGAGTCGTTCGGCATTCCCTGCATCAACTCGAGCGCCGTCATCGAAGCTTGCGGCGACAAGCTCACAACTTCGCTGATTCTCGCCCGCAACGGAATCGCAACGCCTCGCGTACGCGTCGCGCTCGACCCAGAAACCGCGCTCGAAGCAATCGAGACGATGGGCTACCCGGTTGTCCTGAAGCCCGCGGTCGGCTCGTGGGGCCGGTTGCTCGCTCGGGTGAATGACCGCGATGCCGCGGAAGCGATCGTGGAACACAAGTCCACGCTCGGTTCGGTGCAGCACGGCGTGTTCTACATTCAGGAGCACGTGAACAAGCCGGGGCGCGACTTGCGGGTGTTCGTGATCGGAACCAGCCCGATCGCCGCGATCGAGCGGCGCAGCGAGCATTGGATCACCAACACGGCGCGAGGCGGACAGGCCGCGGGATTCCGCATCACGCCGGAGATCGATGATCTCTGCCGGCGCACGGCTCGCGCAATGGCCGGACAAGCAGGCGCTCTGCTCGCGATCGACCTCCTCGAAACCGAAGATGGCCGCGCACTCGTCAGCGAAGTGAATCACACGATGGAGTTCCGCAATTCGATCGCGACGACCGGCGTCGATATCCCGGCTCGCATGGTTGATTACGTTCTCGGAATCGCCGAACGCCGCAGCCTGAACCGTGCTTCGCAGGCCGCTGCCATCGCCCCCACTTCCTTTACATCTGGCCCTGTGGGGGTTGCATGAGTTCGCCTTTGCGAGTTTCGATTGTCGGCGGTTCGGGCTACGGAGGAGGCGAAGTCCTTCGCCTGCTGCTCGACCATCCGGGCGTGACTGTTTCACAGATCACCTCCCGTCAGCAAGCCGGTAACTACGTCTACAGCACGCATCCGAATCTGCGTGGCCGCACGACGCTCCAGTTCACGACGCCGGATCAGCTTGAACCGTGCGATGTGCTGTTTCTGTGCATGCCGCACGGCGAGGCGAGTGGGCAGATCGAGCGGTACACAACGCTCGCTCACCGCGTGATCGATCTCTCGGCCGACTTCCGGCTGCGCGACGCGGCGCAGTACCAGCGCTGGTACGACGCCCCCCACGCGCAGCCTGCGTGGCTCGATCGCTTTGTCTACGGACTTCCGGAATTGCGCCGCACGCAGCTGACCGGCGCGCGCCTCGCCAGCGGCGTGGGCTGCAATGCGACCGCGATCAACCTCGCGTTGCTTCCGCTCGCGAAGGCCGGACTCATCAAGTCGGTTGTGGCCGACCTCAAGGTCGGTTCGTCGGAAGCGGGAAACGCCTCTTCGCCGTCGAGCCATCATCCGGAGCGCTCCGGCAGCGTGCGCTCGTTCGCGCCGACCGGCCACCGGCATCAGGCAGAAGTAAAGCAGGAACTGATGGATGTCCACGGCGCGTTTGACCTGCACATGAGCATCACATCTGTGGAGTTGGTGCGCGGCGTGCTCTGCACGGCCCACATCACGCCGACCCAGAAGCTTGAGGAGAAGGCGCTCTGGAAGCTGTTTCGCGAAACCTATCGAAGCGAGCCTTTCGTGCGTCTGGTCAAGGACCGCTCCGGCATCCACCGCTATCCCGAACCCAAGATTCTCGCGGGCACCAACTACTGCGATGTCGGTTTCGAGTGCGACCCGCACTCCGACCGCATCGTCGTCCTCTCGGCAATCGACAACCTCATGAAGGGCGCTGCCGGCTCCGCCGTGCAGTGCATGAACCTCATGTGCGGCTTCGAAGAAACACAGGGACTCAGGTTCCCCGGCCTCCATCCGATCTAAACCCCGATCACACTTATGACAACCACCCATCCATACGAAGTTTCCGTCGTCAAGCTTGGCGGCAGCGTCGGCAAGAACCCCGCAGCATTCTGCCGCGACGCGGCAGAACTGCTCGGCCGAGGCCAGCGCATTGTCATCGTGCACGGCGGATCCGAGCACACCAACGAACTCGCCGAAGCGCTCGGCCATCCCTCGCAGTTCATCACCAGCCCCAGCGGACACACGAGCCGGCGCACCGACCGGCGCACGCTCGAGATCATGCAGATGGCCTGCCGCGGGCTGTTCAATCAGCAGATTGTCGAGCAGTTGCAGCGTCATGGTGTTCGCGCCATCGGATTGTCGGGAATGGATGGAGGCATCTGGCGGGGCGAGCGCAAGGCCGCGATCCGCGCGGTCGTTGATGGACGCGTGACGGTGGTTCGTGACGATTTCACCGGCGCGGTGAGCGAAGTGAACGTTTGCTTGCTTCGCACACTTCTCGATGCGGGGCTTACCCCAGTTCTTTCGCCACCCGCCGTGAGTTTCGGCGGGGAACCGATCAATGTCGATGCAGACCGCGCCGCCGCGATGACGGCCGCGGCGCTCGGTGCCCGTAACTTGCTCCTTCTCAGCAATGTGCCCGGACTGCTCGCCAAGTTCCCGGATGAGTCGTCTCTGATCGACCGCCTTCCGAAGTCGCAGATCGAAGCCGCACAATCCGCGGCACAAGGCCGCATGAAGAAGAAGGTCCTCGGCGCCAGTGAAGCTCTGCAAGGCGGAGTCCGCCGCGTAGTCATCGGCGATGCACGGCGACGCAGCCCGATCACCGAAGCACTACTCGGCGTGGGAACTGTCATCGAATGAGCGACACTTTGGCTCAATCCGATGCTGTCACCGTCTCCGACGCGCAAGCGACGCAGTTGCTGATCGATCTCGTCTCGACGCTAAGCCTCAGCATGCACGAGCGTGTGTGCGTGGAACTGCTCGTGACGCGAATGGCAGCACTGGGACTCGAGTCGATGGTCGATGCCAGCGGCAGCGCGGTTGGTACTCGAGGTGATTCGTCGCCCAGCACAAAGGAGATCGTCCTGCTCGGGCATATCGACACTGTGCCCGGTGTCGTACCGGTGCGGCAAGAGGGCGATGTCTTCTACGGCCGGGGCAGCGTCGATGCAAAGGGTCCGCTTGCGGCGTTCACGATCGCGGCGGCGCGTGCCTCGTTGCCTGCCGGAGTCCGCGTACGCGTAATCGGTGCGGTCGAAGAAGAGGCGGCTACTTCGAAGGGTGCTCGGTTCGCAGCAGCGAACTACCGCGTGGACGCGTGCATCATCGGGGAGCCGAGTGGCGTCGAGGGTGTCACGCTCGGATACAAGGGCCGCTTGATCGCGAAGTTGGATCTGGAAACCGATTCGTCGCACTCGGCTGGCCCCGAAGCAACTGCCGCCGAACTCGCATTCGAAGTCTGGTCGCGCATCCGTGCCGCGTGCGACGCTCGAACGGCTGGTGCGAAGCGGGTGTTCGATCAGGTGCAATCGCGTCTGCGCTCGATTCATTCGGATCACGACGGACTCGCCGATCGCGCAGCATTGACGATCGGGTTCCGCATTCCGCCGGGCGTGACGCCGGCGGAACTGGAAACGATCTGCGCGGAGGTCACCGCGAGCATCAACGCTCGGACGAGTTGGCACTTTGCTGGACATGAAGTAGCGCATGTAGCGGACAGAAGTAATGTGATTGCGAGAGCACTGACGGGTGCGATTCGGGCGGAACAATTGACGCCAGCGCCGAAGCTGAAGACTGGGACATCCGACATGAATGTGGTTGGGCCGGTCTGGAATTGCCCGATCGCGGCGTATGGACCGGGCGATAGCTCGCTCGATCACACGCCCAACGAGCACATTCGCATTTCCGAATTCCTCGCGTCGATTCGAATCCTGACAAGGGCGATCGAAGGCATCGCGACAGAGCTCGCCACCTCAGAATAATTTGATGACGTTTCGAAGGCGCTGCGGGCAACCGGCATCGAGCTAGTGCGATTTCGATGCGATCCGAACCTTGAGCCGCTCGAGCTTGGCGCGGTCGGCTTCGGTCAACGTAGGCGCCATCGAGGTCTCGATCAGCGACGCGATCTGCGCGGCTTGTGCCTGATCCGCACAAAGTTCAAGCCCGCGAAGCCACACCTCGGGCTTGGCATCCATCTGGCGTGCCTGATCGAGCCGATTGACACCGATGAACGAGATCGCCTTGAGATCGCGCAGCCGAGTCGCCGGAATGAACTCTTCAATCTCGGGCAACGCTTCGAGAGCGGAAAGCGCCTCCCCGTACTTCCCAAGTTCGATGCGAAGCTCCGCCAGCTCGACCAGCGCCTCGGCGGTATAGGAAAGCCGGGCAGGCTCCGTTCGTTCCGACATCACACGCCGCGGGTCTGCGAGCGTCGCGAGGATCGCTTCGCGCAGCGCCGGATCCGCGCGCAATCGGCGGCTGGCATCGAGAATCTCATCCTCGTTCAGCACCGATGCGACAATTGTCAGTGCCTGGCGGCGCTGATCCGGAACCTTGCGTGTCGCTTCTTCAATTGCCGCGAAATTCGCCACGGTCGGTGCGATCGTGATCACGCCCCGCACCGCAACATCGATGAGCAGCGGATCTTCTCGTGCCGCGGCAAGGATTCGCGCGAGAAATTCTGGAGACCCTACAAGCGCTTCGGCCGTCGCCAGCCTCTGAGCCGGGTTCTTTGAGCCCAGCAGGACCACGATGGCATCGAGATCCGACTGGTCCCCCAGCTCCGCACGCAGCCGGCAGCCCGAGCCGTTCAGATCGCCCAGGCTGACGGTTCGGACAGCGTCGAGAACCCGCCTTGACGCCGCTTCGGAGCGGAGCATGCCTCCGCGATACAAGGCCCACGATGCATCCAGCGAGGCATCGCGCAGCGCCGTGCCCGAATGAGTCCACACCGCCGGGTCGACCCAGCCGAGGACCGATTCTTCGATCTCGATGCTCGGCCACCGGGCCGCGGCATTCAACAACGCTGCAGCCGTCGCCGGCACACGCTCGTGATCGAGCGCATCGCGCACGGCCTTGTCCGCGCCATCCGGCGCGAGATTGGCAATCAGCAGGGCCGCCTGTTCACGGATCGCGGGGTCGGTCGAACCAAGCAGAGTAAGAATCTGGATGCCCATCTTTGCGTCGGGCCGATTGCCCGCGGAAAGCTCGCGTGAGATCAGTTCGAGCCCGAGCAGATTCACACACGGGAGTGAATCGCTCACCATCGAAGTAATCAAAGGCCAGCGCTTCTCGGTCGGTGTCGCGAGATGCAGGCTTCGAAGCGTTTCAAGCAATCGCGCCTGGATGAGGACTCTTTGCTCACTCTCCCGGTCGGCCTTCGCGGCGTGCGCGATGATCGAACTCGCACGCCAGGCCTCTTCGGTGGGGAGACCGCTCAAAAGGTCCCGCCATTTGGCCGGATCATCACCGAGATCGTCGCGGCCGGATTGCCGCCGAAGAGCATCGATTGCCGCCCGGCGCAGCGTTGTGTCGGCGCTCGGGATATCGAGCAGTGAGACCAGATACTGGGCCGCGGCACGTTCGCGGATCGATGAAATCGCGCGGAGCATCGCACCCTTTTGCGTCGCGGGCAGTGAATTGCAGGCGGCGATAAGGTCGGGCAGGAGTTCGGCCCGCACCGACGAAGCCGACCCGATTGCATCAACGATCTCGCGAAAGCCGTCCGAATCCGGTGGCAACGAGAGCAGGCGACGGATTTCGGCATCGGAGTCCGCCCCGGCGGATCGTGCCACGAGCGCCTGTGTGCCGGGTTTCTCGGCTCCAGATTCCCCCGAATCCGCCGCGTCGCCTGCCGGCCTCGCGTCCGGCTGCCCGGCGCGCGCCTCAACCGGCCCGGCTTGCAAGGCCATGGCATACACCAATACGGAAATGAACCAACCACGACGCACGGGAAACAGCTCCGGCGACTCCGCATTCATCTATCAATCCGACAGGTTCTTGGATCCTACCGCGCTCGATGAGGGATCGGTTCGGCAAAGTTCCAAGTTACGACAAAAAGGGACGCCGCAAAAGCGTCGACTCACGTCCGCTCGTTCCGTAGCGCGATCAATCGCGATGCTTCTTCCACATCCTTGTCGCCCCGCCCGGAGCAACACACCAGCACGTGCTGATCCGCCTTCATCGTGGACGCCAGTCGCACAGCTTCCGAGATCGCGTGGGAAGTTTCGAGGGCGGGGATGATGCCCTCGGTCTGGGCGAGGAGCGTGAACGCTTCGAGGGCCTGCTCATCGCTCGCGGCGGTGTACGTGACGCGCCCCGAGTCCTTCCAGAACGAGTGCTCCGGCCCAACGCCCGGATAATCCAGGCCCGCGGAACAGGAATGCACATCGGCAGTCTGCCCGTTCTGGTCCTGAAGCACGTACGAGAGCGTCCCGTGGAGGACACCGGGAGTCCCCATCGAAAGGGTTGCCGCGTGCTGCCCGGGCGAACGCGATCGACCACCGGCTTCGACGCCGATCAACTGCACCTTGGAATCGTCCACGAACGGATAAAAGATGCCCGCGGCGTTGGAGCCCCCGCCCACGCACGCCACGATCGAGTCGGGCAAGCGCCCCATGTAGCGGAGGCACTGTGCCTTGGCTTCGGTGCCGATGATCGACTGGAAATCTCGGACGATCATCGGGAACGGGTGCGGCCCCACCACCGAGCCGATGATGTAGTGGGTGCCTTCGACCGAGCCCATCCAGTCTCGCATGGCCTCGTTGGTGGCGTCCTTAAGGGTCCGGGAGCCCGATTCGACTTCGATCACGCGGGCGCCGAGCATCCGCATACGGATCACGTTGAGCTTCTGACGCCGAACATCTTCCGATCCCATATAGACATCGCATTGGAGGCCCAGGTGTGCCGCGGCCGTGGCAGAGGCGACGCCGTGCTGGCCCGCGCCGGTCTCCGCGATGATGCGTTTTTTGCCCATCCGCCTGGCGAGCAGGGCCTGACCGAGCGTGTTGTTGATCTTGTGCGCGCCGGTGTGAGCCAGGTCCTCCCGCTTGAGCCAGATGGTGGCGGCCTGGCCGTTGTTGCCGCTCTTCCTGGAGAGTTCGGCGGAATGCGCCGTCAGGCGAGAGGCCTTGTACAGCGGGGTCGGCCGGCCGACGAGGGTTGCGAAGAGGCCGCGAAGTTCGTCCCAGAAATCACGATCCTGGCGGACGGATTCGTAGACCTGCTCGAGCTGCGCGAGCGCGGCCATAAGCGTTTCCGGAACATACTGGCCGCCGAACGCGCCGAAGCGGCCCTCGGGAGAGGGGACATCGCTCAACTTGGCGGGCGGGGCCTTGGGGTCGGCTTGAAACGTGGTCATACCCGAGTTTAGGTCGTGGACCGCGGATTGCTCGCGAAGCGGGTGGGCGCGAGTTCGGTGTCGCGTTTGAGGAAGGCAGCGCCCCAGATCCAGAGTGCCCCGGAGAGCAGGATCATGGCGCCGACGATGAGGAAACCAAGCGTCATATCGCCCGCAGGGTTCGACGGGGACTTGGTCAGGTCGGTTACCCAGCCAATCACCGGGGGGCTGATCGCATCGCCGAAGGTGTGGATGAAGAAGATAGAGAGGGCGAAACCGGTGGCCCGGATGGATGGATGGGTGACGTTGGCGAGAATCGCATTGCTCGGGCCGGTCGAAAGGAAGAGGAAGAAGATCGCCATGAAGATGAAGCCATACGCCATCGGCATGGGTGCGTAAAGCGATGCGAGGAAGAAGGGGAAGCCCACCAGCATGCCGACGCCCGAAACCAGGAAGTAGGAACCGCTGTAGCGGGCACGCAGGCGGTCGCCGAGCCAGCCTCCGATGAGGGTGGCGCTCAGGCCCGCGACGACCGTGATCCCCCCGAACATGAGATTGACGTGCCCGAGATCTTTCTGTCCGCGATGTTCGTGGAGGAAGGTGGGCATCCAGAAGGAGATGCCGCCAATCGCAAACGTGAACGCCGTCATGCCAGCGACTGCAAGGACGTACGAAGGAGTTCGGGCCAACGTCGCGTAATCACGAAGTCCGGCGCGATGGTGTGTCGCGCCGTCGGAGATGCCGCGGGGCGGGTCCTTCATCAGGAAGCACATCGCGCCGAGCGCGAGGCCAGGCGGGAGCGTGAGCAGAAACGCCCAGTGCCACGTCGTGTACTTGGTAACGAGGCCACCCATGACGAATCCGAGTGCGCTGCCGACAGGGATCGCGGCGTAGAACCAGGCGAGCACCGCACCCCGGCGCTGCACCGGGAACAAATCTGAAATGAGCGTCGGCGCCGTTGGCCCGTACGCGGCTTCACCGATTCCCACCAGAACGCGCATGAGAAGCATGGCGAGCCAGGCGGTGGCGATTCCGCTGCCACCGGAAGCGAGCGACCAGACGGTGACGCCGATGCCGACGATCGCCCATCGCTTCCAGCGGTCGGCAAGCCAGCCGAAGACCGGGGCCGCGATCATGTACGACACCAGAAACGCCGTCGCGAGAAGGCCCATCCGGAGACCGGCGGTCTTGTCGTCCGCCGCGCCCTTTGGAAAGAACTCGGCCCGGATCAGTGGCTCGACTGCCGCCAGCACATAGCGATCGATGTAGTTGAAAAGGTTGATGAGCAGCAGGAGCGCGACGGAAAGCATCGCGACCCTGGAAGATGCCCGGGGCGGAGAATCTGAATTTGGAGCCGACTCGCTCATGATCGGAGTATGACAGGTCTGGTGGATCGCGTGCGCATCGCACAATTGGCCAGAAATGACGAGGTGGCCCGACGGAACCGAGCATCGTGCGCATCGTGTGCGTGTATGACAAGTCTGATCGACGATTTGGATCGTCCTTCCCCCGGCCCGCTGACAGCGCCCGCCCGCCCGCGTCGTTCCTACGGCCCGATCGGAACAACCATCGCGGCGCTCGTGGGCGTGGGAGGGCTTGCGCTCGCCGGATGGAGCGTGTACGAAAATACGCGGACCGCTCCGAGGCCGAAATCAGCGAGCGATGTTGTTCGCTCCGAAAAGCCCGGCGACGGCGCCGATCAGAAGATCGAGCGCGGCGCGCCGCCCTCGGGAAGCCTCGCGGCAGCGACTCCCGACGGTAAGTCGCAGCGACGACGCGCCGGAATGGGCGACGGCGTCATGCCGACGTTTATCGAGGCTCCGCAGTTCACGGCCGTCACCACGCCGGATGAATCAACACAGTTGATCGCCCAGATCGGTGCCGCGGCAGGCGAACAATCCGCCAAGATCGAGGGTTTGACCGCAACGCCCCTTCAGACTTCCGACCAGATCAACGGCGCGCTCACGCGATTTCTCGGGCCGCTCGCTCAAGGCGAGATCAAGGACGGCGGGGGATTCATCGCCGCGAACGGTGGCAAGCCCCCCGCTTCGGGCTCGATTCCCGGGATTGTTCAGCAGATCGCTTCGATCCTGAAGTTCTGCGAACTTGATACCACGCACACGGTGGTCCGCAAGGCGCCGAAAGTCGAAGGCCCGCTCGCGGACATGCTGGCGAAGCTGCCCGCCGGCGCGGTGCCGATGATGATCAATCAGAATCGATCGGGCGACGGAAACGAAATCG
The DNA here is from genome assembly GCA_016793015.1 of Phycisphaerales bacterium. Taxonomy (GTDB): domain Bacteria; phylum Planctomycetota; class Phycisphaerae; order Phycisphaerales; family UBA1924; genus JAFEBO01. Next base: position 10,066 of record JAEUJD010000095.1, read on the forward strand.
CCTCGATGATGATGCCCCTGACCGGCCTTTTGGAAGGCTCGATGGAAGGCGTGCCCGCCGATGCGCCGCGGGTCGAAGTAACGATGCCCGCAAAGCTGAAGGACCCCCAGTTCGCCGAAAAGAAATTCCTGCTCGGGATAATCCTCGCGCAGAACGTCAGGGCGGGCAAGTGGGTGCCCGTGCAATTGCAGTTTCACTCGAACAACGGCGAAACGATCAAGGCTCTCTCCAAAGTCATCCGGCCTCGCTCGGGGAGCCCGGGCGACGGATCTGCGCCCCCCAAGGCACCGAGCGATCGGGGCGGATGATCGCTCTGGGAACTTCGCTCGATTCTCCAATTCCTCCCGCCCTCATTCGAGAACGTCATGCATAGCAAATCCCGCGGCTTTTCCCTTATCGAGCTCCTGATCGCGATCGGCGTCGTCGGCCTGCTGATCGCGCTCGCGATCCCGGCACTTGCCCAGGCCCGCCTCATGGCGCGGCAAACCAAGGGCATGGCCAACGTGCGCTCGGTCGGCATGACCTTCGCGCAGTACGCAGGCCAGTATCGAACCTATCCGTTTATCGAGCCCGGTGCACCGGTGCACGGAGCGCACGGTGATATGCCCGTGCCTGAAGGAATGATCGGCACGCAGTGGCTCCGCCCGAACACGATGATGATCACGAGCGATCCGTTCGAGATGGAATGGATGTGGGCGGGTCCGGTTGCCCGATTTGTAAACCCCGAAGAAAATTATCCGGTCTGGGTTTCGCCCGGCCTGCCGCAAACGCTTCCCGAAGGCGACGACCTCGAGGCACGCGAGCAGATTTCTCTCCGGCTTTCCAACGCGTTCATCGCGAAGCCGGAGCTCTTCGGCGAGCATCCAAAAGACGACCTCAAGATGATTGCCCCGGTGAAGCCCGAGGACGTGCTCACTCCATCGAGCAAGGTCATGCTCTTCGATGCGCACGTGGCGTACTACTCGAAGCGGCCGAAGATTGTGGACTCGCATTACGACGCCCCGGCCCCGATGGTGTTCGCCGACGGTCACGGCGACGCAAAGAACCCCGTGCAGGCGAAAGACGGTGTGGCCAATGTCATGCGGGGCGGCAGCAACATCAAGCTGCACTCGACCAAGGACGGGGTGCGCGGACAGGACTATTAGTGAAAAAGCTGTCAGCTGATAGCCGGCTTTAGTTCCCTCACGAAAAACGCGGTCTGCGTGTTCTTCGCGTCGTTGCTGTAGCGCCCGAATCCGATGTGTTCTTCCGGCGCGCCGGTCTCTGCCCACGTCACAAGTTCAACAAGTGATGGATCCGCGCCAACCTGCTCGTAGTGTTTGCGAAGCCGCTCCGCGAAGCCCTTCGCCACCGCGAACGGCATCATCCGATCGGCCTCCGAGTGGAGCATCAGCACCGGGATCGGTCGAAAGGTGGCAAGGTGGGCCGCGGCACTCACCGCAGCGACCGCGTCGCGCTCGTGACGAACCACCCAGCGGGGCGGCACTTCGCCCGCGTGCGCGTGGTCCTCGGGAAAATACAAACCTTCCAGCCAGCCCGTCGTGCCTTCCACCGCCGCACAGTGAAACGGATGCGGATCGCAGAGACGCCGCAGCGCGATGATGCCGCCCATCGACATGCCGCCGATGGCGATGCGATCGAGATCAAAGAGGCCTCCGAATCGCGGATCGGCAAGCGCCTCAACGATGGCATCGATCTCGGAAACAGCCTGCCCGATCACCTTGAGACTGGCATCCGACTCGTGCGCCCCGGCCCACGGTCGTTCGCCGTGGCCCGGCAGGTCCACCGAACACGCGGCGATTCCGGCTCGAATCCAGCGAAGAAAACGTCCGGGATCGAGCTCTTTGTTCGCGGTGCGCCCGTGCATCCAGAGCACAACCGGCGCAGGAGTCTTCCAGTCCGGATGAGCGAGCAGCGCGGGCACATTGGGCCCGAGGCGTTCCACGCGAACGGCCGCCGCGAGATCGCGGGGGAATTGCTTGAAGCGGTCTTGCGAATGGAGGCTCGACATGCGCCGAAAGCCTAGATCGCCCAAACCCGATCGATGCGTGCAAGACAGTTTCCTCTTGTGGCACGCAGACCGGCGACGACATGCCGTACGAGCCCGATGCTCAGCGAGGGACGCGGTTGCTTGCTCGATCAAAGCACGCTCTGAAACTTGCTCGGCCGTTCTGCCCACAAATCCCGCTCGAGCCGCGTTTCAGATGACGCGCCGATCGCCCGCATGAATGACAAGCCCCTGCACGCGCTCTCGTATATCGCTCGATTCCGCCCCGTGCAGCGGGTCAATCTCAAGCACACAGTCCGGCGTGCCGTCCGCCTTGCGGGGGACCTTGACCCCGTCCGCCTCGAGCCAGCGCGTTGCACGCAGGGTCTGGATCTGCGCGCACGACTCAGCGCTGTCAACGCCCGTCGCGTTCTTGATCGGCGCGAATTCCTCGATGCGGTCGGTCTCCAGCACGATCGACCCGCGGCAGAGCGGGATCGCATCGAAAATGAACTTCTCGAGCTTCACGCCGTTGTTCGAGGTCGGCGCGACATGCTCGCCGGTTTCGAGATCGACAAACGGCACCTTCTTTTCGGCCCGGTGGAACGGCAATTCAAAGTTCTTGTCGCTCGCGAGCTTTTCGAGGAACGACACGCCGAGCACGTGCACCGCGATCGAGCCCGCGTTGAAGCGGAGCGAACCGTCGGGCAGCGTGTCCTTTGCCAGGGCAGCGGGAAAGTCGGAGTATTCGATCACATCCACAACACGCCGGCCGTTTTTCATAACGCTCGCGAAGACGCCGACCTTCTCATCGGGGTTGAACTTGGGGATCATCTTGCTCGACATCTCGCCGGAAGAATCGGGCGCGCTCGCGTGCAGCCCGAGAAAAACCGGATCAAGCGTGCGCACCAGCGGGTTGTCCACCTGGAAATACGAAAGGTGCTCGACGCCCCGGCGCTTCATGTCGGCGATCGCGCCGCTCTTCTCAAGCGCCGCAATCGAGCCGCCGTGTCCGTCCGGGTTGGTCGCGACCTCATCGTGGCGCGCGAGAAGCACCTTGCCCGTGGCCAGATCGAACGACGGCAGCATGCCCTGCTGAAAAAACAGGATATTCGCGGGGTCAAGGCCGAACGAGCGGTGTTCGCTGAAGTACGCCTGCGTGCTCGCATGATTCTGCGGGCTGGTCATGATGTACCAAGGCACGGGCTTGCCGTATTGCTGCTGAGCGCGTCGAATTCCCAGCCCAAAAAACTCGAACAGCGAACGGCGGCTCACCTCGCCCGCCCGGAAACAGCCCTTGGGCCCGTCGTACCCGAGCCGGCTTCCCTGTCCGCCCGCGACCATGAACGCCGCAACCTTCCCCGCGCGCAGCAAGTCTTCACCCACGCTCTTGTACTTCGCCTTGTCCCAGGGCTTCTTGGATGATTTGGCATCGTGCGGGTACGCATCGACCGGTTCGAGCCCCGACGGGGGCGAGTGCTTCGCGCGATTCCGCACATACCGCTCCACCATCGCGGGCAACGCCTCGACATCCAGCGCCTCGATCTGCGCGAGCAAGGCGGTCTTCTGTTTCTCATCGAGCGTCGGGAAGAACTTGAGCAGGTGCTCCTGCCCCACGCGTTTGAGTCGATCGTGCGTCTCTTGAAATCCCGCCATGCCACCTCTCCTTCCCGTCCAGAACGGGGCGACCATGCTACCTCATCTCCTGCATCCGCGGTTACAGTGTTTCGATGCCCCCCACCCCCACTCCCACTCCCACTCCAGCCCACGCCGTCTTCAAGTCGCCCGCCCACTTGCCGCTGATCGGCCCGTCGATCTTGTCGGGCGATTTCGGTCGAATGGAAGCGGATTGCCGCCCCCTGCTCGAGAACGGCGCGGACTACCTGCACCTTGATGTCATGGACGGGCGGTTTGTCCCGAACCTCACCATGGGGCCCGACATGTGCCGCTGGATGCGGAAGTACTTCCCCACTGCCGCGCTCGATGTCCATCTGATGGTGGAGGAACCGGAAAAATTCGTCGACGCCTTTATCGAGGCCGGGGCGACCAACCTGACTTTCCACGTCGAGACGCACAAGGGCGCCGTCGCGACCAAACTCGCCGATCACATTCACAGGGCCGGCGCGCTCTGCGGCCTCGCCGTCAACCCGCCGACCGACGTTGCCCCGCTACTCGATGTCGCGGGCGCTTTCGATGTGCTTCTCGTCATGTCCGTGAATCCCGGCTTCTCCGGGCAGGCGTTCATCCCGTCCGTGCTGGAAAAAGCCAAGCGCATCAAACCCCTGCTCCGAAAAGATCAGCGCCTCGAAGTCGATGGCGGAGTTTCTCCCAAAACCGCCCCAGACTGCCGCGCCGCGGGAATCGACACCCTTGTCTCGGCGAGCGCGATTTTCGGCAAACCTCCCGAGGAACGAAAAGGTGTGATGCAGGCTCTGCGAGGCAGCTAAACGACAGTTTGTCCACCGGACCCAAACAAGACCCGATCCAGCCTTGACGCTCCCTGAACCGATTTAGGCTAAACTTGGCCTCATTCAACCGGTCCGCGTGGGTCGTCGGCAGGAGCCGTCGAGCGGATCGGAGCGCGGGAGTTTCCTGAAAAGGAAGTTCCGAGCGACGCGGAGGGCGTTGCTTGCCGCCGAACGCACGGATGTGCGGAGCAGCCACGCAAGGTCGATTGCTCCATGAGGAAGGGGCCAAACCCGAATCCGTCCAACGGACCGGGATTGTCTCCAGCGGGTCCCCACCTGCAAATCCGAGTCGGGCAAACCGAAGGAACTTGTACGCCATGACGAAGACAGCCAGTTCGACGAGAACATCCGGCCCGGCCCCGACCCCCGCCCGCACCTGGAGCGAAGTCCGGCCCGCGCGGCGTGCCTCGATCCCCGAGGGCCTTTGGCTCCGCTGCCCCTCCTGCGCCAAGATGGTTTACCGGCGCCACCTCGAAGCCAATCTCAACGTCTGCCCCGAGTGCACCCACCACTTCCGCATCGGCGCTGCCGAGCGGGTCCTCCAGCTGGCCGACCCCGAAACCTTTACGGAGATGTTCACCAATCTCCAGCCCACCGATCCGCTCAAGTTCAAGGACCTCAAGGCGTACCGCGAGCGTCTGATCGCCGAGCAGGTCAAGACGGGCCAGATCGATGCGATCCGGGCCGGCAAGTGCTTTATCAAGGGCCGCGAAGCGATGCTCGTGTGCCTTGACCTGACCTTCATGATGGGCTCGATGGGCTCGGTCGTCGGCGAGACGATCACGCGGGCAATCGAAGCCGCCACCCCGAACAAGGCCAAGGGCTACGCCGGACTTCCCGTGATCATCGTGAGCTGCTCCGGCGGCGCACGCATGCAGGAAGCGGGCCTCAGCCTCATGCAGATGGCCAAGACGAGCGCAGCGCTCGCTCGGCTCGATGATGCGGGCGGCCTCTTCATCAGCGTGCTCACCGACCCCACCACCGGTGGTGTGACAGCGAGCTTCGCGATGCTCGGAGACGTGATTCTCGCCGAACCCCGCGCGCTCATCGGCTTCGCCGGCCCGCGCGTCATCCAGCAGACCATCCGTCAGGAACTCCCCGAAGGCTTCCAGCGTTCGGAGTTCCTGCTCAAGTCGGGTCTCGTCGATCGCGTCGTTCCCCGCGCCAACATGCGCACCGAACTCGCGCGACTCATCGACTACTCCGGCCGCTAATTTCTCGCTCCCCATGCTGCGTCCAAAGTTCGAGCGGTCAAGGATCGACCCGTGAAGCGGCTCTTACTGCCTCTGTTCGCGGGCCTCGCGCACGCACTGCTCCTCGTACTGGCGTTCCCGCCGTTCGGTCTGTGGCCCGCCACACTCATCGCGATCGCGCCGCTGGTCTGGATCGCGGTTCGCCCCGATCGGCTCGGCTGGCGCGACGCCTTTGCCGTCGCGTTCGGCGCATCCGCTTTTTACTGGTACCAATGCCAGTGGGCGATCTCCATCTCGACCGCCGGCTACATCCCCCTCGTTCTCTATCTCACGATCTATCCGGGCGTCTTCGCGTACGCGCTGAACTTCATGCGCCGGCGTCTGCCTCGCATTCCGCTCAGCCTGCTCGTGCCGATCGCATGGACCGGGCTTGAGTGGCTTCGAGGCGAGGTCGTCTGGGACGGTTACGCCTGGTTCTTGATCTCGCACCCGCTCATCAACAACGTCTACCTCTCAGCAGCCGGATCGATCGTCGGCGCGTACGGCGTGGGCGCGTTTGCGGCCTCCTTTGTCGGAATCGCGTTCGATTTCGTTCCGGCCCCCGGTACCGCTCCGCGAGCACTTCGCACCGTGCGCACTCTTGCATCCCGAATCGCGATCGCCCTTGGCATCGCGATCGCCTTCGTCGCGATCAGCATGACGGCGTTTTTCTACGCGATCTATGCCACCGCAGAGCCCCAAATCCGCGTCGGCATCGTCCAGACCAATCTGCCCCAGAGCAACAAAATCGGTTGGTCCTTCGAGCAACGCAAGAGCGACTTCGCCCACTTCCTCAATCTGACCCGCCAGGCCGCGGCACAGAAACCCTCTGTCATCCTCTGGCCCGAAACCATGTTCCCCGGCGCATTCCTTCAAGACTTCGACGAACTCAATGCCCACGGTAAATCGCTGGGCAAGCGAACGCCGTCGCTCGCGGCCGCTCTGATGAAGTTCCAGGGCGAACTCGGAATTCCGATGCTGGTCGGAGCCTTGGGCACCGAAGGTCTGCGCCTTGACACCTTCACGCCCAACGCCGACTTCGAGTTCGACCGCCGCTTCAACAGTGTCTTCCTGCTCAAGAACGGCGCGGTCGAGCCTCTCCGCTACGACAAGATCCGCCTCACGCCCTTCGGCGAGACGATGCCCTACATCTCCGCGTGGCCGTGGCTCCAGGACAAACTGCTCTCCATCGGCGCCGCGGGAATGAGCTTCGATCTCTCCATGGGCTCCACCGATCGCATCGGCGCCTTTGAATTCGCCCCCACCACTCCAAGCCCCCTCGCCAAGCGCCCCGAAGTCGTCCGGATCGTCACCCCGATCTGCTTCGAGATCACCGAATCCAGCCTCTGCCGCAAACTCGTCAACCGCGCCGCCCAGGGGCGCGCCAAGGTGCTCATCGCCAACATCACCAACGACGGCTGGTTCGGAAACTTCGATCCGGCCCGTGTCGAGCACCAGATCGCGGCCCGCTGGCGATCCCTCGAGCTCGGCGTCGCCGTCGTCCGGGCCGCCAACACCGGCATTTCCTCGGTCACCGAGTACGGCCGGGCCAACGGCAACCGGCTGATCGATATCGGGGGCCGCTCCTCGCGGATGGACGGGATCATGGTCGAAAACGTCGCCCTTTTCCGAGGCACAACCTTTTACCGCGAATACGGCGACTTCTGCTGGCTCTTCCCGATCGCCCTCGCCGGCCTCCTGATTCTCGCATTCCGGCGTGGATCGCCGAACAATCCTGTGGCTGCGACCGGTAGCAGCCCGACCGGAGGTTCATTGTGAGAAACCGCGTTTTCGCCATCGCTGGATTGATTGCCCTCGCTGGCTCCCTTGGCTGTTCTTCCCACCAGGCCGCAAAGCCGCAGGTTGAGTCGCAGGCAAAGTTCACCCCCACCGCCTCGGGAACGCCCCCGGTCGCTGCCGCACCCAAGGCGGCTCCACCCGATCCCGTCAAACTCTCACAGATCAGAGAGAAGGCACTGCAGGTCATCGAAGAATCTGCGACAAACCCGGACGGCCAAGTCCGGGGTTACGCCTGCGAAGGCGCATCGCTCGTTCCCAACCGCCTCGGCGGCATTTTGATCAAAGCCCTCGACGATCCCACAGCTGGCGTCAAGGCGATGGCCGCCGCCGCTTGCGGCCGTTCCAAATACCAGCCCGCGGCACCCAAGATCTACTCTCTGTCAAACGACCCTTCGCCGTTCGTCCGCATCTCCGTCATCTACGCCCTCAACAAGCTCGGCAAGCCGGTCGACCCCGCCCCCCTCGCTGGCTACCTCACAGGGTCTGAGCCCTTGCCCGTGCGGAGCCAAGCCGCCGTGGTCATTGGAGAGTTTGGAAACCGATCCGCAATTCCCATGCTGCGAGCCGCGGCCGTGGAAAACATCGCCCGCGCCCGGCCTCTCGAGATCCAGATTTTCCAGCTTCAGTGCGGCGAGGCCCGCGTCAAGCTCGGCGACAACGAGCCGATCGAGGGCATTCGCGCAGCGCTATTCCCGGCGCGCCCCGAAGACTTTGAGACCGCCGTTCTCGCCGTCCAGATAATCGGCGAAGTCAAAGACGCCCGCTCGATGGACCAGTTGATCTACCTCTCCGAGTACCGCGACGGCCGGAACAATCCGATGCCCGCCGAGTTCCGCCTCGCGTGCGCGACCGCCATCGCCAAACTCGGGCTCGACCGAGGCAGTTTCCTTGCGGATGAATACGCCCACGATCCCAATCCAACCATTCGCCAGCAGGCGGCATCGGTTTACGGGTACACCGCCCGAGCGGAGCATTTTCCGACGCTCGAAGCCATGATGAACGATCCTTCGCCGATGGTCCGCGTGGTTGCCGCGTCTTCGGTCATCCGGGCTCACGCCCGTCTGATGGGAGAAAAACTGCCCTGATTTGCGATCGACCCCAAGCGGGTTGTCGCTCGGGGTTGACACGGAAGCCCGCAGCCTGTACAAGATGCCCCCCTTCTGCATCCGCAAACGACAGGAAACGGGCGGAACAGAGGGGCTTCCGGCATCGGATAGACTGCATGCGTCGGAGCACCGTCCTCCCTCATGATGTCAAAATTCGTGTTCGGATGGTTCGGGATGGGGGGCGTTTGGTTGATCGGGCCTCGGTAGGCTCGAATGATTCGACCCTTGCCAGCCAGGATGCACGCGCATCGGGCTTGGCGGACTTCAGGAGCCTCGCGTGGCGACCCTTACGAAAGTTCTTGTCATCATCGCTGCCGTTCTCAGCCTGTTCCTTTCAGCGCTGGTGATCTCGTATTCCTTCAACACCGACCGCATCCTTGCCGATCGCGACGCGGAAGTTGCCCGAAGCCTGGCGGCTCAGGGCCAGCTTGCCGACAACGCGACCCAGGCCAGCACCGCCAAGGCGAGCTGGGAAAAGGAACGCGCCGCTCTCGAATCGCAGCTCACCGATCGCGAAGCCCGCTCGCGCGAGCTCGAGCGTGTGAACGCCGAACTCACCCGCTCCAAGGCCAAGGCCGAGCAGGACCTTCAGGCCATCACCCTCAAGATCGCAGAACTCGGCGAGACCGTGAAGACCCAGGCCACCCTGCTCACGGGCTACCGCGACGAAGTGGGCTCGCTCCGCAAGAACGAGCTCCGCTTCCGCGAGCAGGCCGTTCAGTCGGATGACCGCATCAGCGATCTCGAGAGCCAGAACGAAGTGCTCGGCCAGAGCGTTCGCGCTCTCCGCGAACAGCTCGAAGAAGCACGCCTCGCCCGCGAAGGTGGCTCGGCATCGATGGGCATGATGGGCGTCTCGTTCGCGAAGGAGCCCTTCGTTGACACCGGCATCCCCGTCACCGGCTCGATCGAGAACGTGACCACCGATCCCTCCACCGGTGCCACCCTCGTCAAGATCAACCTCGGCAGCAACGATCGCATCCGCGAGAACCAGAAGCTCTTCATCAGCCGCGGCAAGGACTTCGTCGCCAATCTCGTCATCGTCAAGACCGACATGCGGTTCGCCATCGGTCGCGTCGACGCGCTGAGCCGCAACGTCACCGTGCAGAGCGGCGATTCGGTCACCACCCGCCTTCAGTAACCCTTCACCTTCTTTCGCGGCATCAGGAGTCAGCCATGTCTCAATTCGGAATGCAGATGCCGGGCGGTCGGGCCAAACGTGGTGCGTCTCTCGACGTTTTCACGGTCCTCGCCTTTCTTTCGGTCGTCATGCTCGCCATCGCCTGCGGCGTGATGTGGGTTGCCGCGTCCAAGGTCGGTAAGGGCGGAAATGCGTTCGAGATGCAGGAAAAAGGCCGGATCGAGCTTCCGCAGCGGGCTCGTTCGTAAATCTTCCGGCGGCGCGAACCCCGCACCGCCCTATTCAAATATTGTTTTCGGTCTGTCGATTCGATCCGCGTGCCACTTGAACTTTGCGGCTGGCCGCGTATCGTTCCTCCCGCTCACGAGGCCTTACCGCTTTGTGAACGGAGCCATTTCGGGGCGGTAGCTCAATTGGTTAGAGTACCGGACTGTCGATTCGGTGGTTGCGGGTTCGATTCCCGTCCGCCTCGCTTAAGTAAGTCCCGCTAAACGCGGGACTTCTGGCTTTTTGGAGTCCATCACGCCCGCCATCGTCCGCTTGCCTTCCGAGATTCCCCGCCTATCAATTCTCCCGTGAAGAACGTTCTCTCCAGCCATTTCCATCACCATCATGCCTCGAGCATGGCCGGGTGATGGTGCGCTGAGATCGTGAAAATCAGTCCGCCAATCGACGCCGGCCCCGTGCCGGCGTCTTGTGTTTTCTGATCGAGAACACACGGCGGCGGGCGGTGCCGGCATGGGAGCTTCCATGCCGACCAGCACATCCGTTTCGCGTTCCTCTTCATCGTCAAGTCTTGCCGCCGGCCCGTCGTCTGAAAGCACGAGCGTGCTGCCCCTCCGCCTGGCCCTCCCCAAAGGCCGCATGCAGGAAGGCATCTTCGCGCTCCTCGCGGATGCGGGCATCCGCGTGCGCGTCGGCGGTCGGGCGTATCGGCCCCAGGTTTCACTGCCGGGGATCGACGCGAAGATCTTGAAGCCGCAGAACGTGGTCGAGATGCTCCACGCCGGCTCCCGCGATCTCGGCTTTGCGGGCGCCGATTGGGTGAACGAACTCGGTGCTGAACTCGTCGAAGTGCTCGATACCGGCCTCGATTCCGTCCGTCTCGTCGCCGCGGCACCGGCCGACCTTCTCAGGGCCGGGGGGCTCCCAAATCGACGGATCGTTGTGGCGTCGGAATACGAACGAATCACCAAGCGCTGGATCGAATCGCGCGGCCTCGATGCCCAATTCGTTCGCTCGTACGGCGCGACAGAAGTGTTCCCTCCGGAAGACGCCGACTGCATCGTCGATATCGCCGCCAGTGGAGAAACGCTTCGGGCCCAGAACCTCATCGTCTTCGACGAAATCCTCCAGAGCTCGACCCGGCTTTACGCCTCACCGGGCGCGCTCGCGGACCCCGCCCGCCGCACCCAGATCGACCGCTTTTCGATGCTGCTTCAGTCGGTGCTCGAAGCCCGCCAGCGTGTCATGATCGAAGTCAATGTCGATCGAGTATCGCTCGCCCGGCTCATCGAGATTCTGCCGTGCATGCGCGAGCCCACCATCGCGACGCTGCACGGTGATGCCGGCTATGCCGTAAAGGCCGCGGTTCTCCGGACCGAACTCCCCCGGCTGATTCCCGAGATAAAGGCCCGGGGCGGAACCGACGTTGTCGTGTCTCAACCTTCGCAGATCATCGCATGAAAACTCCCACGCTCACTCCCATCCCGGCATTTGATGGTCAGGGCGGGCCGCTCGCGCTCCCCGCTCCGTACCGGCCCCCGACGCACGCCGGACCGATTGATCTGCGCCTCGATGCCAACGAGGGACGACCAATCGTCGATCTCTCGGCACTGTGCCTAGCCACAGAACCCGACTCGCTTCGCCGCTACCCGGATTCGTCCGGCCTGCGTGCGATGCTGGCCGAGGCTTGGGATCTGACCGCCGATCGGGTTCTGGTGACTGCGGGCGCCGACGACGCGATCGACCGCGCCTGCCGCGCATTCCTTGGCAACGGCCTCGAGATCATCGCTCCCGCGCCGACGTTCGAGATGATTCCGCGCTATGCGCAGCTCGCCGGCGCGAGCGTCATCAGTCCCCCGTGGCCGAACGGACCGTATCCGCTCCGAGCGGTCCTTCACACGATCACCGATCGGACCGCGATGATCGCGGTCGTAACTCCCAACAACCCCACAGGCGCGGTTGCGACCGTGGACGTTGTCCGCGCCCTCGCCGGGGCAGCGCCGAGCGCGATCGTGCTCGTGGACCTGGCATACGCCGAGTTTGCCGATGAGGACTTGACCCGGGCCGCGCTGGAAATTCCAAACGCCATCGTCCTTCGAACATTCTCAAAGGCTTTCGGACTCGCCGGCATGCGCGTCGGCTACGCGATGGGCGATGCCTCCAACATCCGCCGACTTGCCTCGGTTGGTGCCCCTTATCCCGTTTCATCGATCGGGCTGGCAGCGGCGGTGGAATCGCTTCTTGCAGCACCCTCCCGGCTTCCGGCCAGGATCGCCCGCGTCGTTGATGAGCGGGCGAATCTGGAGACGTTCCTGCGCGAGCTCGGCGGCTCGCCTATTTCGTCGCAGGGAAACTTTGTGCTCTGCAATTTCACCAACGCAGAGTGGGTCTGGCGTGCGCTTGGCGGATTGGGCATCGCCGTGCGTCGCTTTGACGATCGACCCGGGCTCGAAAACGCGCTCCGCATCACCTGCCCGGGAGATGCGGCGGATTTCACAAGGCTGCTCGGAGCGCTCCGCAGCACGCTCAGTCCCAAAGCCCTGCTGCTCGACATCGACGGCGTGATCGCGGATGTTGGCGCTTCGTATCGCGAGGCGATCTGCCAGACGGCAGGATCTTTCGGCGTGCAAGTCACTCGCGCCGACATTTCGGCAGCAAAGGCGGAAGGCAACGCCAACAACGATTGGGTGCTGACAAAGCGTCTGCTCGAACAAGCGGGCTTCCGCACAACACTCGCGGAAGTCACGAAGCGATTCGAATCGCTCTATCAGGGCAGTGCCGCATCACCCGGCCTGCGCGAGAACGAACGCCTGATCCCCGATCGTGCACTCCTCCAACGGTTGGCGGCAAAGCTCCCGCTCGCGGCCGTTACCGGTCGCCCCCGTGCCGATTTCGAGCGTTTGCTCGATCGCTTCGATCTGCGTTCCATCTTCTCGGCGTCCGTTTGTATGGAAGACGCGACTGCGAAGCCTGATCCCGCGCCGGTTCTGCTCGCGCTTTCCCGTTTGGGCGTATCCAACGCGTGGATGGTGGGCGACACGCCGGACGACATCCTGGCCGCTCGTGCGGCCGGCGTTGTGCCGCTGGGCGTGCTCGCGCCCGGTGACGCGAATCCGCGAACCGCTGCGGCGCTCGAGAGCGCCGGCGTCGCTCGAACTCTCTCATCTCTCTCCGCACTGGAGGACTTGATCCCATGAAACCCAGAAAAGCCAGCATCGAACGCGTCACCCGCGAAACGAATATCTCTGTTTCGATCGACCTCGATGGCGATGGACAAGCCAGCATCAAGACCGGCGTCGGCTTCCTCGATCACATGCTGACCGCGCTGACGGTGCACTCCGGCATTGATCTCGCAATCACCTGCAACGGCGATCTCCAGATCGACGATCACCACACCTGCGAAGACTGCGCACTGGCGATCGGCGAAGCCACCGACCGCGCACTCGGCGAACGCAAGGGCTTCGCCCGCTTCGGCAGCGCGTACGCGCCGCTCGATGAGTCGCTCGCCCGCGCCGTGATCGACTTCTCGGGCCGACCCTTCGCCGTGGTCGACCTCGGCCTGCGCCGCGAGATGCTCGGCGGGCTCTCCTGCGAGAACATCCCCCACTTCTTCGCATCGCTCGCGACGGCCTCGCGTGCTGCGCTGCATGTCGATGTGCTGCGAGGCGAGAACGATCACCACCGCGCCGAAGCTGCATTCAAGGCGCTCGCGCTTGCTCTCCGCACGGCCATCGCCCGCACGGATGCTCGCTCGGTCCCCAGCACGAAGGGAGTTCTGTGAACCGCAATGTTGTCATCATCCGGACAGGCAGCGCAAACATCGCTTCCGTTGCCGCGGCATTCACGCGCCTGGGCGTCGGCAGCACTGTTACGAGCATTGCCGAAACGGTTCGCGATGCCGACCTCGTCGTACTTCCCGGCGTCGGAGCGTTCGGACCGGCCATGAAAGCATTGCGCGAGGACGGCCTTGACGATGCGATCAAGTCACGCCTTGAGGCCAAACTCCCGCTCCTTGCAATCTGCCTCGGTCTCCAACTCCTCTTTGAATTCAGCGAGGAAAGCCCGGGCATCCCCGGACTGTCCATCGTCCCGGGCACAGTCACTCGGTTTCAGCCGCACCTCCGCACTCCGCAGATGGGCTGGAACGAAGTGCTTCCTTCCGAAATCAACGCTGCATCGGGGACTCCGCCACTTCTCCGCCCGTCTTGGATGTACTTCGCAAACTCCTATTGCGTCCGTACGCCGCCGCCCGGTTGGGAGTGCGCCCTCACTCAGTACGGCGGCAGCTTTGTCTCCGCCATGCAGAAAGGCCGCACGCTCGCCTGCCAGTTTCACCCGGAACTCTCCGGCGCTGCGGGGCTTTCGCTCATCAAACGCTGGGCGGCGCTCGCAGCCGCGAAGGAGCCAGCGCCATGCTGACCCGCCGCATCATTCCTTGCCTTGATATCGACGGTGGACGCGTCGTGAAAGGCATCCGCTTCCAGGGCCTCCGCGATTCCGGCGATCCGGCCGAACTCGCGGCACGCTATGAAGCCGAAGGCGCCGACGAGATTGCCCTCCTTGATATCTCCGCGGGCAAACAGTCTCGCATCGCCGACACCCAAACGATTGCGCGAGTCCGCGCGGTTCTCTCCATCCCGCTCACAGTCGGCGGCGGCGTGCGTTCCGCGGATGATGCCGACCGCCTGCTCAACGCCGGCGCGGATAAGGTCGGCCTCAATACCGCTGCCGCACTCCGGCCTGAGCTTGTTTCTGAATGTGCCGAGCGCTTCGGCTCGCAATGCATCGTCGCGTCAATCGATGCCGCTCGCTCGTTGGACCCCAGGCCGACCTGGAACGTTCGCATCAAGGGAGGGGACTCGCGGACTCCCCTCGATGCGATCGAGTGGGCTGTGCGTGCCGAGTCGCTCGGCGCGGGCGAGATCCTGCTCACCAGTTGGGATCGCGATGGCACAACCAGCGGCTTCGATCTCGATCTTACCGCAGCCGTCGCGCACTCCGTACACGTCCCTGTCATCGCTTCCGGCGGTGCATCCAGGCCCTCGGACTTTGTCGAAGCAATTGCCGCTGGCGCAGAAGCCGTGCTCGCCGCGACGATTTTTCACGAGGCCCGCTTCTCTGTGCAGCAGATCAAGCAGTTTCTGAAGACACAAGGTGTGGAGGTTCGACTGTGATCATCCCATCGATCGATCTGATGAACGGCCAGACGGTTCAACTTGTCGGAGGAAAAGAGCACGCGCTCGATGCCGGTGATCCGATCCCGATCGCGAAGCGCTTCTCGATCGCCGGAGAGATCGCGGTCATCGATCTCGATGCAGCGCTCGGCCGGGGTTCCAACGCCGGGTTGATCCTCCCGCTGCTGCGTCTCGCGAAGTGTCGCATCGGCGGGGGTATCCGCGACGAACAAACCGCCGTAAAATGGCTCGATGCCGGCGCATCCAAGATCGTCCTGGGCACCGCAGCCAAGCCCGACCTTCTCAAACGCCTCCCGCGCGATCGAGTCATCGCGGCGCTCGACGCCGACAACGGCGAGGTCGTGGTTGAAGGCTGGC
Organism: Phycisphaerales bacterium; assembly: GCA_016793015.1. GTDB lineage: Bacteria > Planctomycetota > Phycisphaerae > Phycisphaerales > UBA1924 > JAFEBO01. The sequence goes on from JAEUJD010000095.1 coordinate 25,577, forward strand.
GAAGACCAACCGGCGAGACCATCCTCGACCGCATGCGAGCGCTCGAGGGCCTCGTTGGCGGATTCCTCGTCACCTTCATCGAACGAGAAGGACGCTTGTCTGGGACCAACCTGGATCTGGTCCCCGAGCTTGTGCGTGCCGCGGCGGGCGCCCGAGTCACAATCGCCGGAGGCGTGACAACCGCCGACGAAATCCGAGCGCTCGACGACCTCGGCGCCGATGCCCAGGTCGGTATGGCGCTGTACACCGGCCGCTTGGAGCTAGCCGACGCCATCACCTCGGTCGTGCGCTCCGATCGGCCAGACGGCCTGTGGCCCACCGTCGTCACCGACGAACTCGGAACAGCGCTGGGGCTTGTGTACTCCAGCAATCAGAGTGTGCGCGAAGCGATCCGCACCGGACGGGGCGTTTACCACTCCCGCAGGCGAGGCCTGTGGACCAAGGGCGAATCATCGGGCAACGTGCAGACGCTGCTGCGGATCGATCCGGATTGCGATCGCGATGCCCTGCGCTTTACCGTCCGTCAGTCGGGTCAGGGCTTTTGCCATCTCGGGCGCGAAACCTGCTGGGGCACATGCACCGGGCTCGCGCTCCTCGCCTCGGTGCTCGACAACCGCGCGGCATCGGATGCTCCGGATTCGTACACCAAGAAACTTCTACGTTCGCCAAGTCTGCTCGCCTCGAAACTGGTTGAAGAGGCCGGTGAACTGGCCGAAGCCACCGGGCACGCCGAAGTCGTCCACGAGGCCGCCGACCTCCTTTTCTTCGCGATGACCGCGATGATGCGGTCCGGCGTGTCGCTCGCAGAAGTGAGCGCCGAACTCGATCGGCGCGGCCTGCGCCTGACCCGTCGTCCGGGCGAAGCCAAACCAGTGCAGGAGAAGCGCCCGTGACCCAAACCCGCCCGCTTCTCCGATCGATCGGCTTCGGCGATCCCGTGCCGACGCGCGGCGCTCCGCTCGACCCGGACACAGTCCGCGTCGCCGCCGAGATTCTTTCCGATGTTGATGCGGGTGGCGAAAACGCCGTGATCGAACACGCCGTCCGCCTGGGTGACATCAACGCCGGCGAAAGCGTCGTCCGCGACCGGGCCGACTTGGCCGCTGCACTCCATCGTCTCCCCCCGCAGACACGATCGTTGCTCGAGCGAACAGCAGATCGCATCCGTGGCTTCGCATCGGCGCAGCGGGCGTGCGTCCGCGACCTCGAGTTCCCGATCCCGTCCGGATTCGCAGGGCATACATGGCTGCCGGTGTCTTCTGCGGGCTGCTATGCGCCGGGAGGCCGATTTCCGCTGCCGTCCTCGGTGCTGATGACGGCCGTCACGGCGCGGGCGGCCGGAGTCGAACATGTTTGGGTCGCCTCGCCAAAGCCGACCGACGCCACGCTTGCCGCGGCGGCAATCGCCGGCGCGGATGGATTGCTCGCTGTCGGCGGCGCGCAGGCGATCGGCACGTTCCGGCGCGGGCTCTTCGGCGCTCCCGCATGCGACATGATCGTTGGTCCGGGCAATCGCTGGGTCACGGCGGCAAAGCAGCTTGTCTCGGCCGATGTCGGAATCGATATGCTCGCCGGCCCCTCGGAACTGCTGGTGCTGGCCGACGCATCGGCCGATCCGAAGATCGTGGCGGCCGATCTGCTCGCGCAGGCCGAGCACGACGACGACGCCGTGCCGATGCTGGTGACAACTGACCAGAGTTTGCCTCCCAGGGTCGATGCGGAGCTGCGGAGGCAGCTCGCCACGCTACCCACGGCGCCGGTTGCAATCCGCGCGCTGGCGAACGGCTTTTCGCTCGTCTGTACCGACATGTCCGAAGCGGTTGCCTTCTGCGATCGGAGCGCACCCGAGCACCTTGAAATCCTCTGCGATCAGGCCGCGAGCATCGCGCTCCTGCTCAAAAACGCCGGCGCGATCTTCATCGGTTCGCTCAGCGCCGAGGCGCTGGGCGACTACGGAGCGGGGCCGAACCACGTGCTCCCCACTTCCGGAACCGCGCGGTTTCGTGCCGGACTTTCGGTGTTCACGTTTCTGCGCGCCCGCACATGGCTTCGCATCACCGATCCCACCGCAGCCCACCCGCTGATGCGGGACGCCGCGGCACTGGCAAGGCTGGAGCGTCTCGAGGCGCACGCCAGATCCTCTGATACACGAATTCCGGCTCGCTCGACGCCGACAGATTCCGCCGCCAGTTCCTAGACCGCAACTGGGGGTCAGTACCGCACGTACCGGGAGTCTCCGGTCGTTACACTTGCGCTTCCCCGGCCGACCCCGGCCATCCCCCCCGGTGCCCTTTGTTGAGGTCACGTATCTTGAAGCACACATTCACCGTTGCAGTGTTGACCCTTTGTGCCGCTTTCGCGGCGGCGCAGACACCCAACACCCCGCCGCCTACTTCAGCGCAGGTGCCCGCCCCCGTCGATCCCGGCTGGCCCCGTTCCTTCTCCAAGGACGGCACGACCATCCTGATTCACCAGCCCCAGATCGACTCGTGGAAGAACTACACCACGATGCGATTCCGTTGTGCGATCGAGGTGACATTGCAGGGAGCCTCGACTCCCGAGATGGGCGTCATCGCGGCCGAGGCGGAAACCGAGGTTCACACTGCGGCGAACACGGTCGTGCTCACCGACATCCAGCCCGCGATCCGCTTTCCGGGTGCGTCGCCCGAGATCGCCGCGGCCCTCACGGCTGTTGTCAAAGAAGCGCTGCCCCAGAAATCCACGCTCACGCTCTCGCTCGATCGCGTCCTGGTCTATATGCGCAATATGACTCCGCCCCCGGGCGTCGCGCTCAACATGGCGCCGCCGCCGATTTTTTACAGCGAGAACCCCGCGATCCTGGTCATGTTCATGGGCCAGCCGGATTTCAAGCCGATTCCCAACACCAAGATCATGTTCGCCGCGAACACCAACTGGCTGATGCTGATGGACGGCACGACCACGCAGTACTACCTGTTGAACAACGGCTCGTGGATGACTGCGCCCGATCCGCTGAAAGGCCCGTGGACCGCCGCGGCAACACTGCCCCCGGATTTCTCCAGCCTCCCCAAAGCCGGCTGGGAAGAGGTGCTGAAAAATTTGCCCGGCAAGCCTATGGCAACAGTGCCGGTGGTCTTCACCAGCACGCAGCCGGCGGAACTCATCGTCACGCAGGGTCCGCCGTCGTATACGCCTATCTCGGGTACGCCCCTGATGTACGTGAACAACCCGACGATGACGCTGTTCTACAACGTCTCGAATTCAACGTACTACTTCCTCGTGGCCGGACGCTGGTTCAGCGCATCAACGCTCAACGGCCCTTGGGCCCAGGCATCGGCCAGCCTTCCCCCGGCCTTCGCGAATATTCCGGCCAGTTGTCCTCTGGCGTATGTGCTCGCGTCGGTGCCCGGCACGCAGCAGGCTCAGGATGCCATCCTGCTCGCGAATGTCCCTCAGAAGGCGACGGTCAAAATTGCTGAAGCCAAGCTCGATGTGACCTATGTCGGCACCCCCCAGTACGTTGCGATCCCCAATACGCAGATGACCTATGCCGTGAACACGCCCTTCCAGATCGTGCAGTACGGCGGCGCGTACTACTGCTGCAACAAGGGTGTCTGGTTCATTGCGACATCTCCCACGGGACCGTGGGTTGTGTGCTCGGTTGTCCCCGATGTCATCTACACCATCCCGCCCTCGTGCCCGCTCTACAACGTGACGTACGTTAAGGTGTATTCAACAACGCCCGACACCGTCGTTGTGGGCTATACCAGCGGCTACAGCGGCGAATACGTCGCCGCGACCGGAGCCGTGATGTTCGGTGCTGGCATGGTGACCGGAGCGCTCATCGCGGGCAACAACAGCTGGTACTACGGCTGCCCCCCCTCCTACTACTCGTACGGCTGCGCACCCGTGTATCACTACGGATATGGAACCTACTACCGAGGCGCGGGTTGCTATGGCCCGTACGGCGGGGCGGGCTGGTGCGCGGGGTACAACCCCGCGACCGGAACGTATTTCCGCAGCGGCTCGGCGTACGGCCCCTACGGCAGCGTGCACGGCACGCAGGCGTACAACCCGTGGACCGGAACCTACGGTCAGCACACCGGCGGCTCGAACGGCTACGGCTCGTGGGGCAATTCGTATGTGTCTCAGGGCAACCGCTGGGCCGAGGCGGGTCACACCACAAACAACGCGACCGGTGTGACAAAGGGCTGGGCGGAAGATTCGTCCGGTCAGTGGGCCGAGGGTGCGCACAAGGGTGACTCGACGGTTGCAAAGACCAGCAATGGCGATGTCTACGCCGGCCATGATGGCAACGTCTACAAGAAGGACGACAGCGGCCAGTGGCAGAAGTACGACAACGGAAGCTGGAACAATGTGAACCGTCCAAGCCAGACCGGCAACATGAGCGGCAATCAGGGCAATCTGGGGGGAAATCAGGGCCTCAATCAGACCGAAAGCCGCGCGGCGCAGGCCAGCAATTCGAGCGCCTGGCAGAATCGCTCGCAAAATTCCTGGCAGAGCCAATGGGGAAGCGGCAGCGGATCAACTTCTGATCTGCAGAATCGCTGGGGGCAAGGGAACGAAGGCGGCCAGGGCGGCTGGCAGGACCACGACAACATGAACGGACTCAACCGCGATTCGTGGGCGAGAGGCGAAAGCGGAGGAGGCGGCTGGGGCGGAGGAGGCAATAGCTGGGGAGGCGGCTCGCACTCTTGGGGCGGCGGAGGCGGGTTTGGGGGGGGCGGATTTGGAGGTTTTGGCGGGGCATCACGCTTTGGCGGTTTCCATCGCCGATAACGGCTGGTAGTCGGAACGCGTTTCCCTGGTTTGCCAGGTTGCTTGCGTTCTGCTTGATTCGTCTGCGCCGAATGCGCCGACTTTCGGGGTTCCTGCCTCGGATTCGGCACCGTTTCCATGTGGCGCGGGTTGCCGCAAGCCGGTCGATTTTGGACGTTCACCTTGCGAAAGCGTTTTCGCGGAGGTGTGCATGCGTGGATTGATTGCCGGGATTCTCGTTGCGGGTTTGGCGCCGTCAATAGCGGCACGCGGTGAATTGATCCTCCAGGACAGTCTGCGGAAAGACGCGGGCTGGTCCGATTGGGATTCCAAGCTCGCCTTTGGTGAGATGGGGCTGTCTGCGTTTGGTGTGGTCTCGCGCGAACTCGAGTGGCTTCCGGAACGATTCGAAGCGCAGGTCACGCTCGACGCAGCAAAGTCCATCATTTGGGGCTTCGGCGTCGCCGCGGATTTCTCACCCAAGACCGGGTTCAGCGGCATCGCGCTGGTGGCCGACCGGCAGGACAAGCCCCGGATCACGCTCGGCCGCTGGGAAAACGACCTGATCGTCGAGTCGGTCGACATCGATGCCGAAGCCGAGAAGCTCTTTGATGGCGTGCATGATCTGATGATCGGGGTGCGCGAAGATGTCGCGTACGCCCGGATCGACGGGGTGACAGTTGCGAAACTCGGGTTCGATGCAAAGAAGCCCGCGGGCTCGCAGATCGTGCTCGCATCGTTCGCTGAGGGGGACACGTTCTTCCGCGACCTGACGGTCGCGGCACGCATCCCGTCGCAGGGCGGATTGATGGTGGCGATGCCGCTGATCGCTCTCGCGGCGATGCGCCGGCGGCGCTGAAGCGACCTGATACGCAAGGTTTTGTAAATCTCACGCAGTTCGAAATCACCCGCGATACGGGTGGTTTTGTCTTTGATTCGACGACGCACGACGCTTCATGCCTTCTGCCTCGGCGAAAAGGCCGTGCGAGGGATGGCAGCGAATTCAGGGGAACACTCCACCCGCCGAAGCCAACTCAACCGCGCCTGCATGACCACACTAATGCCTTCAACAGCCAGGGCAGCGAACACGTTTCCGGTGGATTCGAAGTGCTTCAGCTTCCTGCGATTGGCCGCGAGTTGCCCGCGGATGCGCTTTGCCGCGTCGCGGAGCATGGAGCGGCGTTTGGCCGGCTCGATCGCGCCGAGGAAATAGATGCGGGTTCGGACGAGATCGGGCGGGACGGTCGCGTCGGCTTCGGGGATCGGTCCGGCGAGCCAAGCCTTCAAAGCCGCGAGGCCGGAGGGCGAGATCGAATAGAGGCGGCGGGGCCGATTGCCCTGCTTGTCGGCACGGGCGCGGAGCAAGCGGCGGCGTACCAGGCGGGCGAGCAGCGGGTAAATCGCGCCCTCGCGGCTGCGGTAGTACGCGGCTGTTGAGTGCGTGAACTCCTGAAGTATCTCGTAGCCGGAGCACTCGCCCTTTTTCCAGACGTTGCCGAGGACGGTGTGCTCGAGATCGGTGAGGGGCATGGGAATTCAAATTGCCAAAGGGCCGGATTTGCAAATGGCCAAATTCTGATTACGGAGGCTGGTCTCGGGATTGGCGACGCTTGTATCGGCTTGCCGGTTTATTACGATTCGTAATATACTGACTTTTCCGTGATGGCGCTGAGGCTATTTTGACGGGCGGGCGGAGCTTGGGCATCTTGAGGGTTTGCCGCGGAAGACGCGGCGAATGGGAGTGATCGGCATGTTTGAGTTCAAGTCGTTGTTGGTTTGCGCGTGTGCCCTGGTTGCCGCGGCTTCTTCGGCGCTGGCGGATGCGGATGTGTTTGTGCTGCGACGCGACGATTCGGGCTTCAAGCTCACGAAGGTGGGCATCGCCGATGGGCAGCAGATCGTCTGGACGCTCGGGCAGGACGGGTTTGTGGATGTCATT